>PKQR01000065.1 GCA_017578085.1 Bacillota bacterium
ACCGACCCGGGCCACCGGCCAGGCCATGCTGGGCCTGGCCGTTGTGGGTGCAGCCGCCACCCTGGCGCAGCTTTTTGGGCGCGGCGAACCTTTCGGCCTTGGGGCCATCATCGTTTTCCTCGGGTTTTTGAGCATCGCCGGCATCTCCCTGTCCTACAGCGGCTGGCTGCGGGTGGAGCCGTTTGCGGGCGGGGCGATCTTGTGGCTGGCCGTGTTCATTGCGGTCTTCATCCTCTATCCTCTTGGGGCGATGCTGGCCACCAGCGTCTGGGTGAGGGGCGAGTTCACCCTGGACGTGTTCCGCCAAACGCTGCGCTCACCGACGTTCTTCCTCTTTGAAAACCCGTGGACCGACCTCAGCGAGCGCCGGCTCGCCCAGTGGGTCGGCCTGGCGGCGGGGGTTGTGGCCCTGGCGGTACAACTGGTCCGGCACCGGCAAGAACTGGGCCGGCAGGCCTGGCGCATCGGGGCGTGGACCCTCGTCGCCGCCGGGTGCGGCTACAGCCTCTCGGCCCTGTACACAGGCTTCGGGGCCTTGCGCAACAGCGTGCTCTTGGCCTTAAGCGTCGGCCTTGTCTCGACGGCGCTGGGGCTCTCCTTTGCCCTCTTGGCCCAGCGCAGCCGGTTTCCCATCCGGTCGCTGATGGGGCCCTTCTCCACCTTGTCCATGATCACGCCGCCGTTTGTGCTGGGCCTGGCCATGATCTACATGTTCGGACGGCAGGGCTTCATCACCAACCGGCTTTTGGGGATGAACACCACCGCGTTCTACGGCCCCCTGGGCGTCGGCGTCGCGCAGGTGCTGGCCTTTACGCCCCTCGCGTACCTGGTGCTGACGGGCGTCGTGCGCTCCCTGGACCCGGCCATGGAGGAGGCGGCGCAGACGCTCCGCGCCTCCCGCTGGCGCCTGTTCCACACCGTCACATGGCCCCTTTTGCGCCCGGGCGTGGCCAACGCGTTTTTGCTGTGCGTCATCGAGAGCCTCGCCGACTTCGGCAACCCGCTCATCCTCGGCGGCGGCGTGCCGTTTTTGCCGACGGAAGTGTTTTTCGCCATCGAGGGGCGCTTCAACCAGCACGAGGCGGCCGTCTACGGCGTCATCCTGCTGCTTATGACCGTCGGCGTGTTCCTACTGCAGCACTACTGGCTCCGGAAGGCCTCCTACGTCACCGTGACGGGGAAGCCCACGGGCGGCCACCCAAGCCCTCTACCCGGGGCCCTAGAGTACCCGATGGTGACCGCCTTTGTGCTGTGGACGCTGCTGGGGATCATGCTTTACGCCTCGGTGTTCTTCGGCAGCTTCGTGAAGCTGTGGGGCTTCAACAACACCTTTACCCTTGAGCACTACGAGGCGCTGCGCACCAGCGGCCTCGGGGTGTTCCTCAACACCGCTCGCCTGGCGGCCATCGCGGCGGTGCCGTCGGCCCTGGTGGGGTTCCTCATCGCGTACGTGGTGGGGAGGCTGAACTTTCCCGGCCGGTCGCTGCTGGAGTTTACCTCCATGCTGTCCTTCGCCGTGCCGGGAACCGTCATGGGTATCGGCTACGTGCTGGCGTTCCACAGCGGGGCCCTGCGGCTGACCGGGACGGAGCTCATCATCATCCTGGCGTTCATCTTCCGCAACATGCCTGTCGGCATCCGCAGCGGCCTGGCGGCCCTGCAGCAGATCGATCGGTCTCTGGAAGAGGCTTCCACCACGCTGCGGGCGTCGAACCTCACCACCCTGCGGCGGATCCTTTTCCCGCTCCTGCTGCCCGCCGTGATCTCCGGCCTGATGTTTTCCTTTGTGCGGGCCATGACCGCCATCAGCCAGGTAATTTTCCTGGTGACGCCCAGCACCAATCTGGCGACGGTGTTGATCTTGTCGTGGGTCGGCCACGGCAGCATCGGGCGCGGTGCGGCCTTGTCGTGCGTCCTGATCGCCGCCATGGCCGTGGTGGTGCTCTTGCTCAACGTGGTGCTGCACCGGACGGGCCGGGACGCCGGGCGGGCAATAACCTACTGATGCCTCTAAGAAGAAAGGTGGACCGTTGATGACGGATCGGCTGCCCACGGGGATGGGAGCGCCGGTTAGGCTTGAACACGTCACCAAGCGCTTTGGCCAGGTGGTGGCGGTCAACGACGTTACCCTGGAAATCCCTGGCCAAAAGATGGTGACCCTGCTGGGCCCCTCGGGGTGCGGCAAAACCACGACCCTGCGCATCATCGCGGGGCTTGAGACCATCAGCTCCGGGCGCATTTTCATCGGCGACCGGGAGGTGACGCACCAGCCCGCGAGCCAGCGCCCGATCACGATGGTGTTTCAATCGTACGCGCTCTTTCCCCATCTCAACGTCTTTGAGAACGTGGCCTACGGCCTGCGCAACATGGGCTTGCCCCAGGGGGAGATCCGCACGGCCGTGAGCGAGGCGCTGGCGCTGGTGGGATTAGCGGGCCTTGAGGGGCGGCTCCCCTCCCAGCTGTCCGGCGGGCAGCAGCAGCGGGTAGCCCTGGCCCGGGCGCTCGTCATGCGGCCCCAGGTGTTGCTTTTGGACGAACCCCTCTCCAACCTGGATGCCAAGCTGCGCAAGCAGGTGCGGCAGGAGCTGCGGGCCTTGCAGCAGCGGCTGGGGATCACCGGCATCTACGTCACCCATGACCAGTCGGAAGCGTTGGCCGTGTCCGACCTCATCGTGGTCATGCGGGACGGCGTCGTGCAGCAGGTGGGAACGCCCGAGGAACTTTACACACGCCCGGCCAACGCCTTCGTAGCCCGCTTCATCGGCGATGCGAACCTGGTGGAAGCCGAGGTCCGCGGCGGCCAGGTGTGGGTGAAGGGCTACCGGGTGCCGGATCCGCCGGGGCCCAAGGCGGACGGGCGGCGCCTGCTCATGATTCGCCCGGAGGCCATCAGCATCCGGCCCGCCGACGGGGAAACCGCAAAAGACGCCAGCGGCGAACCCGGTCAGGCCGACACGGGCCTGCCCGGCCGTGTCGTGCACGGCTTCTACCAGGGCATGAGCGCCGAATACCTGGTGGACACGGACGCCGGGCAACTGATGGTGATCGACGCCCATCTGGACGGCCCCGTGCTGCCGCCGGGCACGCCGGTCAGGCTCGCGTTTGCCCCGAGGGGGATGTACCTCCTGCCGGAGGGTGAAACGGCTGCGCCTGCGGCGGCGGCTTCGTGAAACCGCACCCCGGCGGCCGCAACCCGAAGGAACCGGCAGCTGACGCAAGAAAGTTTATTGTTATGCCTGTCACGATCTACGATGTGGCCCGGGAAGCGGGGGTTTCGCTGGCCACCGTTTCCCGCGTGATCAACAACAGCCCATACGTCAAAGAGTCGACCCGCCGGCGCGTGCAGGAGACGATGGAGCGCCTGGGCTACGAGCCCAACCTGGTGGCGTCCGCCCTGATGACCAAGCGAACGCGGCTTCTGGCGCTCCTGGTGCCCGACATCAGCAACCCCTTTTTTGCCGAGGTGGCCTGGGGGGTCGAGGACGCCGCCGCCGCGCAAAACTACAACTGCGTCATCTGCAACGTGGGCGATGACACCCGCAAGCAGGCGGCATACGTAAGCGTTCTCAGGCGCAAGGGCATCGACGGGATCATCTTTGCCACCGCCGCCCACGACGACCGGCTCGTCCTCAGCTTGGGCAAGGGCCGTTACCCCATCACGCTCATGGCGCGCGACGTGCCGTCGGCGGAGGTCAACCGGGTGCTCACCGACGACCAAAAGGGGGCCTTTCTCGCGGCGGAGCACCTGCTGCGTTTGGGCCACCGGCGGCTGGTCATGATCAGCGAGCCGGCCCGGATCCACTCCAGCATCGAGCGGCAGCGGGGGTTTGCGGCGGCCCTCCAGCAGGCGGGCCTCACGCCTGCCGTCATCGAGGCGGACGGCTCGGATATCCAGGCGGGCCTGCGGGCGAGCCAGGCGCTGTTGGCCATGCACCCCCGGCCGACGGCGGTGTTTTGCGCCAACGACATGTTGGCCATCGGCGTCCTGCAGGCAGCTGCGGCGGCAGGCGTCCGGGTGCCGGCAGAGCTCTCGGTCGTCGGCTTCGACGGCACGCCCTTGGCCCAGATCGCGAGTCCCCCGCTGACCACGGTGGTGCAGCCCATGCGAGAGATGGGCCGCGTCGCCGTGCAGCTCCTGATCGAATCGCTGCAGAACGGCGGCACGCCCCGCCGGGTCGTCCTAGAGCCGCACTTGCACGTGGGGGCTTCCACGGGCCCGGCGCCCGCGTAATCTTCGCGCCCAAGCCGGGAGGTGCCGGCGTGCCTGTCTTCGACTACCGCTTTCCATACGCATCCCAGCGCAGCCCGGTCATGGGCCGGCGGGGCGCCGTGGCCACCAGCCACCCCCTCGCGGCCCAGATCGGCTTGCGCATCCTCCAGGAAGGCGGCAACGCCGTGGACGCCGCGGTGGCCACCGCAGCGGCGCTCACGGTGCTTGAGCCCACCTCCAACGGCATCGGCGGCGACGCGTTCGCGCTCGTGTGGGACGGGAAGAAGCTGCACGGCCTCAACGCGTCCGGTCGGGCGCCCATGGCCCTCTCCCCTGAGGTGTTTGCGGCTCAGGGGCTCACCAAGGTGCCCACGGACGGCTGGCTGCCGGTGACCGTGCCCGGCGCTGTGTCCGCGTGGGTGGCGCTCACCCGCCGGTTTGGGTCCATGCCCCTGAAACGGCTCTTGGAGCCGGCCGCCCGCTACGCGGAGGAAGGACATCCGGTCCCGCCCGTCATCGCCGGCTACTGGCGGGCCGCGGCAGCCCGGTTCGCAGGGCGTGACGACTGGCGGCAGACCTTTTTGCC
This sequence comes from Bacillota bacterium, assembly GCA_017578085.1. Taxonomy (GTDB): domain Bacteria; phylum Bacillota; class Limnochordia; order Limnochordales; family ZCTH02-B6; genus ZCTH02-B6. The sequence continues at coordinate 4,797 of PKQR01000065.1, forward strand.
CTGGGGCCGGCCGCCGGAGCCGGGCGAGATCTTTGCCTGCCCGGATCAAGCCCGCACCCTGCGCCTCATCGGCGAGTCCGACGGGGAGGCCTTCTACCGCGGGGAGCTGGCCGCAGCCATCGCCCGCTACGCCCGGGAAACCGGGGGCCTTATCACGGAAGCGGACCTGGCGGCCCACGCGCCGGAATGGGTGGAGCCTATCCGCACCACCTACCGCGGCTTTGACGTCTGGGAGCTCCCGCCCAACGGCCAGGGGCTGGTGGCGCTCCTCGCCCTCAATATCCTGGAGGACACGGAGCTTCCTTCCCTGCCGCATCTGTCCGCGGCCCAGCTGCACCTGGTCATCGAGGCCTTGAAGCTGGCCTTCGCCGATGCCCATCGCTACATCGCCGACCCGGCGCTGGCCGACGTGCCCACCCGGGAGCTCTTGTCCAAGGTCTACGCCCGGGAGCGGCGCGCCCTCATCTCCCGCGCCAGGGCCCTGGCCGACCCGGTGCCCGGCCTGCCGCGAGCCGGCGACACGGTGTACTTGTGCACCGCCGACGCCGAGGGCCGCATGGTGTCCTACATCCAATCCAACTACATGGGCTTCGGCTCAGGGGTCGTGGTGCCGGGGACAGGCATCGCCCTGCAAAACCGGGGCGCCGGGTTTACGCTGGAAGAAGGCCACCCAAACCAGGTCGCGCCCGGCAAGCGGCCGTTCCACACCATCATCCCGGCGTTCCTGTCCAAGGACGGGGTGCCGTTGGCCGCCTTTGGGGTCATGGGCGGCGACATGCAGCCCCAGGGCCACGTGCAGGTGGTCATCGGGATGGTGGACTACGGCCTCAATCCCCAGGCCGTGCTGGACGCGCCGCGGGTGCGGGTGGCGGGCGGGTTGGACGTGCACGTGGAAGCGGCGCTGCCCGCGGACACGGTGCGGCAGCTCCTGCGCCTCGGCCACCGGGTGCGCATGGAAGCCGACCCGACCATGTTTGGCGGGGGACAGATGATCTGGCGCGACCCGGACACGGGCGTCCTCATCGCCGGCTCCGAACCCCGCAAGGACGGCCTCGCGCTGGCGTGGTGACCGTTTTCGCTCGCTGCGGGAACAGCCGGTGCGGGAGAAGGGCCGCCCACCTCAGCCGGCCAGCCCGGCCCGGGCCCTGAGGGCCGGGTCGCGGATGGTGAGCTCCTGCCCGGCCAAATCCCGGGCTTCCTCGGTGCACAGCCAGGCGATGACCCGGGCGGGGTCAGCCGGGTTGGCGAGGCTCTCCCGCGGCAGGCGCGAGATCTCGTTGATGCCGGAGGCCCGGATTTTCACCTGCATGTCGGTGTCCACGACCCCGGGCTGGAAGCCGTAGACGCGCACCCCGAGGGCGCCCGCCTCCAGGTGAATGGCCTGCGTCAGCATGGCAAGGCCCGCCTTGGCGCTGCAGTAAGCGCTCCAGCCTTCACGCGGCCGCACGGCCGCGCCGGAGCTCACATTGACAATGACGCCCCGCTGCCGCTCGAGGAAATGGGGCAGCACGGCCCGGACGCAGTGGAACGCGCCCACCAGATTGATCTGGACGTTGCGGGCCCACGCCCCGGGATCGCAGTCTTGCAGGTAGCCGATGGGCTCGATGACGCCGGCGTTGTTGATGAGGATGTCAATGTGGCCAAAGCGGGCCAGCGCCTCGCGCACGACCCGCTCCACCTGCCCGTAGTCGGCCACGTCGGCGCCGAAGGCCACCGCCTCGCCGCCCGCGCTGCGAATCTCCTCGGCCGCGGCCTCACAGTCCCGGTACGTGCGGGACGCGAGCACGACCGCGGCCCCAGCCCGCGCCAGCGCCGCTGCGGCGGCGCGCCCGATTCCTTTTCCTGCACCGGTTACAATCGCGACTTGTCCAGCCAGCGTTTGCATGTCGATCCCCCCGATGCCAGGCGTTCGTCATCCGCCCGCGGACGCCTGCCGGCTGCCGCTTTCCTGCCGCAGGAGCTTGGACACTTGCCGCTCCTCGCCCAGCACCCCTTGCGGGCGCACCAGGAGCATGACCATCAGCAAAAGGCCGATGAGCACGATGCGCAGGGCGTGGGCCCGGGGCCCGAGCGCCGGCGGCAAGGCCGCGGCGACAAACTCCGTGCCCGACCAGATGACCCAGACGATGAACGCACCGAGGATGGCTCCTTTGGAGTTGCCGCTGCCGCCGACGATGAGCATGACCCACACGAGGAACGTGGCGTTCATGGGCTCGAAGGCCTCGGGGCTGATGTAGCCCACGAAGTGCGCGAACAAGGCCCCCGCCACCCCCATGAAGAAAGCGCCCAGCACCAGGGCCTGCAGCTTGAAGCGGAAGACGTCCTTGCCCACCGCCTGGGCCACCGCTTCGTCCTCGCGGATGGCCTTGAGGACGCGGCCCCACGGCGAACGGATGCCCCGCTCGATGGCGAAGTAGACCAGCACCATCGCCGCCAGCACCAGCACCGCGTAGAAGGCGTTGTAGGCGCTGCCGAAGGTGCTGAAAAGCGGTTTCGGGATGCCGCCGATGCCCCACACGCCGGCCGTCAGCCACTGCTCGTTGGTGACGATCAGGCGCAAGGTTTCCGCAATGCCGATGGTGGCGATGGCCAGGTAGTCCCCTCGCAGGCGCAAGGTCGGGATGCCGATGAGCAGCGCCAAAAGCGCCGCCAGCACCCCGCCGGCCAGCACCCCGACGATGAAAGGCTGGCCGAACCCGCCCAAATGGGAAAAGTCAGGCCCCTTGGTCATGATGGCGGACGTATACGCTCCCACGAGGAAAAACCCGCCCACGCCGATGTTGAACAGCCCCGTGTATCCCCACTGGACGTTCAAGCCCAGGGCGGAGATGGCGTAGATGCCGCCATAAATCAGGAGGAACAACCCGTAGCCGACGACCCCGCCCCATTCCATCAGGCTTTCCCTCCGAACAAGCCCTGCGGCCGCAAGAGCAGGAGCAGCACCATCAGCACAAAGGAAACCGCCGGCTTGTACGCGGTGTTGAAGACCAGCGTCGACAGTTCCTGCGCCAGGGCGATGATCATGCCCCCGGCGATGGCGCCGTAGGGGTTGCCGAGCCCGCCGAGGATCGCGGCTGCGAACAAGGGCAAAAGCATCAGCCACCCCATGGCTGGGCGCAGCTGCGTGTCCAGCCCGAGCATGATCCCCGCCGCCGCTGCCAGGGAAGCGCCCAACACCCACGTCCAGACGATCATGCGCTCGGTGTCGATGCCGCTCACCGCGGCCAAGTCCATGTTGTCCGCCATGGCCCGCATGGCCTTGCCGGTCTTGGTCTTTTGGAGGAAAAGCCACACGCCGACCACAAGCAGCACGGCCATGACAAGGATCCACGCCTGCACGGGCCGGATGCGCAGGCCCCAGACGATCCACGGCCGTTCGACGCCCCGCTGGTACACTTGCGGCGCCGCGCCCCAGAAGAACTGGATCACGTGGCGCAATACCAGGGCCACGCCCACCGAGGCGATGAGCAGGATCGTGGGGCCCGTCCGCCGCAGGGGCTTGTAAAAGAGGCGGTCGATGGCAATCGCCGCCACCGCGGTCGAGACCACCGCGATGATGGCCGCCGCCCACATGGGAAGCCCGAGCGTCACCCGGAACAGCAGCGCCAAGTAGGCCCCGAGGGCCATCATGTCCCCGTGGGCGAAATGGGAGAACCTGAGGATGCGGGCGATGAGCGTGAGGCCGATGGCGCCGAGGGATATGATGCCGCCGTAGATCAGTCCGTACAGGATGAGTTGCGCCACGTCGCATTCATCCCCCCAGGAACAGGCGGCCGACCTCTTCGTTGGCCATAAGGTTGTGCCCGGTGTCATCGAGGCGGTTGCGCCCCATGGTGAGCACGTAGCCCCGGTGGGAGATGGCGAGCCCCGCCCGGGCGTTCTGCTCGATCATGAGGACGCTGACGCCCCGCTGGTTGATTTCGACGACTTTCTCCAGCACGAGCTCGGCAAACTTGGGCGAAAGCCCCGCCGTCGGCTCGTCCAACAGCAGCAGCTTCGGGTCCAGCATCAGGGCGCGCGCCATGGCCACCATCTGCTGCTGGCCGCCGCTCATGTTCCCCGCCTTCTGGCGCCGGCGCTCCTTGAGAATGGGAAAGAGCTCGAACATCTCCTCCATCTTTTGGCGGAAGTCGCCCGGGTGGATGAAAGCGCCCATCTCGAGGTTCTCCTCAACGGTCAGCGAGGGAAACACGTTGTTGTTTTGGGGAACGTAGCACATGCCCCGGCGCACGATCTGCGCAGGGCCGAGGCCCGTGATGTCCTCTCCTTGAAACACGATGCGGCCTGCCCGCACCGGCACCAGACCGAAGATGGCTTTCATCAGGGTGGACTTGCCCGCCCCGTTGGGGCCGACGACGCAGACGATCTCACCGGCCTGCACGGTCAGCTGCACGCCGTGGAGGATGTCAACCTCGGCATACCCGGCCCGCAGGCCGCTGACTTCCAACAATGCCACGCTCTTTGCGTCTCCTTTTGTCAAGAGGCCGCGTACGCGCCCCCAAGATACGCCTCCAGCACCTCGGGGTGGCGCCGCACCTCTTCCGGTTTGCCTTCGACAAGCCTCCGGCCGTTGTTCATGACGATTACCCAGTCGCACACATCCGCGACCAGGTCCATGTTGTGCTCGACCAGCAGGAAAGTCTTGCCCTGGTCCCGCAGGCTGCGCACATAGCCGGCCAGCTTGTTCATGAGGGTCGGATTAACCCCGGCGGCCGGCTCATCCAAAAGGATCAGCTGGGGATCGGCCATAAGCACCCGGGCCAGCTCCAGGAGCTTCTTTTGACCGACGGACAAGTTGGCGGCCAGCTCATCCTTGAGGTGGATCAACTGCACAAACTCCAAGACTTCGATGGCCCGGCGGTAGATGCGCTCTTCCTCTTCGCGCACCCGCCCCGGAGCGAACCACGAGCGCCAGAGGCCTTCACCGCCCTGGTTCATGGGCACTAGCATCAAGTTTTCCAGCACCGTCATCAGGCGCAGTTCCCGCGGGATCTGGAACGTGCGGGCGATGCCCTTGCGGAAGATCACGTGGGGCGGCAGGCGGTCGATGCGCTCTCCCCGGAACCGGATCTCGCCCCGGTCCGGGCGGATGAACCCGGTCACCATATTGAATGCCGTCGTCTTGCCTGCGCCGTTGGGACCGATCAATCCAGTGATGGAACCCTCCCGCACCGAGAAGGAGCAGTCGTCCACCGCCCGGATACCGCCAAACTCCTTGACAAGATTGTGTACTTCCAGAATCAACGCGGCCGTCACGAACCCGATCCCCCGTGCAAAAACGGCAAATCCTCTCGTTATTAGGATAGGTTTCTGACTGTTTCTCCGCTCTCCGCTCAACTCCTGCTCCGGGAGTCAAGTCCTGGAAAAAAGAGCCAGTACCAGTTTCTGGGAAAACAAACCGGGACAGGAGGAATCAGGTTGGAACCGTCGAAAGATTGCGGTCAAATCACCCTTATCACTTCACTATGAAACAGGAGGGAAGATAGAAGTGCGTCACATTTCTCGCAGGCGGTTCAAGCCGTACTTGATCGCAACGCTGGTCGCGGCGCTCCTGCTCGCCGCCTTGCCGGCCGCTGCCCAGCAGGCGCCTGTCCGCATCGGCGGCCTGTTCCCGATGACGGGCGACCTGTCGGCGTTCGGCGAACCCTTCTACAACTCGGCCTTGCTCGCCGTCATGCAGATCAACGAGCAGGGCGGCATACTGGGCGGCCGGCCGCTGGAGATCGTGCTCGCCGACAGCCAGACCAACCCGACCCAGGGCGTGGCCGCGGCCCAGCGCCTGGTCAACGTGGAGCGGGTGCCGGCTATCATCGGCGCGGCGTCCTCGGGCGTCACCATCCCGGTGGCCACCAGCGTGGCCGTTCCCAACCAGGTCGTCATGATCTCGCCCGCGTCCACGTCGCCGTTGATTACGACCTTGGAGGACAACGACTTCATCTTCCGCACCGTCGTATCCGACGCGATGCAAGGCATCGTCCTGGGCAAGCTGGCGGCGGACCTGGGCTACCGGCGCGTCGCTACCATCTACGTCAACAACCCCTATGGGCTTGGGCTCGCGCAGGCCTTTGAAGCCAACTTCCGCCAGCGCGGCGGTACGGTGACGGCCAACGTGCCCTTTGAGCAGAACCAGGTTTCCTACCGGGGCGAGCTGGACCAGGCGTCCCGCGGGAATCCTGAGGCGCTGCTGCTGATCGCCTACCCGGAGAACGGCATCACGATCCTCCGGCAGGCCATCGAGGGCGGCTACTTCGACAAGTTCCTTTTCACCGACGGCATGCAGGCTCCGGACATCATCGACGCCATCGGGGATCCGCTGGAGGGCTCCTGGGGCACGGCGCCGCGGTCGGCGGAAACCGAGGCCACGGCGCTGTTCAACCGGTACTACGAGGAGCGCTTCGGGGAGCCGCCGCCGATGCCGTTCATGTATGAGAGTTACGACGCGGCCTTCGCCATCGCGCTGGCGATCGAGAAGGCCGGCGAGGCCACGGGTCCGGCCATCCGCAGCGCGCTGCGCGACGTGGCCAACCCGCCCGGCGAGATCATCCTGCCCGGCGAGTGGGCCAAGGCCGTGCAACTGATTCGGGCCGGCCAGGACATCCAGTACGTGGGCGCTTCGGGCCCCGTGGACTTTGACCCCAACGGCGACGTGGCCGTCGCGTCCATCGGCATCTGGACGATCCGCAACGGCCAGATCGAATTCGTGGGCTACGAAGAGGCCCGGGCCGAGGGCTTCTAAGCCTAACGGGCGCTGCTGCCCCGCCGGCACGCCGAAAGCCGCCCCGGCAGATGGCCGGCCGCGCCGACGGTCGGCGGCGCACATGGCCAGCGGCGCAGGCGGTCAGCGGCGCAAATGGCCAGCGGTGCAAATGGCCGGCGGTGCAGATTGCCAGCGGCGGGCAGCCAACTGACAGTGAGGCCGGCGGGCAGTCGTCCGCCGGCCTCTTGTTTGCAGCTCGCCGTCTGAGTTTGAGCCTGGCCCGCGGCCGGCCTGCTCCCGGCGCTCGGCCGGCCGCGGGCAGCCCGACCCAAGGCCGGGCCGGCACAGCGCTGCAGGCGGGTCAACGCAAGCCCGCCGCTGCCAGCCACCTGTCCACGGTCTCCCTGTTGGCCTCGATCCACTCGCGGGCATGGCGCTCCAGGTCCGCGTCGGACGTCTCGCCCAATACCACCTGCCGGTAGATGGACTCAT
>PKQR01000202.1 GCA_017578085.1 Bacillota bacterium
AGCAGTGGCGGCGTATGGAACCCGGCATTGACGGCGCCCACCGGGTGGTGGCTCTGGCTGCAGACCCCGCGGTGCCCGACCGGTGGCTGGCGGCTACGGCGGGAGGACTCCTGGAAAGCCGGGACGGCGGCGTGACGTGGCGGTCGCTGGACGTGGAGCCCCGGGTGTACGCGGTCGCGTTTGACCCGGTCACGCCCCACCGGGTGTATCTTGCCACCGACACGGGCGTCTGGATGAGCGAAGATGGGGGCCGGCGCCCGGCCCGGGTCGTGTCCAGCCCCCAGCGGGTGCTGGTGGCGCTGGATGCCGTGGCGCTGCCGGACGGCCTGTGGCTGGTGGCCGCGGCCCCCAATGGGGACTTGTACGGCAGCCGGGACGGCCGCGAATGGTCGCTGCTGGTACCCCGCCGGACGAGCTGAAGTCCCCGCGGGCTGAGGCCCGCCCCGTCGGCGCCGCGCGCCTGGAGGTGAGCGGACATGTCCAAGCTGCCCCGTTGGGCGGCCCTGGCGTTCATCGCCCTCATCGCGGCCGTTCTCATCGCCTGGGAGCTGATGGGCCTGCGCAGGACCGAGGCACCCGTGCGGGAAGTCGCGGTCATCCTCGGCGCCGCGGGCCCGTTCCCCGAAACCCTGTACCTGGAGGAAGGCGCGCGCTACCGCGTCGCGCTGACGAGCCTCGACGAGACTTACCTGGTGCCGCAAGGTTCAGGCATAGCCTCCTCGTCCGGCGCCCGGGAGGTGATGCCGGGTGCGGTCGTCTGGATCGAGCTCAAGGCGGACCCGAGCTGGGACGGCCGCCGGCTGGGCGACGGTGGCCCGGTGGTGCGCGTCGTCGACAGCCTGGCCAGGGTTGTGGCCATGGGTGAAGAGTACCCGGTGGCGATCATTGCCGGCGCCGGCGAACTGATCCCACGCCAGGTGCGCCTGCTTGAGGGCAGCCGGGCCTTGGTGGGCGGCACGAGCCTGCAGGGACCCGTCATGCTGAGCGTGAAGGGCGCCGGCGTGCAGTTTGTCATGTGGCCCGCGGAAGTGATCCAGCTCGCGCTGGATGTGCCTGGGCCAGGGACCTATGAGCTTGTGTGCGAGCAGGGGTGCACCGGCAGCTGGCGCGGCGCGTTCCGGGTTGAGGCGCTCGACGCCGAAGTCCCCTGGGTCGAGGCCGCCGGCAGCGGCGCCGCGGCGGAAGTGGGGCGTATGGCGCCCGATTTCGCCCTGTACGCCGTGGACGGCCGCGTCGTGCGGCTCTCGGACTTGCGGGGCGAAAAGGGGGTCTTCATCAATTTCTGGGCCACCTGGTGCCCGCCGTGCCGGCGGGAGATGCCGGCCATGCAGGCCTTGTACGAGCGGCGCGGCGATGAAGTGGCCATCCTGGCCGTCAACTACCGGGAAACCCGGGCCCAGGTGGAGGCGTTCATGCAGGAGCTGGACCTGCACTTTCCCGCTCTCCTGGACGTGCAGGGCGATGTGGCCTTGCGCTACAACGTCTGGTCATATCCCACCAGCGTCTTCGTGGACAAGGACGGGATCGTGCGCGGGCGCTTCATCGGCGAGCTTAGTCCGGAGCTGATGGAGCAGTTCGTTGACGCCATCACGCGCGATCCCGGCGCCCTACCCATCCTTGACCCGAGCGGTACCGCCGGCTCTTAGGCTGCCGGTCCGGGACCGTGTGTCGCCTTAGCCGTGATACCGCCTTCACTGCATACCGCCTTCTTCGCTTCGTTCGCGGCCGGCGCTGCGCCGGACGTAACAGGGGAGCCAGCGTCCCTGGGCGAAAAGATCCGTTCACAGGGCGTGGGGGTCAGGCACAGCGAGCTGCCGCCCCCACATATTTTGGGATGGCTCAAGGAGGGAACTGCGTGGGTTGGCTCTTTGGCACCGACGGCGTGCGCGGGGTCGCGAACCAAGGGCTCACGCCTGAGCTGGCCTTCCGCCTGGGCCGCTGCGCGGCAGCGGTGCTGGCCGGCGACGACCCGGGCCGCCGCGGCTTGCCGGTCATCCTCGGGCGGGACACCCGCCGCTCAGGGGACTTGCTGGAGGCGGCCCTCGCCGCCGGCGTGGCCTCGGCCGGCCTGGACGTATTGCGGGTCGGCGTCATTCCCACGCCGGGTGTGGCGTATCTGACCCGCACGCAAGGCGCGGCCTTTGGCGTCATGATCTCCGCTTCCCACAACCCGGCCGAGGACAACGGCATCAAGTTCTTTTCTGCCGATGGCTACAAGCTCCCCGATGAGACCGAGGCCCGTATCGAGGCCCTCATTGGGGAACCGGGGCGGATTGCCTTCTCTCCAGACGACGGCCTGCCCCGCCCGGTGGGTGGCGGCGTCGGCCGCATAATGCCTGGGGAAGACCGGGTGGAAGCCTACAGCCGTTTCCTGGAAGAGGCGGCCGGGGTTTCGCTGGCGGGCCTGCGCATCGTGGTGGACTGCGCGCACGGGGCGGCGTACCGGCTCGCTCCTCAGGTGCTGCGGCGGCTGGGGGCGGACGTCTATGTATTGGCCGACGCGCCTGACGGCATGAACATCAACGTCGGCTGCGGCTCCACCCACCCCGAGCTCATGCAGGCCGCCGTACGCGAATACGGGGCCGACGTGGGGCTGGCCCACGACGGGGACGCGGACCGGGTGATCATGGCCGACAGCAACGGGGGGCTCGTGGACGGCGACGCCATCTTGACCATTTGCGGCCGGCATCTGGCCGCACAGGGCCGGCTGCGCAACCGGGCCGTGGCCGCGACCGTCTACAGCAACCTGGGACTGAAGCTGGCCCTGCAGCAGGACGGCATTGAGGTGGTGGAAACCGCCCCCGGCGACCGGTATGTGCTCGAGGCCATGCTGGAAAGGGACCTTGTCCTTGGTGGCGAGCAGTCGGGCCACGTGATCTTTCTAGAGTACAACACGACGGGCGACGGCCTCTTGACGGCCCTGCAGGTGCTGAAGGTGATGCGGGAAACCGGTCGCTCCCTGGCCGATCTGGCCGGGCAGATGCCGCGGGTGCCGCAAATCTTGACCAAGGTGGCCGTCCGGGACAAGGGGGCGTTTGCCCGCAATGCCCGGGTGCAGGAGGTGATTCGGGAAGCGCAGGCAGAGTTGGGGGCTG
>PKQR01000066.1 GCA_017578085.1 Bacillota bacterium
GCTCGTGGCTGATGGGGACGGTGACAATCCCCAAGTCCATTTCGTTGCGCAGCACCATGGTCAGCACCTGGTCGATGGTGCCGGTCCGGACGTGCACCGTCACCAGGGGCTGCTGTTTGACGAAAGCACTCAAAACCTCAGGCAGCGTGAAGATGGCGACGGTGGACACGGCGCCGATGGTCAGCCGCCCGTAGCCGGGCGTGGTCAGGTTTGCCAGCGCGCCCTGGCACTCTTCAATGGTGTGGATGATGCGGCGGGCGTAGGAATAAACGATCTCGCCGGCCGGCGTCAGGTTGACCCGGCGCCCGGAGCGGGTCAAGAGCACGGCCCGCAGCTCCTTTTCCAGGCTCTTGACCTGCTTGGTGACGGCCGGCTGGCTGAGCCCGAGCACCTCGGCGGCGCGCGTGAAACCGCCTTCATCCACCACCGTGCAGAAGGTTATGAGCTGTTCCAGGAGCACACCGCCGCCCTCCTTTTGTTTTGCTGGACAAAACGCCGGATAAGGATTCCGATATGGAATCGAAATGATGAATCGAATTCATTGGCATTATACGTCGCGCGGGATTAGAATAAAAGTGCGCAGGCTGGTGAGCTTCGCGCCCGCCACCACAACAAGAGAGGCGAGGGATCATGCGCGAGAGGCGTCTGGCGTCCTGGAAGATCGGGGGCGAGCAGGGGCAAGGCATCGATTCCACAGGCGAACTGCTGGCCATCGTCTGCAACAGGCTTGGGTATTACATCTACGGCTACCGTCACTTCTCCTCCCGCATTAAAGGCGGCCATTCCAACTACAAAATTATGATCGGCACGGAACCGGTGGCGTCCACCTCCAGCGAGTTGGACGTGCTGGTGGCCATCGACCAGGAAACCATCGACCGCAACCACAAGGAACTGGTGGAAGGCGGCATTATTGTGGCCGACGCCCACTTTGAGCCGGTCTTGCCGGAAGGCTGCCCGGCCAAGCTCTTGCTGGTGCCGCTGACCCAGATCGCCCAGGAAGTGGGCAACCCGCTCATGCGCAACGTGGTGTCGCTGGGCGTTTCCGCCCACATTCTTGGGTTGCCGCTGGATGCCTTCAAGGACGTCGTCATGGAGCGTTTCGGCAAAAAGAGCCCCGAGGTCGGGCAGCAGAACGTGACGGCGCTGGAGAAGGGCTACGAGTACGCCCGGCAGCACCTGCCCGAGCCTACGTGGCGGCTCGCTCCCGGCGACGGCAAGAAGCGCCTGATCATGATGGGCAACGACGCCGTGGCGCTCGGGGCGCTGGCGGCCGGCTGCCGCTTCTGCGCGGCGTATCCCATCACGCCGGCCTCTGAGATCATGGAGACCCTGATGACCCTGCTGCCCCGCTACGGCGGCGTGGTGGTGCAGGCCGAGGACGAGATTGCCGCCATCACCGCTTGCATCGGCGCCGGTTTCGCAGGCGCGCGGGCCATCACCGCCACGTCGGGCCCCGGCATCTCCCTCATGCAGGAGGCCATCGGCCTGGCCCATGTGGCCGAGATCCCGGTGGTCATCGTCGACACCCAGCGGGGCGGCCCGAGCACGGGGATGCCCACCAAGCACGAGCAGAGCGACGTGTGGGCGCTGCTGTACGGCACCCACGGCGACACGCCGCGCATCATTCTTGCGCCCAGCACCGTCGAGGAGACCTTCTACATGACCGCCGAGGCCTTCAACCTGGCCGACAAGTACCAGTGCCCGGTGGTCGTGGCCACTGACTTGTCCCTCGCCCTCAACAAGCAGACCGTCGAGCACCTGGACATCAAGCGGATCAAGATCGACCGGGGCGCGCTGCTCACCGACGAGGAGATCGCCGCCCAGGCCGAGCCCGACGGATTCCGTCGCTACCGGGTGACCGAGTCGGGCATCTCGCCGCGGCCGTTGCCGGGCCAGCCCAAGGGCCAATACCTGGCCACCGGCGTTGAGCACAACGAGTTCGGCAAGGTCAGCGAGGATCCGAGAAACCGCGTCGCGATGATGGATAAGCGGCTGCGCAAGGTGCCCTCCGATCCGGCGGCCATGGGGCTCGAGGGCGTCACCTACACGGGCCCCGAGTCGCCCGACTTGCTCTTGGTCGGATTCGGCTCCACGGTCGGCCCGATCAGCGACGCCCGCAAGATGCTGGAGGCCGAGGGCTTCCGCGTCGGCCACGCCCACGTCAAAGTGCTCGCGCCGCTGCCGGTGCGGCAGCTCGTGGAGCTCTTTGCCCGGGCCAAGCAGGTTATCGTGGTCGAGAACAACGCCCAGGGCCAGCTCTTTGCCCTGCTCGAGCACCGGGTCGGCAAGGCCATGCGGGAGCAGGGCCTGGCGGTGCCGGCCATGCACAGCGTGCGGAAGTACGACGGGAACCCGTTCCTGCCCAAGGAGATCGCCGCGCAGGCCAAAGAGGTGACGAGCTATGCCCAAGCTGGCTGATTTCAAGACCAACGAGAAATCCTGGTGGTGCCCCGGCTGCGGCGACTTCGGCGTCCTCGCCGCGCTGCAGAAGGCCCTGGTGGACCTCGGCATCGAGCCCCACAAGGTGGCCATCGTGGCCGGCATCGGGTGCTCGGGCAAGATCGGCAACTACATCAACTGCTACAACTTCCACGTGGTCCACGGGCGGACGCTGCCCACGGCCATGGGCCTGAAGCTCGTCAACCGGGATCTCACGGTGATCGCGGCCGGCGGCGACGGCGACGGCTACGCCATCGGCGGGAACCACTTCCTGCACGCGATCCGGCGCAACGTGGACGTGACCTACATCGTCATGGACAACCAGATCTACGGGCTGACCAAGGGCCAGACGTCGCCCACGAGCAAGCTCGGCTTCAAGACCAAGTCGAGCCCCGAGGGGAACATCGAGCGCCCGATCCGGCCGCTGCAGCTGGCCATCGCGGCCGGCGCGACCTTCGTGGCCGCCGGTTTCTCCAGCGACGTCAAGCAACTGTCGCAGCTCATCGCCCAGGCCATCCAGCACAAGGGCTTTGCGCTGGTCAACGTGTACAGCCCGTGCGTGACCTTCAACAAGGTCAACACCTACGACTGGTACAAGGAGGTCCTCATCAACCTGGACGAGGACCCCAGCTACGACCCGAGCAACCGGGGCGCGGCCATCCAGAAGCTCATCGAAACCGACGAGCTGGTGCGCGGCCTGGTCTATAAGGCCGACCAGCCCTCCTTCGAGGAGCTCTACCCCGGCTACCGGGACGAGCCCATCGTCCATCAAGACTGGACGCTGCCTGAGGAGGACTTCGCGCAGCTGCTGGAGCAGTACCGCTAAGGCGAGGGCCGGCGCGGGCGCGCAAGGCGCCGGCCAGTTCATCGGAGCAGCACGTTCATCCGGCGGGCCTCTCCTCCATGGGGGAGAGGCCCTTTTCGTGTTTGCCCGCCAGCGCCCTCGCAGCCTTGGGTCGTTGTGGGCTGTTGCGGGGGGCCGCGAAAAATTTTTTCCGGGCCGGCCACCGACTGAAACCTTTTGCTGGTTTCCCGTGTATTACCAGGCGGAACCGGCGATAAGGCCGAGCGCTCGAGGGAGGACTCGGACTCACCGTGGCCGCGGACAGGGACATCGTTCGCCTGTGCCAACAAGGCCGACCCGAAGGGTTCGCCCTGCTGCTGGAAGAGTACCAGGGCAGGGTGTACCGGCGGGCCTACAGCTTCCTGCGGCACCGGGAGGACGCGCTGGACGTCACCCAGGAGGTGTTCTTGCGGGCGGCGCGGGCCATCGGGCACTTCCAGTCGGACCGCCCCTTGTGGCCCTGGCTCAGGCAGGTCACGACGCGCGCCTGCCTCAACTACATCCGCGACCACCGGCAGGGCCCGCCCACCGTCTCCTTGGATGACGTCCAAGCCCAGGGAGAGCCGGCAGCGGCTGAGGGGGACCCCGAACAACACGCCCTCCTGGCTTGGGACCGGGCCATGCTGGAACAGGCGCTGGCGAGCTTGCCCACCGTGCAGCGGATGGTGGTCGTCCTGCGTCACCAGGAGCACCTGAGTTATGGGGAGATCGCCCAGTTGCTGGACTTGCCTCTGGGCACGGTCAAGACGTACCTGTTCCGGGCGCGCCAGGCCTTGATCAAAGCCATGCAGCAGGGGGCCGTGGACTGACCGGCCCCACGCGCTGGATGGGCCGACGGAGGAGGAGATGGCCATGCGGTGCCCCGACGATGAACTTCTGCAGATGTTCACCGAAGGCGAGCTAGCCCCGGCCGCGGGAGAAATCGTCAAGGCACACCTGCGTGCGTGCGGCCGCTGCCAGGCGGCGGTGGCCCGCTACAAGCAGCTCTTTTGGGACCTGGAGCACCCCGAGGAGCCGCCGCTGCCGCCGGAACTCGTGGAGCAGGAGCAACGGCTGATGCGGGCCTGGGCCCAGGAGCACAAAGCCTCAGTACAGCGACGGCGGGCCTTGCGCCTGGTGCCGGCCTGGGCCGGCTACAGCCTCCTCTGGACCCGCTACGTACCGCCGGTGGAAAGGCTGGGCCGGTTCCTTTCCCGGACAGGGCGGAGCCTGTTGGCCTCCCGGGTGCCCTTGGCCCGCCGCCTGCTGGAGCGGAGGAGGTGAGCTGGGGCGTTGACCGCTGTGCTGGCGGGCCTTTTCTGGGTTATCGGCGGCGCGCTGGCTCTGCTGCTGGCCTTGGCGCTGCTGTTTATGGTGGTCCCCGTTGCCGTTTCCGCCTCCGGGCGGGAGCTCTCCTGGGTCGAGCCGGGCGATTACGGGACGGTGATCAGATGGCCGGACGGCGACTGGCGGTGGGAAGTGCGCTGGCTCTTTGGCCTCGTCCGCTGGACGGGCGCGAAGATGAGAGGTTTGCCGGCCGAATCGCGGCTGCACGTGGCGGGCATCTCCGTGCCGTTCCGGCCTTGGGCGTGGATGCGGCGCGCCGCCGGGCGCAGGAAAAGCTCCCGCACCCGCGACCATCGGGGTGGACGGGCCGCCCGTGCCCGGGGCGGGCGCCTGAGTTTAGCCGAACTGAGGGCGCTCTGGCCGGACGTCAAGGAGTCGCTCCCCGAGATGATGCGCTCAGCGGGGGTGCGAACAGATGGAACGCTCGTCTACGGCTTTGACGACCCGTCCCTCACGGGCTGGTGCGAGGCCGTCCGGGCCGTGGTGCCGCTGCCGGGGACGGTGACGCTCGTGCCCGACTTCACCGGGCCGCGGCTTGGGGGCAACCTGGAGGTGCAGATGAGCTTTTGGCCCATCCGGGCAGCCTGGGCCGGCGGCCGCTTTGTCATGCGTCCCCGGGTGCGCCGCTGGTTGTGGCGACAGATCCGGCAACGCCTGGCGCAAGCGCCCCGGCGGGCAGCTGCAGCCCGTGCCTGACGGCACCGGGCGCCCGGGTTTTATTGACCACGCAAGAGAGATGACCACGCAAGAGAGAAGAGCACGGGAAAGGAGCGGTTGGAGCATGAACGGGTTGAACGTGGAGGCGATTCTCGACAAGATTCTCGGCGCCATGAGCACCCGCACGGTGGTGGGTGAGCCGATGGAGGTCCAGGGCCTGACCCTGGTGCCTGTCCTCACCATCGCTTTTGGCTTCGGCGCCGGCGGCGGCGAAGCGCCCAACGCGCAGCAAGGTGGTTCCGGCGGCGGAGGGGGCGGCGGCGCCCGCGTCAAGGTAGAAGGCGTGCTGGTCATCAAGGACGGCGACGCCCGCTTCCTGCCCACCACCAGCGGCGGCACCCTCGACCGGCTGCTGGACATGGTGCCGGACCTTCTGCAGAAGGCCAAGATCAAGGTCGAGAAGGCCCGCCAGGACGAGTCGAACGGCGACTGACCGAGGCCACACGCAGGGCGTGAAGAAACCGGGAGGGCGCGGCACCACCCTTGTGGCGCCGCGCCCTGGCCTTTTCCCCGCTCGGCTAGCACGCCTTTGGAATTCCGTGCCCGCCTCCTACGCCCCGGTGCCGGCGCAGCGGTTTAGCCCCCGTCCCACGTCAAGCCGGCCACGTACGCGTACACCGCCGCACCGAGAATGAGCAGGCCGACGACGCCTGCGAAGGCGACGGCAACCCGCAGCATGACCGGCGGATTGCCGCCGGCCGTGCGGTGGGCCAGCGTCCGCAGCACCCAGTAGATCACGAGCTGGAACAAGCCTATGATCAATAAAGCGACCCAAACGGGCATGCCGCCACCCCCGTGCTTTCCTGTCCCGGCATTTCTTTAAGGGCCGGGGACAGTCCTTTCGGCCGGCGCAGCCAGGCGGAAGCCCGAAAACGATGGGACATTCTTAACCTCAGCAGCTTTGTCCATCCGGGGAGGGACCGCCGGTGCGCCTGCGGGACGCGCAAGCGATGGTGGACGAATGGATCAGCCAATTTGAGGAAGGTTACTGGCCACCCTTTGTCAACCTGGCCCGCCTGGCGGAGGAAGTCGGCGAGCTTGCCAGGGAGCTCAACGATCAGTTTGGCCCCAAAAGAAAAAAGCCCGGCGAGCCCGCGGGCGACATCGCCCTAGAGCTGGGCGACTGCCTCTTCGTCCTCATCTGCATGGCCAACTCGCTGAACATCGATTTGGAGGACGCCTTTACCCGCACGATGGCCAAGTACCGGATGCGGGACGCCAACCGCTGGACCCGGCGGCAACCCCAGGCGCCGCCTCCGGCCGAAGCGCCCGAACCGTTCGGCCGCTAGCCTGCGGGGCTCTTGCGGCAGCACCGGCTCCCGGGCAGCGCGCTGCACTCGCCGGGCGTTATCCCTTGTCCGAAAGCCGGCCACGGCGCCACGGACCGCCAGGCGCCTTGGTCTCCCGGTTGACGGCCTGGCGCCGCCGGCCCAGGGCCTGGACGGTGACCGCCGCGGTTTCCGGGATCGCTTGGATGAGCTCCCGAGCCCGATGGGCTTCGGCTTCGTCGATTTCGGCCGCGACCGCGACCGTGTGGCTCACCGGGTCCACCTCTACCCGCAGGGATTGGTCCGGGCAGCCAAACCGGCGCGGCATCAGCGCCCGCACCGTCGCCTCGACCTCCAGCTGCCAATCGGGCCGGGCGATCCAGAGGATGTAGGCATCTTGCAGCCGGCCCAACAACCAGGCAAAGACCGGGCCCCACGCCCAGAAAAGCCATGCGTTGATGGGCGCCAGGGGCGGCCACCAGCGTGCGGCCGCGAAAAACGCGGCATAACCCGCCGCGGCGGCAAAGAGCGTATGCGCGCCCACTTCCCACGGGCCCATCCGCACATAGCGGACCCGCAGTACGCTCCAGCGGCGCAGGAGACCGTAGGCGCAGCCGACGCCGCCCACCGCCAGCCCGCCCATCCAGCCCAGCCGGGCGTACGGCGCCGCCTGGCGCAGGCTCTCCAGCAACCCGTCGCGCGCCGCCGCCCCGCCCGTCTGCCAGGCGACGATCGCGGCTTCAAACAAGGCAAAGACCAGGAGCACTAACGGTACCGCAATGACCAGCGAGAGCCCCGCGGCCATGCCCGCTGCGATCGTTGCCCACCAGGGCGCGCAACCCGCCAGGCCGTCCCGGCGCAGTTGGTCCAGGTCCGCGTGCCCCGTCGGCACGAATCGCGCTCTCACTGTTGTCGCCCCCCAAACCGCCAGCGCCAGCCCCCTTGCCCGAATACAGCCCTTGCCCGTGAAGGATCAATTCCCGCCTGTTCGCCGCCTCCCTCCCCGGCAGGGTGGAAAACCGCCTCACGCTCCTGCACGCCGGCCGATGGCCACCAGCAACCGCCAGGCGTATGTCTCCGCCAGCTCGACCACGCGCCGATCCGCGTTGGCCAGCACATCCGAGTGCCAGTGGTAGTTGGGAATCGCGCCGTTTTCGCCCGCGGCCAGGAGCGTGACGGCCGGGTACCCGGCCGCCGCGGCGACCAGGGCGTCGGTGGGCAAGAGCAGATTGGGCAGCGGCCGGATTTCATCGCCAAACTCCTGCGCAACCGCCCGGGCCGTCGCGACCAGATCCGCGTCATAGCGGCGGTACACCAGCATGCCTTCGCCCAATAGGTAGTGCAGGCGCCCACCGCCCACGTTGTCCAGGTTGAGAAACGCCGTACCCGGCGGCAGGTCGGCCGTGGCCAGAAACCGGCGCATACCCCGCAGGCCCGATTCCTCGCAGCCGGTAAAGACGAATATGGGCGCTAGGCCCGGGATCGGCTCCGCTTTCCACCGTTCCGCCAAAGCCAGCGCCACCGCGACGCCGGAACCGTTGTCGTTGGCGCCCTCGACGTAGCGGCCCGTCGCCCAAGAAAGGAACAGGAAAACCAGCGCGGCCGCCAGCCACACCGCCGCGATGCGAGCGGCGCCGTTCATCCACCCGGCGCCGGGAAACGCCCATGCGAGAAGGGTTCCCAACGGCACCACCGCCAGCGCTGCGTAGACGCTCACAAAAAACGGCCGCAGCCACGGGCGAAACCACGGGGCAAACAGCCAAGAACCCCTTTGGGTATCGTAGTGGGCGCTGACGACCACCGGGACACCCGGTCGCCCGCCGGTCTCGCGCGCGACGACGTTTTGCGACGGCCGCTTTGGCAAGATCAGGTCGAAGTTGACGCGAGCCCCGAGCATCTCCCCCACCAGCGGTACCAAGAGGAGGATCATCACCGCTACCGCCAAAGGAGCGCTCCAGGCCGCGAGGTTCCGGGCCACCAGCATCCCCGCCATGACCGCCGCGGGTCCCAAGTACAGGGTATGCCGTGGGCTCATGAAGGGCTGAATTTCGACGTCGTAGCCAAGCTCCTCAAGCCGCGCCGCAATCCACTGCGCGGCCTGCCGCTCCCCTTCGGTGGCGGACCCGCGCGGGCCGAGGCGGCAGAGGCCTTCTAAATAGTGCCAGGCGCCCATCCCCTCACCCCCGTGCGGGAACCTTTGCCGCAACCGGGCGGATTCCTCTTGGATGGCAGCGGTCCTTTTGCCATTTGCAGGAGATCGACCCACACGGTGGAATATTACCACTCTAAGAACAACTCAAATCCTACACACTGATGAGGAGGACCGAGCCGATGCGCAAGTGGACCAAGGTATGGGTCGCGGCGTTCCTGCTAATCGGGATCGTCGCCGGCGCGGCCGCGGCCCAAGAGATCGTCGTCGGGCTCAACGCTGAGCTGACGGGCAGCATCCCCGTCGTCGGGCAGTCGAGCCGCAACGGCGCCCAACTGGCGGTCGACGAGATCAACGCTGCGGGTGGGCTTGAGGTGGGCGGCCGGCGCTACACCATTCGCCTCATCGTGGAGGACAATAAGGACGATGCGGCCAGCGCCGTCGCAGCCACCACCAAGCTGATCACCCAAAACCAGGTGATCGCAGTCATCGGGCCCAACGCCAGCCGCAACGCGGTGCCGGCGGCGCAGATCGCGGAAAACTTCCGCACGCCCATGATCTCCCCTTGGTCCACAAACCCGACGACCACCGCGGGCAAGCGCTACGTATTCCGGGCCGCGTTCATCGATGACTTCCAGGGCGAGGTCGTAGCCGCCTTTGCCCGCAACAACCTGGGCGCCCAGACGGCTGCGGTGTTGTTTGACATCGCCAGCGAGTACAACAAGGGCATCGCTGAGGTCTTTCGCCGGTCCTTTGAGGCCCTCGGAGGCCGCGTGGTCGCTTGGGAGACCTACACCACCGGCGACCGCGACTTCTCGTCGCAGCTGACCAACATCCGGGCGGCTAACCCCGATGTGTTGTTCCTGCCCAACTACTACAGCGAGGTGCCGCTGCAGGTGCAGCAGGCCCAGCGGCTGGGCATCAAGGCCACCTTCATCGGCAGCGACAGCTGGGGCTTCGCTGAGCTCTTGACCTTGGGCGGGTCGGCGCTGGAAGGCAGCTACTACACCACCCACTACGCGGCGGACATCGCGACCCCCAAGGCCCAAGCCTTTATCGCCGCCTACGAGGCCCGCTACGGCAGCAAGCCGGATGACGTGGCGGCGCTGACCTACGACTCGATGCACATGCTCTTCCACGCGCTGCAGAAGGCCGGCCGGGTGGACCGGGAAGCGGTGCGGAACGCCCTGGCCAGCATTACCGACTTTGAGGGCGTCACCGGCACCATGCGGTTCGAGGGTACCGGCGACCCGATTAAGAGCGCGGTGGTCGTCCAGATCAAGGACGGCCAGTTCCGGTACTTCGACTCCGTGGCCCCGTAAGGGGTTTTAAGGCTCCAACTGGCTAGAGGCCGGCTTGCCAGCGGCCGCCGACTGCTGTCGCAGGCGGGCAGCCTGGGCTGTGCCGCCACCGCCCAGGCCCGTCGGAAAAGGTGGGGCCGGGTGCGGCACCCGGCTCCACCCTGTTTTTGCAAGGGTTCAGGGGAGGTTTCAGTTTGGAGTTTTGGCTACAGCAAACGCTCAATGCCCTGCAGCTCGGCAGCATCTATGCCCTGATTGCGCTGGGCTATACGATGGTCTACGGAATCCTGCGCCTGATCAATTTCGCCCACGGCGACATCTTCATGGTGGGTGCTTTCATCGGCCTCGCCGGCGCCGTCTGGCTCAAGCTGCCGATAGTCCCGACGCTGCTGTTTACGATGGCGTGCACGGCGCTCCTGGGCGTCACCATTGAACGCCTCGCGTACAAGCCGCTGCGCAACGCCCCGCGGGTCTCGGCGGTCATCACCGCCCTCGGGGTCGGCATCTTCCTGGAGCACTTTGTCCTGGGCACCGTCGGCGCGCAGTCGCGCGCTTTTCCCGCCCTCATTGCGGCGCAGCGATTTGACCTGCCCGGGGGGCTCACCATCTCCTCGGTGCAGCTGCTCATTATCGGCGTCTCCGTCCTGCTCATGCTGGCCCTCGACTGGTTCATCCGCGGGACGTTGACCGGCATGGCCATGCGGGCCATTTCCTGGGATCGGTCGGTGGTCCCCTTGATGGGCATTTCCGTCGACCGGATCATCTCCCTCACCTTCGCCATCGGGTCCGGGCTGGCGGCGGCCGGGGGTGTCCTGTTTGGACAAGCGTACCCGATCATCGATCCCTACATGGGCATCCTGGTCGGCTGGAAAGCGTTCATCGCGGCGGTGGTAGGCGGCATCGGCAACGTCCGCGGCGCGATGCTGGGCGGGTACATCCTCGGCATGACCGAGATCTACGTCGCGGCCGTCCTGCCCAGCACGTACCGGGATTTCGTCGCCTTCACGCTCTTGCTCTTGCTGCTGGTATTCCGGCCCACCGGGATCCTCGGGCGCGTCCAGGCGCAGAAGGTGTGAGCGGGCGCCGACCGGGCCCGGGCGGTGGATGCAACAACTGAGAGGGGCAACATGCAGGTGCAGACATCGCGTTGGACGTCGCGCTGGGCGATGCCGCTGCTGGTTGCGGCCGGCTTTGCGCTCGCCTGGGCGATCCCCCGGTATGAGCTCATCAACCCGTACTACGACCTGATCCTGATGTACATCGGGATCAACATCATCCTCACGGTCAGCCTCAACCTGGTCAACGGCTACATGGGCGAATTCTCCGTCGGCCACGCGGGGTTCATGGCCGTAGGGGCCTATGTGGCATCGGTGCTCACCATGCGCGTCATCCCGTGGGACATGGCGCCGTACCTCTTCCCGCTGGCCCTCATCGGCGGCGGGATCGCCGCCGGGATCGTGGCGCTGCTGGTGGCCATCCCGTCGTTTCGCACCCGGGGCGACTACCTGGCCTTGGTGACGCTGGCCCTCAACATGATCGTGAAGAGCGTCATCGAAAACATCGACGCCATCGGAGGGCCCCGCGGGTTCCTGGTGTTACTGCGCTTGACCAGCTTGCCCTGGGTCTATGTTTGGGTCGTGATCACCCTGTGGGCGATCCGCAACTTCATCTACTCCAACCCCGGCCGCGGGGTGCTGGCCATCCGGGAAGACGAGGTGGCCGCAGAGCTAGTCGGTGTGCGTACCCGCGAGGTCAAGCTGCGGGCCTTCATCATTTCCGCGTTCTTTGCAGGCGTGGCCGGCGGCCTGTACGCGCACCTGCTCCAGTTTATCCACCCGCGCAACTTTGACATCCTTA
>PKQR01000067.1 GCA_017578085.1 Bacillota bacterium
AAGCCCACGCCGATAATCTTGATGTCCAGCTCGTCTTTGCCAACCGTCTGACCAAGCTCGGCGTTGACATTGACACCCGCGAAGCTCAGATCGGCATCAACGCTGTAGCCAATCGCGCGCTCGCTCTTCTCCTCGTTGAATTCGCTGCGCACGTTGACGCCCAGCGTACCAACGGGAGTAGCGAAGGCAGCCCGCGCACCAAGCTTCGGATTCTCAGCCAGCGTCACGAACCCGCGCAGGGTCGCATTATCAGCCGCGGACATCGTCAACGAAACAGCATTCTCCGTCGTCGCGTGCAGGCCCCCAAACTCATTGTGGACATACCAAGCCAGGCTCTGCCGGCCAATCCGCAGCGTGGAGCCGGAACCCAACAGGTTCTTCACATCGATATAGGCGAGCGGCACGACTGCGTTATTTTGGAGCGTGACCGTGCCCTCAACCTCGTTATCCTGCGAGTCATCGTCGATGTTCATCTTACTGGTACCAGTCAACTTGGAGGCCTGGCTGCCCCAGCCACCCTGGACCCGCACGTAATAGCTCACGTTCTCCGACACGTCGCCGGAAATGTTGACGCGACCATAACCGCCAAAGTCGGTCTCGGTCTCATCACCGAACGTGACCTTGCTGGTCACATAGAGCAAACCACTGATGTTCGGCTGAGCGAAGGCCGCCGTGGCCATGACCGCCATCAACGCAACAGCGGTCAAGACGATAGAGAGCTTCCGCATCATTCTTGCACCCCTCAGTTTGTTTTGTGGTATTGTGGTTTCCTTTTTTCGTTCCACACGCCGTCACCGGGGGCGCCTGCGGAAAGTTTCCCTGTTTCCTTTCCCCGCGCCGTTCCGGGATTGCGTGTGGGCCGCTTTCCTGCGCCGGTTGCATCAGTCAAACTGAGCCCGTCGCACCTCCTTTCCCACTGTGCAACGGCCGGAAAGCGAGACTGGAAGCATTTTACGCTACCAGTCGGGGGCTTATATTCGCCGACATGGTCCGGATTCCTTTTGTCGGCGAAAAATTTTTTTGTTGGAAATACGGCAAATCACGCGCCGCCGCTCCGGCAAGTTTCGCCGCGCACCAGAAGTTTCCTTCCGTTCCGGCTGTGCCTTCTGACCGGCCAGCCATGGACCTACTCGAAACTGAGCGCCTGCACAGGATCGAGCCGCGACGCCTTCATGGCGGGGTAGATCCCAAAGAACAAGCCCACGGCGGTCGAGAAGCCGAGGGCGACGGCCACGGACCCAGCCGTGACCACGCCCGGCCATCCGCCAATGTAGCCGATGACCCGGGCGCCGACCCAGCCCAGCGCAAGGCCGAGAACACCGCCCAGGGCGGACAAGGTCACCGCCTCCACCAGGAACTGGAACAGGATCGTGCGCCGCTTGGCCCCCAGCGCCTTGCGGATGCCGATCTCCCGCGTGCGCTCCGTCACCGACACCAGCATGATATTCATGATCCCGATGCCGCCAACCACCAAGGAGATTCCTGCAATGCCGCCGAGCATCAGCGACAACGTCTGGGTGACGGCGGACATGGTTTCGAGGATCTGGTCCTGGCTGATCACGCGGAAGTAATCGGTGCTTCCCAGACGTCGCCGGAGAAAGAACTCCACCTGGGCGACGGCCTCCGCGGCCCGCTCCGAACCCCTGGCCTGTGCCGCGAAATAGGATACGCTGCGGGTTTTCATGATGCGATCCATCATGGTGGAAACGGGCAGGTACGCCTGGCTGTCCAAATCACCGCCCATCGCCTGGCCGCGGGGCTCCATCACGCCGACGACCCGCAGCACCTGGCGGCGATTGCCGACCACGGCAATGATCTCCTGGCCGACCGGGTCCGCGTCCTCAAAGAGGTCTTTGGCCAATTCGGCCCCAAGGACGATGACGGGTTGCTGGGCGCTGACGTCCCATTCGGAGATGAAGCGCCCATCCGCCACCCTATAATTCATTACCTCCGTGTAAGGCGACGTCACCCCCACGAGGGTCGCCTGCACGTTGACGCCACCCGCCACAAGCCGCCCGCGCGTGGTGACGACGGGAACCACGTTGATGACGTCGGGCAGCAGCCGCTCCATGTCCTCGGCCATGGCGACGGTAAACATGCTCCGCACGTCCTGCTGGACGCGGCCCGCCGTGCCCCGCGGCACCCGGGGCATGACGGTGATCAGGTTGGAACCCAGCTGCCCGATGTTCGCCAGCACCTGCTGCTGGCCGCCGGTGCCGATGGAAACGACGCTCACCACGGCGGCAACGCCGATGATGATGCCCAGCATGGAGAGGATGGAGCGCAAGGGATTGGCCCGCAGGCTGTGAATGGCCGTGCGGATCGTGTCCAGGACGCTCATGACGCGGCGCCACTCCCTCCCTGACCGCTCGGCCCATCGCCAGCCGTATACGGCTTTTTCCGGCCGGCCGACAGCCGTTCATCCTCGACAATAAGACCGTCGCGGATATGGATGATGCGTTCGGCGTGGCTGGCGATCTCACGGTCGTGGGTGACGATGACCACCGTATTGCCCTGCGCGTGCAATTCCTTGAGCAGCGCCATGATCTCCGCTCCGGTACGCGAATCCAGGGCGCCCGTCGGCTCGTCGGCCAAGATGACCGCCGGGTTGTTGGCCAAGGCCCGGGCGATGGCCACCCGCTGCTTTTGGCCCCCGGAGAGCTCGTTGGGCCGGTGGTGCAGCCGGTGGCCGAGCCCAACCCGCTCCAAGAGCTCGATGGCCCGCCGCCGCCGCTCCGCCCGGCCTACGCCGGCGTACATGAGCGGCAGCTCCACGTTTTCCACCGCGGTCAAGCGCGGCAGCAAGTTGAACTGCTGAAAGACAAACCCGATCTTGCGGTTGCGGATTTCCGCCAGCCGGTCGTCGGGGGCCGTGGTGATGTCCTCGCCGTCGAGAAACACAGCGCCGCCGGTCGGCTTATCCAGGGCGCCCATGATCTGCATCAGCGTGGACTTGCCCGACCCGGAAGGCCCCATGATGGCCACCATTTCTCCCTGCTCGATCTCAAAACTGACGCCGCGCAGCGCATGCACTTGCACGGTGCCCATGTCATAGACCTTCCTCACCTCGCGCGCGGCGAACATGACTGCCACGGCTCTGCCTCCTTACCGGCCCGGCGCCGGTCCCATCATGCCGCGAGGAAACCCGCCGAAGCCGGGGCCTCCGCCCGCGGTCGACGGGGTGCGCATACTACCGCCGCCGCGATAGTTGAGGGCTATCACCTCGTCGCCGACTTGGAGCCCCTCGACGATCTCGACCCACCTGTCGTCCGACAGCCCGGTGACCACCGGCACCGTTTCTGTCTGGCCGTTCACCACCCGGGTCACGGTTCGCACCGGCCCGTTCTCCCAAATGGCGTCGATGGGTACCACGATCACATCGCGGGCCTCAGCCACGGTAATCTGCACGGTCGCCGTGTAGCCGGGCCGCAAGAACGGGTCCACTTCCAGGAACCGGACGGTGACCGGCACGGTGACGACACCGCCCTCCATGTTGGCGACTAGACTGACCCGCTCCACCACGCCCGGCCGCACGCGGCTCGGATCCGCGTCTAGCCGGATGGCCGCCGGCTGGCCGACCTGGACCCGCGCGATGTCCAGTTCGTCCACAGCCACCTCCACCAGGAAGGACGAATCGTCCATGAGCTGCACCGCCGCTTCGTTGGTGGTGACGGTTTCCCCGGGCTCGACGTAGACCGCGGTGATGACGCCTGCGAAAGGCGCCCGCAAATACGTTTGCTCCAGTGCGTCCTGGGCGAGCTGCATATCGATCTCGCGCTCCCGCACCGTGTTGGGAGCGCCGTCGATGCGGGCAATCTCGTAAGCGTTGCGGGCCTGGAAATAGGCCAGTTCCTGCTGGCGGTTGTCGAGCACGGCCAAAACCTGCCCGGCTTCCACGCGATCGCCGGCCTCCACCAGCACCTCTTTGACGCGCCCTTGCGTGCCGAACCGCAGATCCACCAGGCGCGCCGGCTGCACGTTGCCCGTGGCGGAAATCGTCTGGACGACGCTGCCCCGCCGCACGGTAAAGGTAGGGAGCGAAGCCACCCCGGCAGCTTCCTCGGCGCCGCCCACCAGCCGGCCGCGCACCTGCGGGACCAAGGCGACGACGACCGCCACTGCGGCCAACATTGCGGGCACTGCGATCCACCATTTGCGCCGCCGCATCCTACTCACCTCCCGCCTTGAGCGCGTCCCAGTCGACGCCGCCGAGCCGGATCTGCAGGTTGATCCACTGGGACTGGTACGCCCAAACGGCTTCGCGCCAGGCGATGTCCGCCCGCTGCAGCGTTCGCCAGGCGCTGGCGACCGCCTCGGGCGTGGCCGCCGGCACCGGGAGCTCCATCCGGCGCTGGGCCACCGTCCATTCCAGCTCCGCCCGTTGCCGTTCCAAGGCGGCCATCTCCACCTGCCGCCTCGCGTCCTCCAACTGGAACATGAGTTCCTCCATCTCCTCTTGGACCTGGGCCACAGCCGTGGCCAAAGCTTCCTGGGCCGCGGCGAACGCTGCCTCCCTGCCCTCAAGGGCCAGCCGCCGCTGGCCGCCGTCGGCCAGCGGGTAGCTGAACTGCAGCGTCACGCTCCACCCGGGCTGCGCGTCCTGCTGGCCCTGCGTCGCATACCCGGCGTTGATGCTGGCCTCCCAGCCGCTGCGCTCCCGCTGGGACGCAAGCTCCAATCGAGCGTTGTCCACCGCCTGCCGGCTTTCAAAGACGGCCACACTGTACTCGATGGCGCGTGCGACCATGTCCCCGTCCCAGGCCACCGCCGGCATGCCTGTCCACGTCCAAACGCTCTCGAACTCGTACTCAACCCCATCGACGCTGGACAGCCCCAAAAGCTTCAGCAGCTGCCCGCGCCGGGCTTCGAAGCTCCGCCGGGCCACGGCCAGTTCCTGCTCGGCCCGCAGAAGCTCCAGATCGGCTTCGAGCTCCTCCGCCCGGTTGGCGGCGCCGGCCGCCAACCGTTCGTCCACAACCCGGCGCGCTGTCTGGGCCGCCGCAAGCGCTTCTTCGGCCAACCGCAGCCGGGCCGCAGCAGCCTCCAGGGCCTGCAAGGCCGCAAGCACTTCCGCCCTTGCCTCCTGCTGGGCCAGGACGAGACGGCGGCGGGCCGCTTCTACGGCCCCTTCGGCCTGCCGCACGGCCAGGGCGTCGGGGTCCAACGCGGCCGTGCGCCGAAGCGGCACGCTCAACGTCACCGTGCCCGAAACTTCCTGTGACCCGGAGGCACCGGTGCCTGGCCGTGCGGAGACGTTGGCGTTGACGGACGCCCCGGCGGGCAGCTTCCAGCCGCCGTTCACGCCGACGCTGGGCGACACGGAAACGGCTTGCTCCTCGCCGGTCTCAAGCCGCAGCCCGGGACCGATGACCCGTAGCGTAAGGGTGGGAGAAAAAGACGCTTGGCGCTGGGCCAGTTCCCGCTCCCTGGCTTCCAGCTCCCGCTGCGCGGCCCGCACCTTGGGATGGTGCGTTTCGGCCAGGCGCCAAGCGTCCTCCACAGTCAGATAGACGGTTCTGGGGGCAACGTCACCGAGGGACGCGGCTTCGTTGGCCCGGGCACTCGGAACGCCCCACCCAAGAGCTGCGAATAGTGCGGCCAACCCGATGGCCGCGGGGAGGCGAAACCGCAAGTTCACTCGGCCACTTCCTCCCCCAGGTCCAGCGGATGGCCGATCAGATTGAGCAGCTCCAGCCGCGCCAGCACGTACGTGTACAGGGCGTCGTAATGGGCTTGCTCTGCGGAGCGAAGCTCGATCTCCGCCCGCTCCATGTCCAGGTCCGTGGTGAGACCGGCCTGGTGGCGGCGGCGAGCCACATCGTATTCAGCTTTGGCCAGCTCATAATCGACCGCGGCCGTCTCCAAGCGCCGGGCCGCGTCCGTCACCTTGTGGAAAGCGGTGCGCACACTGTTGACAAACGTCCTCTCCGCCTGCTGGGCGTTGAGCTCGGCGATCCGGTAGTCGTTTTCCGCTTTCTCCAGCTGCAGCGGCGGCGGGTCCTCGATGCGCACCGCTTCCAAGTCCATGGCGGCGATGCGGAGCGTGGCCGCCCGCTCCCACACGGAAAACGCGTTTTCCGCCGCGTAGGCGAGGGTCTGCCCGATGTCCCAAGTCCAGGGCATGGCCTCCGGCTCGTCCACCAACCGCAGCTGCACGTCCTCGTCCAAGCCGAGCCGCTGCAAAAACGCCCGGCGACGGGTTTCATAGTCGCGCTCGGCCGCGTCGACCTCAAGCGCCAGTTCCTCCACCCGGTTGGCTTCCCGGAGCTCATCCAGCTGGTGCCGCTGGCCGATGCGGACCAGCTCCCGCACGATGGCCAATTCCTGCCGGCCCACGTCCAATTGCCGGCGGGCGATGTCCAGCCGGCGCTCGGCTTGCTTGAGCTCCAAGTACTCGCGGATCACGTTGGTGACGAGGCTGCGGCGGGCGGAGACATACTGGTGCTCTGCCCGGCGTTCCTCAAGCTCCTGCTTGAGCTGATCATACGGGCTCAAGGGGCCGCTGGCCTGGGCAATGCGGCTGGCAATGCGGGCGTTGTCCCACTGGACCCGCGCCACGGCGTGCTCCAGATCGTAAGACAGCGCCAGCTCCACGGCTTCCGCCAGGCCGAGCGCCATGGTCTGTTCCCTGGACTCCTGGGCCAGGACCGACCCTGCTCCGGCCATGAGCCCGGCCAGCACCAAAGCGGCGACCATGACGACGCCGCAGGGGCGCCATGACCGGTTGGGCAAAGCTGAACGACTCTGAAGGGCACTGGACATGGACGAGCTCCTCTCTGTGAATTGGGTATGGGAAACGACAGCGCGGGATCCCGATTACGGACCCGTTACGAATTCCATCTTGGCCAGGATCCGTTCCGCCTCAGCGGGTGTTAAGTCGCCGACAACCAGGAACAAGTACCCGTTGTGCACGGTGCCGGATACCAGCAGTTCCGTCCCCCGCCCGTCGGCGACGCGCTGGGTAATGGCGGAAATGGAGCCGGCTTCGTCGATGCGCATCTGGAAAACCGAGAGCAACCGCTGGCCGTCGTGGAAGCGCAGGTGCAGCGCCGGCTGACCGTCCACCACCGTCGTCCCGCCCCCGACCAGCGTATAGCCCGGCGGCACGTAGGCCGGCACCGCGGGCGCCATGGCCATCTTCTGGCCCAGGCCGTACACGAGGGAACGCAGCCGCCAGGCCCAAGGATCTTCTATGACTTCCGTCCCCTGCGGCGGCTCGAACCGGAAAAGCTCATCCCCCAACTCGGGGTCAAAGTCCACGTCCGAGCGGACGATGACGCCCACCAGCTCGCAACCGGGACCGTAGTGTTCTTCTTTCCACGGGAAGTAATTGTCCTCGTCGATCCAGTAGCGGCTGTAGGCGTTGGAACGGCCGCCCTCGACCACATAGACCGGCCTGCCGCCCGGCCCCTGCGACCGGCCCCACGCCCAGTGCGCCGCCTTGTGGGCGGGTGAGAGCGGACGCCGCAGGCCGGTAGGCGGCTCCGGCGCATTGAGGCCGGACACGTCCAACCCGGTGTGCAAGACGTAAGGCAGGCGGGAATCGTAGAGCCAGTGCTCTTGGTCGTTCCACACCGCGATGCGCCGCCCGCCGTCGCGCTCCTCCTCCACCCGCAGATCCCAGGGGGGACGCCACATGATGGCCCGAGCCACGACCTCGGTACCGTGGCGCAGGAAAAGCATGTGCATCTCCTTGTAGCTGATGGGCTCGGACCAGCGCGCGAGGTCCGCGTGCTCGAGGAGTCGCTCCGCCTGGTGCTCCCCGGGCTTCCCGGGCTCGACACCAACCAGCGGCCCGCAGGCTTCCACGATCGGCGCCAACGTCCACAAGGCGGCCAAGAAGACGCTCGGCCAAACGGCGCGGTGTGCCCAGCGGGCTAGGAATGCCGTCATGGCCGATCGCCTGCCGGCGCCCACGCCCAGTCCATCCAGTCGCCCGCGCCGGTCTCCAACAGTGCCGCGTACACGATGTGCTCCTGCAGGGCAGCCTCCACGGCGGGGGCGGCCGCCGCGCCGCCTTCGCGCTCAAGCAAGCTCGACCCGACCAGCCACAAGGCCACCACCAGCGCCGCCGCTGCGCTCCCGGCAAAGGCCCCTTGCCAGAACCGGAGCTGGGGGCGGGTTCGGACGCGCTGGGCCTCCCGGAAGCGAACGTGGCCCATAATCGTTTCCACGAGCCCCGGCGGGGGCGCCGGCGCAGGCGCCGCCGACAAGAGCTCGCGCACAGCCCGCAATTCGGCCAACTGCCGGCGGCAGGCGGCGCAACGGGCCAGATGGTGCCGCACCCGGACCTCAACCTGGCTGGGCAGCTGATCGTCCATATAGGCCATCAGGAGGTCCAACGAACAGCGCAAACCTACCCCTCCCGGCGTTTCACGAAGCCGACGACGCCTCCGCTGCGGGCCATTCGCCGGTGGCGTCGAGATAAGGACGCAGCTCCTCCCGCAGCGCCCGCCGGGCGTAAAAGAGCCGCGATTTCACCGTGCCCAGCGAGCAGTGCAGGATGTCCTTGATCTCTTCGTAGCGAAAGCCGTAGATGTCGTGCAGCACCAGCACCGCCCGGTGCTTGTCCGAAAGCCGCGACAAAGCCCGCTGCAAGGCCTCCGCCAGCTCCCGCCGCTCGGCCCGCACTTCCGGATCCGTGGCGCCCGGGTCCGCAGGCTGATCAGCCACGGTCCACCCCAAGGGCGACTCTTCGTTGCCGTCGGGGCTGCCGTCCAAGGACAAAACGCGCCCGCCTTGCCGCCGCACCCGGCGCAGGTGGTCGAGGCAGACGTTGGTGGTAATGCGGTACAGCCACGTCTTGAACTCGGCCTCGCTGCGGAAGGTGTGGAGGGAGCGGTACACCCGCAAGAAGACTTCTTGGGTGATGTCTTCGGCCGCGTCGGGACCTACCATCCGGCAGGCGTACCCGTACACCTGCCCATGGTGCATCTTCACAAGCGTTTCAAAGGCGCGCACGTCGCCCGTCAGGCAACGCGAGATCAACTCTTCGACAGGCGATGGGCCGGATTTGCGGCTATTCACCCCGGCGCCCCTCCTCTATTCGCGATGACGACAGGAGCCCGCCCAAAGTTCAATCGGTTGGCAGTTGCGCCTTAAGATGTCTCGCCCGGTATTCCGAGCCAGGCTGCGGCCCCTTGCGTTCCCAGGATGAGCGCAGGACGAGGTCGCAGGACGATCATAGCACAAGGCCCCAGGGGAGAGAGCTCCCCTGGGGCCTTGCTGCAGTCTTGCCTGTCAGGCAGCTTCGGGGACGGTGTTTCTCCCCCAGCAGTGTCCCTTAGAAGCTGACCTTCAGGCCGCCGGACACGACCGCTCCGCTGTCGGAGTTGTACTTGGCACCCAGGTACATGCCGTTGGGCGCCTCGTAGGTCGCGCCGACCTCGTACTCGACGTTGCTGCCCTGGACAGCGAGCTCACCGCTCAGACCGAGGCCCTGGAGGTACGGAATCAGGTTGGTGACGGTGGACGCCTCCAACTCATGCTTCACGTCCTCGCCGGCCTTGATCGTGGCGGTGTACTTGCCTTCGATGGCGTGGCCGTGCACATCGAAGGTCTTGGCGGCGCTCAGGACGGCCTTGTTGGTCGGCTGGTCGTACTCAGCCGTCAAGGTCACGCCCTGCTGCACCGTCTCGACGCCGATGCTGAAGCCGCTGGCGTCGCTGTCAGGATGGAACGGAGCGATGTAGCCCGTCTCCTCATCCAGCTCAGGATACATCGGCGCGAAGCCAGCCTGCATCTGCCGGAAGCCAGCCTTCAGGGTCAGGTTCTCGGCCGCATCCATCGCGGCGTTGACCTTGAAGGCGTACCGCCGGGCAGAGTCCAGCGCCAGGGTGCCGTCCAGCCGGACGCCGTTGAGCTCCGTGGCGGCGCTCACAGCCGCGTTGAACTTGTCGGCGCGGCGCACGGCCATGGCGCTCAGGTCAACCCCTTCGAGGATGCCGGAACCGACCCGGATGCCCATCGGCCGGCCGTCCTCGTCGTCCTTCGGCCAGACGTAGAACACGTCGGCCTTGGCGACGCCCAGGTCAAGGCCCTCCACGGCGATACCGCGGCGGGTATTCATGTGGGCCACCCAAGCGTTCCAGTTGAGCTCCTTGTCGCCGATGGTCGTGGTGACTTCCGGTCCGCCGTGCCAGAGGGCGCCCTTGGTCTCCAGCCACACCCGGCTCAGGGTGGTGGACATGGAACCGTGGTCCGCCGCAAAGTCACGGGTCGGGTTATCCTCGTCATCGAATTCGTCGGGCTGCGTCTCGAACTGGATGCCCAGACGCACCTTGTCGCCCGCCGCCAAGCTGGGCGACAGCTTGATGCCGGTCAGGCCGTTCAGGCGGTACTCGCCGCTGTCGTCCTTCTTGTACTCAAACCGGGTCTCCACCTGGCCCGTCACATCGACCTGGGCCGCGAGCACCGAAGGAGCAGCCAGCGACAGCACCAGCGCTGCGGTCAAGAGAACAGCTGTTTTCTTCATGGTGATCCCCCTTGGTGTCTGCGATGATGCTGCGACGCACGCATCCTGGAATTGGGACGAAGGCTGCGATGGATGCTGCATCGACTGCCCCGTTTCGGAAGGGCCCACCAAGCCGGGAGTCGCCATGTTTCCTCGCCGGTTGCTTGGGCTCTTCCGGGCTGCGTCGTCTGCTGCGTCGTCTAATTGCCCGCTCCGGCCAGCTCGGGTTTGGGGGCCTTCTTCACCTCCTTTCGTCACCGCGGGCCTGGCCTTGGCTTGGAGCCGGGCAAACTTGTAACCCCGACCAGTGCCGTGCGCCCGTGACGGCCATCCGGGCCGCCAGGCGCCCGCAGGGCAACAAAAATGGGCTCTGCCAACGGCGAGCCCTCCTTGACGCCCTGCACTCCTTATTTGGTTGTCGTGCTCCATCCTTGTTTGTCTGGTGAGCTATTTCTGTGAGCTATGAGCCGTTCCTGCTGGCCCAGCGCGAGCAATGTCTGGGTGCGATAGGTGGAGGCTTCCAGCGGCGCGCCGCAGCCCGCTCCGCTCAAACGAAACCGGTAAAGAAACCGGTAAAACGAAACCGGGGGCGCCAGGCCTCTTTGGGCCCGCCGCCCCCGGTGCGTGCTGGCATCTCCTCTACCCGGCTCGGTCTAGCCGGTGTTTCGCTCGCGCCTGGCCTACTCCCGCCGGCCGATCTCCGCCGCCACCCGGTCCGCCAGGGCCTGCCAATCGCGGCCCTCCACGGGCCCCAGGTAGCTGGCGCACGGCAGAATGGTCGAGTTGAGCAGCCCCCGCAGCTGCACCCGGGTCAGGCTGGCGTCCTGCGGGATGAACGTCCCGCCCGCGGCCGTGTCGACCCGGTAAGCCGTCCCCTCCCGGGCGAGGATCGAGTTGACCTGCGCCTGCACCGTGGCGAGACCGGCGGGCGAGCACTGCTGCGCCAGGCTGACGGCGTTGATGTTCCCGCTGATGAGCAGGACCACGAGGACCGACACAATGACGGTGAGAACA
>PKQR01000068.1 GCA_017578085.1 Bacillota bacterium
CCCGGCACACCCGAGCGGGAACGCCTGCACCGGGAAGGGCAGCAGGAAGCCCGGGCCCGGGCCGAAGAGCAGCTGCAGCGGGTGGCGGCCGTGTTTGCCGAATTGAGCCAGACCTTTGCACCCCAGGACAGCGCGGCGCCCGACCAGGAAAAAGCCGTCGACCGCTTCGTGGCCCGGGTGATCGACGGGGTGTGCCGCGGCTGCTCCCAATACCGCCTGTGCTGGGAACGCAACGGGTACGAGACTTTCCGGGATCTCATGGACGCGGCGGGCACCGCGGGGCGTGACGGCCAGCTCTCCATGCATGACCTGCCGGCGGGGCTGCGCCAGCGCTGCATCAAGCCGCCCCTGCTGGCCAAGACCGTGGCCCGCGTCGTGGATGCCATGCAGGTCGAGGCCTATTGGCGCACCCGCCTGGAAGCGTCCCGGGAGTTGGTTCCCCGCCAGCTGGCCGGGATCGCGAGCATCATCGCCGGCGTCGCGGATCAGATGGAGCGCCTCGCGCCGCCCGCGGCGGCCGCCGAAGCGGAGCAAGCCTGGGCGCCGCGGTTTGACGTGGATGTGAGCGTCCTGCAGACGACGCCGGACTCGGAGAGCGTGTCGGGCGACTGCTTCCGGCGGGTGGACTTGGGCCCGGGCAAGGTCGCCTTTCTCCTCAGCGACGGCATGGGCACCGGTCCCCGCGCCGCCGCGGAGAGCCAAGCCGCGGTGGCCATGCTGCAGCGGTTTCTCGAGGCCGGGTTTGACCTTGAGTTTGCCGTCAACACCATCAACTCGGTGCTGCTCTTGCGCTCCAGCGACGAAACGTACGCCACCCTCGACGCCTGCGTCGTGGACCTCACCGACGGCACGGTGCAGATGCTGAAAGTGGGGGCAGCGCCCAGCTTCGTGCGGCGGGGCCAGGAAGTGGAGGTGGTGCGGGCGGCCAACCTGCCCGTCGGGATCCTGACGCGCGTCGAAACCGAGGTGGTGACGCGGCGCCTCGAGGCGGGGGACATGGTGGTGATGGTCACCGACGGGGCGCTGTCGGCGTGGCGGGCCAAGGGCGACCGGGAAGAAGCCTTGCGCCGCACGCTGGAGCGGGTCGATCCTCCCGACGTCCAGCGGGTCGTCGACCTCTTAAACGCGCGCCTGCGTTTGCGCGCGAACCCCGCGGAGGACGACATCACCATGGTCGCGTTCCAGTTGACCGAGCGGGGCCGGCGCCCGTCCCGGCAGGCGGAGCCGCGGCTGGAATGGCGCCCGGGCCGCCGGCAGGCGCGCCGGCCAGCCGCCGATGCCGATTGGCCAGGATCAGCGGAGTCTGCCGGACGATCAGCGCCCCAGTAACCAGCAGGAAGATCGCCCTGCCCACGACCATCCCCAACACGTCGGTGATCACTTCTTCGCGGAACGGGTAAAATGGAAACGGCCCCCCAACGGATGGGAGGCGAGTCCGAACAATTCGCCAACTGGAGACGTCTGGATTTATTGGCGTGCCGTGGCGCTCAAAAGCGTTGGGGTTGTCCACCGGATTGATACGGACCGGTTTCAGTTGAGGATCCGAAACCGCGAGTGGCTTGCCCCGCGCTCGC
Source organism: Bacillota bacterium (assembly GCA_017578085.1). GTDB lineage: Bacteria > Bacillota > Limnochordia > Limnochordales > ZCTH02-B6 > ZCTH02-B6. The sequence continues at coordinate 1,575 of PKQR01000068.1, forward strand.
CCGCGCGCCGTCTCGCGCTCCGGAGCAGGGCCCGCAGGCGGCCGTTTTGCCAGCGGGGTTGACCGGAGGGAGAAGGCTGGACTTACTGGACCGGGTGGAGAAGTTCATCAAGCGCCATCGGCTGCTGCGGCCGGGCGACAAGGTGCTGGTGGCCGTCTCAGGGGGGCCCGATTCCCTCGCCTTGCTGCACCTCCTCACGCGGCTCAAGGAGCCGTGGCGGCTCAGCTTGCACGCGCTGCACGTCAACCACGGGCTGCGGTCGGAAGCCGCCCAGGACGCCGCCTTTGTCGAAGCTATGGGCAGGCAATGGGGCGTGCCGGTCACGGTCGCGACGGTGGACGTGCGGGCCGAGCGGAGAGCCGGCGAGTCGCTGCAGCAAGCGGCGCGACGGGTGCGCTACCGGGTGCTGATGGAGACAGCCCAGGCGGTGGGGGCGAGGCGCATCGCCTTGGGCCACCAGGCCGACGATCAGGTGGAGACGGTCCTTATGCGCCTCTTGCGGGGCGCGGGGGCTACTGGTTTGGCCGGCATGCGGCCCCGCCGGGGGCCCTTTGTCCGGCCCCTGCTCGCGGTGGCTCGTGCCGATATCGAGGCTTACTGCCGCGAGTTCCAGCTGGAGCCCGTGCTTGATCCCAGCAATTTGTCGCCGCATTACCTGCGCAACCGGATCCGCCATCACCTGCTGCCGCTGCTTGAGCGGGATTACAACCCCAACATCCGGGCCGTGCTCAGCCGGACGGCCGCGTTGTTGCGGGAAGAAGACGATCTGCTGGAGGCCCTGGCGTTGCGGGCGTACCGGCGCCTCACCAAGGGCCGCGAAGGGCGGCAGGACCAGCCGGCGCTGCCCGTGGAAGGCCTGCGCCGCCTGCCTGTGCCCCTGGCGCGCCGGGTCGTGCGCCGGGCTCTGCGGGTGGCGGGCGTCAACATTTCCGCCGTGACCGCGGCGCATGTGGCGGCGATCCTCGCGCTGCTGGACGCGGGCGGCGCCGTGACGGTGCCGGGCGGCGTGCGGGTGCGGCGCCAGGGCGAGCAACTGGTGCTGGAACGGTCGCTGGTGGAGCCGTTGGCGGACGGGAGCCCGGGCGAAACGGCGTTTCCCACAGGCGCGGCGGGCTTGGCCCGCGGCTCCGGTTTCCAAGCGGAACTGGCGGTGCCGGGAGAGACGACGGTGCCCGGGCTAGGGCTTGTCCTCCAGGCGGAGATCGTGGAGCCGCCCGCGTCGGGGGAGCTGGTGGCGGATCCCCGGGCGTTCAGCGGGCCGGAGGAAGCCGTGCTGGATTGGGACCGCGTCGTGCCCCCCGTGGTGGTGCGCTCTTGGCAGCCGGGGGACCGGATGCGTCCCCTGGGGCTGGCGGGTTCCAAGAAGCTGCAGGACCTGTTTGTGGACGCAAAAGTCCCCGTGGATCAGCGGGGCCGGGTGCCCATCGTGGCCGACCAGGCGGGGATCCTGTGGGTCGCGGGGCTGCGGGTGGATGAGCGCGCGGCCGTGACGGAGAAGACGGAACGGGTACTGAGGCTAAAAGCCAGGCGCGTGCAGTGACACTTGTCCCTATTGTTGTAAAGCCCGTCGGGCCATGCTATAATAAACGGGCACTAAGGTCAGTTCAAGGCTTGAGATTTGGTGTACACCGTTCCGAACGGACCGCGCCTTGACAAAGCCGTCCACGCAGCGCCGGCACGGCCGTTGCAGTGGGTCGGGAGGCGCGCTTTGTTTTTGCCGCCCGGTGAGGGGAGGTTGTCTTTTGAATCGGTTTCTAAGAGGCATTAGCCTTTACCTGTTGATCGCGATCATAGCGGTCTCCATCGTCAGCAGCCTGTACCCGACGCAGGAGCGCCGGCAAGAGGTCACCTACTCGCAGTTCATGCAGTGGGTCAACGAGAACCGCATCGCCCAGGTGACCATCATTGGCGAGCAGCTGGTGGAGGGGCAGCTGCGGGACGGCACCCTGTTCCGGACGTACATCCCCGCGGGCACCATCAACTTGGGCAACATGCTCATCGAGCGCGGCGTGCAGGTGAGCGCCCAGCAGGAGCCGCAGCCGCCGTTCTGGATGTCCCTTTTGCCGCACCTGTTGACCATCGGCATCTTCATCGTGCTGTGGCTGTTTATTCTCAACCAGATGCAGGGCGGCAGCAACCGGGCCATGTCCTTTGGCAAGAGCCGGGCCAAGCTGCACACCGAGGAGCGCACCAAGGTGCGCTTTGATGACGTGGCGGGGCTCGATGAGGCCAAGGAGGAGCTCATCGAAATCGTCGAGTTCCTCAAGCACCCCAAGCGTTTCGCCGAGCTCGGCGCCAAAATCCCGAAGGGTGTGCTGCTGGTCGGCCCTCCCGGCACCGGCAAGACGCTCTTGGCGCGCGCCGTGGCCGGTGAGGCCGGCGTGCCGTTCTTCAGCATCAGCGGTTCCGACTTCGTGGAGATGTTCGTGGGCGTCGGCGCGGCCCGGGTGCGCGACCTTTTTGACACGGCCAAGAAGAACGCGCCGTGCATCGTGTTCATTGATGAGCTGGACGCCGTCGGCCGCCAGCGTGGCGCAGGCCTCGGCGGCGGGCACGATGAACGGGAGCAGACGCTCAACCAGTTGCTGGTGGAGATGGACGGTTTCGAGCCCAACACCGGCATCATCGTGATGGCGGCCACCAACCGGCCGGACGTCCTGGACCCGGCCTTGCTGCGGCCGGGGCGGTTTGACCGCAAGATCGTCGTGGACCGGCCCGACGTCAAGGGGCGCGAGGAGATTCTCAAGGTCCATGCCCGCAACAAGCCCTTGGCCAAGGATGTGGACCTCAAGGTCATCGCGCGGCGCACGCCCGGCTTCTCCGGCGCGGACCTGGAGAGCGTCATGAACGAAGGCGCCATCCTGGCGGCTCGCCGCGGCAAGAAAGAGATCACTATGGCCGAGCTCGAGGAGGCCATCGACCGGGTCATCCTCGGGCCGGCGCGCAAGGGCCGGGTGCTTACGCCGCGGGTCAAGGAAGTGTACGCCTACCACGAGGCGGGGCACGCCATCGTGGCGCATTACCTGCCCCACGCGAACCCGGTGCACAAGGTGACCATCATCGGGCGCGGCATGGCCGGCGGGTACACCCAATTTCTCCCGCGGGAGGAGCGTACCTACATCATGACCCGCTCCGAGCTGATGGATGAGCTGGCGGCGGCCTTGGGCGGCCGCGCGGCCGAGGAGCTCAAGTTCGGCGAGATCAGCACCGGCGCCAAGGGCGACCTGGAAGAGGTCACGCGCCTGGCCCGCAAGATGGTCATGGAGTGGGGCATGAGCGAACGCCTTGGGCCGCAGGCATTTGGCCGGCCGGCGGAGGAAAACATCTTCCTCGGCCGGGACATCGCCCGCGATCGCAACTACAGCGAAGAAGTCGCGGCGGCGATCGACCAGGAAGTGCGGAGCATCATCGATCAGGCCCACCAGACGGCGCTGCAGGTGCTCAAGGAGCACTGGAACGAGGTCGTGGCCGTGGCCGAAGCCCTGATCGAAAAGGAGACCCTGACCCGCAAGGAGTTCCTGGAAGTCATCGGGCAGGAGGAGACGGAGCCCGAGTTCAAGGAGGCGGCGGTGGTGGCGCAGCCGGCGGAAGCCCAAGCGGCTGCCGCTGCCGTGGAACGGCCTGCGGCCGACGCGGCCCCGGGCGGGCGGCCTTCGGCAGGCAAGCCTTCGGCCCCCAGCCACGAGGAGCTGCTCTTGGACAAGACGCCTAATCCTAAGCCGGCCGTCGGGATCGAGTGACCGGCTGGAAACCTAAGACAGCGTTCACTGGGCCCCGGCCGGCAGGCCGGGGCTTTTGCAACATGGGCCCGGCCACGCCGCCGGCCAGGAGGGGCAGCGATGGCGGACCGGATTTCCCTGCGCAACATGGTGTTTTACGCTTACCACGGGGCGTACGCCGTCGAACACGAACTGGGGCGGCGTTTCGAGGTGGACGTGGACCTTTACACCGACGTTCGCGCCGCGAGCGCCTCGGACGAGCTCGCGCTGACCATCAACTACGCTGACGTCTACGCCGTCGTCAAGCAGATCGTCGAAGGCGGCCCGCACAAGCTACTGGAAACCGTCGCCGAAACCGTCGCCGCCCGCATCCTGGCCGCCTTTCCCGCTAAGCGGGTGACGGTGCGGGTGCGCAAGCCCCATGCCCCGGTGGGCGGCCCAGTCGACTACGTGGAAGTCGAGATCACCCGCCCCGCGTGAGGCGGCCGAGCGACGCGAGGGCTGAAACGGTGGAGCGGAGGGAACGGGGTGGACGTGGGTCCCGGCTTGCCAAGCCCCCCCGATGCGCCCACGCCTGAGCGGGTGCTGGCGGGGCTGGACACGGCCCTATTCCGGCAGCTAGTATATTTGCCCGAAACCGGCTCCACCAACGATGTGGTCCGGGCGGAGGCGCGCGCGGGAGCGCCCGAAGGCCTGGTCGTGATCGCCGATCGCCAAACGGCCGGCCGTGGCCGGCGCGGGAGGGCGTGGGACTCGCCGGCAGGCTTGGGGCTCTGGTTTTCGGTGCTGCTCCGGCCCACTGTCCCCCCGCGGCAGGCGCCCCTGCTCGCCCTCATGGCCGCCGCAGCGGTACGGGACGCGGTCGCGGCCACGGCAGGGGTGCCCGTGCTGGTCAAATGGCCCAACGACGTAGTTTCCCAGGACGGCCGCAAGCTCAGCGGTATCCTGGTAGAAATGGAAGCCGACGGCGATTTCATCCGTCACTGCGTGGTGGGGATCGGCGTCAACGTCAACCAGGCCCTTGAGGATTTCCCGCCGGAGGTGAGGGAAACGGCGACTTCCGTGGGGTTGTTGGCCGGGGGGCCTGTGGCGCGGGTGCCCTTGCTGCAGGCGATCCTGGCGGGGTTGGAAGCGCGCTACCGCCGCGTGCTGGCAGACGGCTTCGGCGCCGTCTTGGACGAAGTGCGCCGCCATTCGGCTACATTAGGCCGCGACGTGCAGGTCGTGGAAACCGGGGGCCAAGCCTGGGACGGGCGCGCCGTGGCCATCTTGGACGACGGGGCGCTTCTGGTGGAGCCCGCGGGCGGCGGGGAGGCGCGCCGGGTGTACGCCGCGGACGTGTCCATCCGGGAAACCAACGCGCCCACCCGGGAAGCCAACGCTTCTATCCGGCCGCCGGGCGGCGGCCGGGCGACGAGCCGATGAGCCCCGGCCGGATGCTCATGATGAGAGATGAAGATCATGATTGATGAGGAGGAGAACCACATGACAAGACCTGGTCGCCAACCGCTGGCCGTGCGCCAACTGGTGCTTGTGGCCATGTTCGCCGCCGTTACGTCGGTGCTGGCCTGGATCCGCATCCCGTTGCCTTTCAGCCCCGTGCCCATTACCGGGCAGACCTTTGGGCTGATGCTGGCCGGGCTGCTCCTGGGGCCACGGCTCGGCGCCTTGTCGCAGGCCGTTTACTTGCTCATGGGCGTCGCGGGTTTGCCGGTGTTCGCCGGCGGCCACTCGGGCTTTGGGGTCCTGGTCGGCCCCACCGGCGGCTACTTGTGGGGCCATATTGCCGGCGCCTACATCACCGGTCTTGTGGCCGGACAGGAGCGGCTGACCGCCGGCTCCCCGCCCGCTAAGATCGGGTTTGGCCGGAGCCTCTTCGGAGCCGTCCTGGGCGGCATCGCGGCCGTGTACGTCTTGGGCGTGGTGCAGCTGGCCCTGGTGACAGGCATGGACTGGCAGGCCGCGCTGCTGGCGGGCGCGGTGCCGTTTATCCCGGGAGACCTCCTGAAAGCTACGGTGGCGGCGACGGTGGCCGTGCGGCTCGCGCCGGTGGCCGCCGCAAGCCTGCGCCCGTCTGCGGCAGGATAACAGCGGGGAGGTGCACGCCGGTGGCGGGACGCGTCGCGATTATCGGTGGGGGGCTGGCCGGGTCCGAAGCCGCGTGGCAGGCGGCCAACCTGGGCGTTGAGGTGGACCTGTACGAAATGCGGCCGGTGCGCCGGACGCCCGTCCACCACACGGACAAACTGGCCGAGCTCGTCTGCACCAACTCGCTGGGCTCAAACCAGGTGACCAGCGCCAGCGGCCTGCTGAAAGAGGAGATGCGGCGGCTCGGATCGCTGATCATCGCCGCGGCCGACGCCCATGACGTGCCCGCCGGCGCGGCGCTGGCCGTGGACCGGGAGCAGTTTGCCGGGGCCGTGAGCGACGCCTTGGCCCGCCACCCGCGCGTGCGGATTCACCGCGAAGAGGTCACGTCCATCCCGGAAGACGGGATCGTCATCATCGCGACAGGCCCCCTCACGTCGCCGGCCCTGGCCGAGGCCATCCAGGCCTTTACGGGCGAATACGACCTGTACTTCTACGACGCGGCGGCGCCCATCGTCACCGCCGAGTCCATCGACTGGGACAAGGGTTTTTGGGCTTCCCGGTACGGCAAGGGCGAGGGTGACGACTACTTCAACTGCCCGCTGACGAAGGAAGAGTACGACCGCTTCTACGAGGCGTTGATCAGCGCCGAGGTCCACGAGGGGCACCTGAAGGAGGAGCTCAAGTACTTCGAAGGCTGCATGCCCATCGAGGCCCTCGCCGCGCGGGGCAAGGACACCTTGCGCTTTGGCCCCATGAAACCCGTCGGGCTCAAGGATCCCCGCACGGGGAAGCGCCCGTACGCGGTGGTCCAGCTGCGCAAGGAGAACCGCGCGGGCACCTTGTACAACCTGGTCGGTTTCCAGACCCGCATGAAATGGGGCGAGCAGAAGCGGGTGCTGCGGCTGATCCCGGCCCTGGCCAACGCCGAGATCGTCCGTTACGGGGTCATGCACCGCAACACCTACATCAACGCGCCGCGGGTGCTGCTGCCCACGTACCAGGTGCGCAAAGAACCGCGGGTGTTCTTTGCCGGGCAAATTACCGGCGTTGAAGGCTACGTGGAATCAGCCGGCTCGGGTCTTGTGGCGGGCCTCAACGCGGCGCGCCTCGCGCGGGGCGAGGAGCCGTTGGTTTTTCCGGAAGAGACGATGCTGGGCGCGCTGGCCCACTACATCACCAGCGCCGACCCCCGGCATTTCCAGCCCATGAACAGCAACTTTGGGCTCTTGCCGCCCCTGCCCGACCCGCCCCGGGACAAGGCCCTGCGCAAGGAGCAGATGGCCCAGCGGGCCTTGGCGCGGCTTGAGGAGTTCATGAAGACCCACGGCCTCACGCCGCCGGTGCCGGTGGTGGCGGCATCTGCCGTGGAGTGACACGTGCCCATGAGCGCGGAAACCATGGAAACAAAAGCCGCCTTGCGCCGGCTGCCGGCCGTGGACCAGCTGCTGCAGGCGCCAACGGTCGTGGCCGCCGCAGCGGGACTGCCGCGCCCGCTGGTGGCCGACGCGGTCAGGGTCGCCATCGATAACGCCCGCCGGGCAATCCTGGCCGGTGCTGCGGCGCCCGAGCAGGCGGAGCTGGAAGAAGCAGCGGCGGAGCAAGTCCGGGCCCTGCGCCGCAAGCTGCTCGTGCCTGTCATCAACGCCACGGGCGTGGTGCTCCACACCAACCTGGGCCGGGCGCCGTTGAGCGCCGCGAGCCTCAGGGCCATCGAGGCCGTCGCTGCCGGATACAGCAACCTGGAGTACGAGGTGGATGCAGGGCGGCGCGGGTCCCGCCATGTGCACGGCGAGGCGCTGCTTGTGCGCCTCACGGGCGCCGAAGCGGCCATGGTGGTCAACAACAACGCGGCGGCCGTGCTATTGGTGCTCAGCGCCGTCGCCCAAGGGCGCGAGGTCATCATTTCCCGGGGCGAGATGATCGAGATCGGCGGCGCGTTTCGCATCCCCGAAGTGATGGCCCAAAGCGGCTGCATCTTGCGCGAAGTGGGCACCACCAACCGCACCCACCTGCGCGACTACGAGGAGGCCATCGGCGAAAACACGGCCGCCATCCTCAAGGTGCACCCGAGCAACTACCGGGTGGTGGGCTTCACCGCGTCGGTGTCGACCCGGGAGCTGGCCGCCTTGGCCCACAAACGCGGCCTGCTGCTGATCGAGGACTTGGGCAGCGGTGTGCTGGTTCCGACGGAGCGCTACGGCCTGGCCCACGAGCCCACCGTGCAAGAAACGGTGGCCGCCGGCGCGGACCTCGTGACCTTTAGCGGGGACAAGCTCTTGGGAGGGCCGCAGGCCGGCATCATCGTGGGCCGCAAGGAGCTGGTGGAGCGCTGCCGCCGGCACCCGCTGGCGCGGGCGGTGCGGGTGGACAAGCTGACGCTGGCCGCCTTGCAGGCCACCCTGCAGCACTACCTGGACGGCACCGTGGAGCAGATCCCCATTTACCGCATGCTCGCTTGCACCGCGGATGAGCTGCGCCGGCGCGCGGAAAGCGTGCGCGCCCGGGTCCTGGAACGGCTTGCCGCAGGGCGGAAGGCCGAGGCCGGCAGGATGCCCGCAGCCGGCGCCGGTGAACGAAGCCCCGGTGCTGGGGAGTTGTTTGACATCCAGGTTGTGTCCACCGTCTCCACCGTGGGCGGGGGCTCGCTCCCAGGCGAAGGGCAGCCCAGCGCTGCCGTGGCGGTGACATTCCGGGCGGCACCGGACGCCGTAGCCCGGGCCGCACCTGCCCCGGAGGATGCCGCGGCAGCCCCAGCGGCAACGGCCGGGGCGGGCCGCAAGTCCGTTCCGGTTTCCGTCGACGCCCTGGCCGCGGCCTTGCGCCGCCAGCTGCCGCCCATCATCGGGCGCATCGAGGACAATGCGCTCCTCCTGGATCTGCGGGCCGTCGATCCGGGGCAGGATGAGCTTTTGGCCGACGGCCTCGCCCGCGCGCTGGAGGCGATGACGTGTACGTCATAGGCACCGCCGGCCACATTGACCACGGCAAGACCACCCTCATCCGCGTCCTGACCAACATCGACCCCGACCGGCTCAAGGAAGAACAGGCCCGGGGCATGACCATCGACCTGGGATTTGCCTGGCTGACGCTGCCCTCTGGCCGGGAAGCGGGCATCGTGGACGTGCCGGGTCACCACCGCTTCATCCGCAACATGCTGGCCGGTGTTGGCGGCATCCGGCTGGTGCTGTTTGTGGTCGCGGCCAACGAAAGCTGGATGCCCCAGTCCCAGGAACACCTGGAGATCCTCGATCTCTTGGGCGTCGACCGGGGGATTGTCGTCCTCACCAAAAGCGACCTGGTGGACCCCGAGTGGCTGGCGCTGGTGGAAGAGGACGTGCGGGAGCGGTTGCGGGGAACCGCGCTTGAGCGCGCGCCCATCATTCCCGTGTCATCCACCACCGGGCAAGGCCTGGAGCGGCTCGTGCAGGCCATCGACGACATGCTGGCACAGTTGCCGCCGCCCGTGGACCATGGGCGGCCGCGGCTGTGGGTGGACCGGGTGTTCTCCATCCGCGGCGCCGGCACGGTCGTGACGGGGACGCTGGAAGGCGGGCGCCTGCGGTTGGACCAGGAGGTGGAGATACTGCCCTTGGGCCGGCGGGCCCGGGTGCGAGGCCTGCAGACCCACAAGCGGGCAGTGGCCGAGGCGGTCCCGGGCTCCCGGGTCGCCGTTAACTTGGCCGGAATCGACGCGGCGGGCTTGGAGCGGGGTGTTGCCGTCTGCGGGCCCGGCCAGCGGCGGGCAACTGCCGTAATCAACGCCGGGGTGCGCCTCTTGCCTCGCCTCGACCGGGTCCCGGACGACCTGGCTGAGCTGATGCTGTACGTGGGTTCGGCGGAAATCGCCTGCCGGGTGCGGTGGCTCGAGCCGGACGCTTTGCTCCCGGGCGAGACCGTCATGGCGCAGCTGTGGCTGAGCCAGGCAACCCCGGTCCAGTTTGGCGATCGCATTATCCTGCGGGATCCCGCCCGGCAGGAAACCATCGGCGGCGGCCGGGTGCTGGATGCGGCGGCGGAGCGGGTGCGGGTGCCGTCCTTGCGCCTGCCGCCCCGCAAAGCCGAA
>PKQR01000007.1 GCA_017578085.1 Bacillota bacterium
AGGTCTACTACCACCGCATCCGGCCGGCGGGCGGTTTCGCCCTGCAGCGGGTGTACACCGACGACCGGGAGCTGGACGTCACCATCGCCGTCGGCGACGGCGACGCGGTGCTGGTGCCGCGGGGGTACCACCCGGTGGCGGCGCCTCCGGGCTACGACGTGTACTACTTCAACGTCATGGCCGGTCCGGAGCGGGCATGGCGGTTTCACATCGATCCGGCGTTTCAATGGCTTAGCGGCGAGATGAGCCAGAAGCCTGCGGGAAAGTGAGGAGAGTGGCCAGGCCGATGGAAGGCAAGATGGAACGGGTGCAAGTCGGTGTCATCGGGGTAGGGCGCATGGGGGCGCGCCACGCCCGCAATTTGGCCGGGAGCGTCTCCGGGGCGCGTCTGGTCGCGTTGGCCGACCCGGACCGGGTCGCCCGGGAGCGTCTCCGGGAGGAGCTGGGCGTCCAGTACTCGTTTGATGACTGGCGCGAGCTCGTGCACCTGAACGAGGTCGACGCGGTGGTCATCGCCACGCCGGTGGAGATCCGCGAGGAGATCGTGCGGGAGTGCGTGGCCGCCGGCAAGCACATCTTTTCCGAGAAACCGGCCGCGAAAGATCTCGCCACCACCCGGCGCATCCGGGAGCTGCTGGCGGGGGGCAAGGTCAAGTACCAGCTCGGCTTCATGCGGCGTTTCGATCCGGGCTACGCCTACGCCTATGAGCAGATCCGCTCCGGGCGGATCGGCGTGCCCGTGCTCATCCGCCTTACCAGCCGCGACGCTTCGGGGCCGCCGCTTTCGTATGTGCGCACCAGCGGCGGGCTGTTTGTGGACTCATCCGTGCACGACTTTGACCTGGCCCGCTGGCTCATGGACGACGAAGTGGCCACCGTGTACGCCGCGGGCGGCCTGTTTGTCTATCACCAGTACGCGGAAGCCGGCGACATCGACACGGGCGTGGTGACGCTGCAGTTCCAGCGCGGGGGCCTGGGCGTGCACGACAACGCCCGCCACTCCGGATTCGGCTACGACATCCGCACGGAAGTCCTGGGCACCAACGGCTGCATCCAGATCGGGTATTTCCAGAGACACCCGGTGGTCGTGCTGCAGAACGGGCACGGCAGCCACGACTGCGTGGCCGACTTCCTCGAGCGCTTCCGCGACGCGTACTTGGCCGAGATGCAGCATTTCGTCGACTGCCTGCGCACAGGCCGCGAGCCGTCCGTGGGCGTGGAGGACGGCGAGAAGTCGCTGGAGATCGCCCTGGCGGCCCGCGAGTCCTTGCGCACCGGGAAACCCGTCGCGGTGGGCGCGGTCGCCGATGACGCGCTTGGCCTCCCGGCCGCGGGCGAGGGGGTGGCCTGACGATGCGGGTCGGCTCAGCCCCCATCACTTGGGGCATTTGCGAGATCCCCGGCTGGGGCCCGCAGAAGCCGTGGCCCGAAGTGCTGGATGAGATGGCCGCCGCGGGCTTTGCAGGGACGGAGCTGGGGCCCGCGGGCTACCTGCCCATGGACCCGGCCGTGCTGCGGGAGGAGCTCGCCCGGCGCCAGCTCGCGATGATCGCGGCCTTCGTGCCGGTCAATTTCCGGCAGCGGGAGGCGCATGCCGCTTCCTTCAAGGCGGTCGACGAGGTGGCGCGCCTCTTGGCGGCCCTGGGCGCCAAGGATATCCTGCTGTCCGATGAAGGCGACGAGATGCGCAAGGCCATCGCCGGGCGGACCAGCGAAACGGCCGTCCGGGGCATGACGGCCGACGAGTGGAGGGCCTTTGTGGAGGGACTTCACCAGGCGGCCGACCGTTGCCGGGACCTGGGCCTGACGGTCAGCTTCCACCCCCACGGCGGCACCTACATTGAGCACCCGGCTGAGGTGCAGCGTTTGCTGGAATCCACTGATCCCGATCGCATCCGCCTCTGCCTGGACACCGGGCACACGGCCTTTGGCGGCGGCGATCCGCTGGAGACCGTGCGCCGCTGGGGTTCCCGCATCGGCCTGGTCCACCTCAAGGACATCGACATGGATCGGCTGCGGGCCGGCATCGCTCAGGGCAAGGGCTACACCCCGCTGGCAAAGGAAGGCGTCTTCGTGGAGCTGGGGACGGGCTCGCTGGACCTGCGGGCGATCCTCGACGAGCTCAAGGCAGCGGGCTACGACGGGTGGCTGGTGGTGGAGCAGGACCGGGTCGTCCAGCCGGGCGAGGACACGCTGGCGGTGGCGGTGCGCAACCGCCGCTACCTGCGGGAGACCTTCGGCCTGTAGGAGGCGGTTCCCATGGAAGTGCTCACGGTCGGCCGCGTCATCGTGGACTTGTACGCCAACGAGCTGCACCGGCCCTTGGAAGAAGTCGAGTCCTTCAACAAGTATCTCGGCGGGTCCGCAGCCAACATCGCCGTCGGCCTGGCGCGCCTGGGCCTGCACTGCGGGCTCATCAGCCGGGTGGGCGACGACGGCCACGGGCGCTTCTTGCGGCGGTATCTTGAGGAAAGCGGCGTCGACACCCGGTTTGTCGGGGTCGACCCGCGGTACCGGACGGGGCTCGCCTTTGCGGCCATCTTCCCGCCGCAGGATTCCCACGTGCTCTTTTACCGGGACCCGTGCGCGGACACCCAGGTGCAGCTCAGCGACTTGGACGTTGAAACCGTGCTCAACGCCAAAATGCTGGTGGTCACCGGCACCGCCCTGGCGAAAAGCCCCTTGCGGGAGACGGTCCTTTACCTCCTCCGGGGTCGCCGCCGCCGCGGCGCGCTCAACGTGATGGACATCGACTACCGGCCCATGCTGTGGGCGGACGCCACCGAATGCCTGCTTTACTACGACCTGGCCGTGCGCCTGTGCGACGTGCTCATCGGCAATGAGGTCGAGGTGGCTTTCGCGGCGGCCGCGGTGCGCTTGAGCGGGGAACCGGGCGGTGTCGGCGCCGGCCGCGAGCAGCTGGTCGGTGCGGGCAAACCCTCACAGGCAGAGCTGGAGCGCATGGCCCGGGAGCTCCTGGACGCAGGTGCGTCGCAGGTCGTGGTGAAACTGGGGGCCGATGGGGCCATGGTGATTACCCCGGAAGGGCGCATCCAGGCGCCCGGATTCCCGGTCACGGTGGTCAACACCCTGGGCGCGGGAGACGGCTTCGCTGCGGGCTACTGCGCGGGGTTGCTGCGGGGGTGGCCCTTGGAGCGGTGCCTTGAATACGGTAACGCGACCGGCGCCATCGTCGTCAGCCGCCACGGTTGCGCGCCCGCCATCCCGACCCGGGAAGAGCTGGATGAGTTTCTGCGGGAGAGGACGGGAAGAGCATGACGCCTGCCACGACGCTTGCCACAGGGCCGGCCCGGAGCTCCGCGCTGGCGTGGCGGCCCGAGACGCCCGGCAAGGCTCTCCGCCAGGCCCGGCTGTTTGACCCGAAAAGCGGCCGCTCGGTGGTGGTGGCTGTGGACCACGCCCTGGACCACGGCGACATCCCGGGCCTGGACGACATGGAAAAGACGCTCGCGGCCCTGATGGAGGAGCCCCCCGACGGGCTCATCATCCGCCCCGGGACCCTCAAGCGCTATCACCATATCCTGGCGCAGCGGGGCGGCCCGGCCCTGATCGCGGCCTTGGATTCCCGCATGACCGCGTCGCTGCCGGGCGGCGAAGCAATCGGCGAAGAGCACCGCCTCGCGGCCACGGTGGAGGAGGCCCTGGCCCTCGGGGCGGACGCGGTCAAGGTGCTGCTCATCTTTGGGCGCAAGGATCTGCGGGTGCACGCGGACAACTTGGAGCGCGTCGCCCGCGTGATCGCAGCCGGCGACCGGTGGGGCGTGCCGGTGATGGTGGAGACGGTGCTGTGGGGCTTGAGCGTTCCCAAGGAGCGACAGAACGACCCGCAGTTGGTCCCCCACATCGCCCGCATCGGCGCCGAGCTGGGTGCGGACATCATCAAGGCGCCCTACGCGCCGGGGGTTTACGCCTCTTTGACCCGCCGGCTTCCCGTGCCCGTCATGATCCTGGGCGGCGGGCGGGTGGACCGGGAGGAGGACTTCTACGCCAGCGTCGCCCAGGCCATGGCGGAGGGGGCCGCGGGGGTCGCCATCGGCCGCAACGTGTGGCAGGCCAAAGACCCGGCCCGGGTTGTGCGCCGGCTCAAGGAGATCGTTTACGCCGCAGGGGCCTCGGGCGCCGCAGCGCCGCCCGCCTAGGCGGGCACGTACCCGCCGGCGGGTGTCCGGCGTGGGGAAGTGCGGTTTCGGCCGCTTGAGGTTGGACGCCGGCCAGCCAGGCGACGGAAAGCGAAAGGAGCGTGATTGGCCATGGCACAGCCGCAAACTGAAGTGGTGCGTCTGCGCAACTTTATCGGCGGGCAGTGGGTGGAAGCCGACGCCGCCGGGACGGAGCCCGTGTACAACCCCGCCACCGGCGAGGTCATCGCCCATGTGCCCTTGTCCAGCGCCGCGGACGTGGACCGGGCGGTCAGAGCCGCCGCGGCGGCCTTTGACGCGTGGCGCGAGACCCCGGTATTCCAGCGGGCGCGGCTCATGTTCCGCTTCAAGCAGGTCCTGGAAGAGCACGCCGATGAGCTGGCTGCCCTCATCACCCGGGAACACGGCAAGACTTTGGCCGAAGCCCGGGCGGAGCTGGAGCGGGGCATCGAAGTGGTGGAGTTTGCCGCCGGCATCCCGACGCTCATCATGGGCAAGACGCTGGAGCTGGTCGGCACCGGCGTCGACGCGGAGATGTACCGGCAGCCGTTGGGTGTGTGCGTCGGCATCTGCCCCTACAACTTCCCGGCCATGATCCCGATGTGGATGTTCCCGCTGGCCATCGCCTGCGGAAACACCTTTGTGCTCAAGCCCTCGGAGCGGACGCCGTTGACCGCGACGCGCCTGGCGGAGCTCTTGGCGGAAGCGGGCGTGCCCGACGGCGTCTTCAACGTGGTGCATGGGGCGCGGGAGACTGTGGATGCCTTGCTCGCCCATGAGGAAGTGCGGGCGGTGTCCTTTGTGGGCTCGCAGCCCGTCGCGGCCTACATCTACCGCACGGCGGCCGCGTACGGCAAGCGGGTGCAGGCGCTGGCCGGGGCCAAGAACCACATGATCGTGCTGCCCGACGCGGACCTGGACTACACGACGGAAGCCATTGTCGCCTCGTCCTTTGGCAGCGCCGGGCAGCGCTGCATGGCGGGCAGCGTCCTGGTGGCGCAGAAGGACGTGGCCGACAAGATCCTCGAGCGCCTGGTGGACCGCTCCAATCGGCTCAAGATCGGCCCGGGCGACCAGCCGGGCGTGGAGATGGGCCCCCTAATCCGGGAACAGCACCGGGAGCGGGTCAAGAGCTACATCCAGATCGGTGAAGAGGAAGGGGCGCGCCTCATCTTCGACGGCCGCAAGACGCCCGTGCCCGAGCGGGGCTTCTTCCTGGGGCCGACCATCTTTGACGGCGCCAATCCCGACATGCGCATCGCCCGGGAGGAGATTTTCGGCCCCGTCCTGACCACCGTGCGGGTCAAGGACGTGGAGGAGGGCATCGCGCTCATCAACCGCTCGGCCTACGGCAACGGCGCGGTGATCTTCACCCGCAGCGGCGCCGCCGCCCGGGCCTTCCGCCGCCACGCCAAGGCAGGGATGCTGGGGATCAACATCGGCGTGCCGGCGCCGGTGGCGGTGTTCCCCTTCACGGGCTGGCGCAACTCCTTCTACGGCGATCTCCACGCCAACGGGGAGGACGCCATCAACTTCTACACGGACCGCAAGGTCGTCACCACCCGGTGGCTGTAAAGCCGCCGGGGGGCTGCAGGGCCAGCGCGGGGCAGCACCTAGCAGTAGAGCTTCAGCGCATCGCCCGCCTCGGCCAAGGTCCGCAGCCGGGTCAGCGCGGTCTCGCCCAGCGTCGCCGCGACGGCATGCACCAAGGCGGTGAGGAGGGTGATGGGCGCGGCGTACGCGCCGGTAAAGGCGTCGGTGGCCGCGGGGGCCGGCAGCTCCACCGTTGCCGCTTCGGACAGGGGTGAGCCGTACTCCTCCACGACGGCCAGGATCGGATACCCCAGGGAGCGGGCGTATGCCACCGCTTCCACCAAGCGCCGGTCGCAGGGCCGCAGGCCGATGGCCAGCACGACGCCCCCGTCCTGCGCCAGGGTCAGGTGATCCCAGAGGCTGGCGTCGGCGGCGGTGTAGATGTACACGTGGGGCAAGAGGCGCTTGAGATGGTAGCCCGCATGGACGGCCAGCGCCGCACAGCGGCCAAGGCCGAGCACCGTGACGGAGCGGCTGCCGCACAGCCAGTGGGCTGCCTGCTCCACGTCCTCCCAGCGCAGCTGCCGCGCCAGCCGGCGGACATTTTCCCCTTCCAAGGCAATGAGCCGCTGGGCGGGCTGCAGCGCGTCGGGGCCCTGTTCCTCCCGGTCGGCGCGGTGCAGGTCGTCGGCGACGATCCGGCGCAGCCGCTCCCGCAGGTCATTGAAGCTAGCGAAACCGATCTTGGTCGCAAGGCGGATGACGGTAGCCTTGCTCACACCGGCGGCCCGGGCCAGTTCCTCGGCGGTGAGAAAGGCCGCATCCCGGTACGCGGCGATCAAGTAGTCGCACAAGATCTGTTCGGTGCGGCTTGCCCGCGATTGCCGGAAGCTGGTCAGCCGCCGCAAGAGGTCGCGCTTGTCGCCGTCCGGAGGAGCAGGGGTAGGTATCGGCTCCGGCTCCATCGTAAAGGAGGTCACCTCTTTGGCCGGCGCCGGCGGAGACCGCCGGACGGGGCCCGTCAAAAAGCGACGGATCGTTTCGACGTTGGCCGCCCACGGCCCTGCGGGCCGCAGGGCCTCAGCGCCGTGCGGCCCGCAGCCTCAGGCCTCGAGGCGTGAGGATCTCCTCCAGCCTCCGCAGGAAAAAGTCCATGATGACGGCCAGCAGCGCCGTGGGGACGGCGCCGTACCACACCAGCGGGGGGACGCGCAGATCGATGCCGTGGACGATGGCGGTGCCAAAACCGCCCGCCCCGATAAGCCCCGCGATGACGGCCACGCCGACGTTGAGCACCGCGGACGTTCGGATGCCGGCCAAGATGACGGGGATAGAGTGGGGCAGCTCCACCATCCACAACAGCTGCCACGGTGTCATGCCCATGCCGCGGCCGGCGTCCAGCTGGGCCTTGTCGACGGTTTCCAGCGCCACCGCGGTGTTGCGCAGGACGGGCAGGAGACCATAGAGCACCATGGCCACCAGCGCCGGCACAAAACCGAAGCCCAACAGGGGCAGGGCCAGGGCGACGATGGCCAGCGAAGGGATGGTCTGCCCTGCATTGACCAGGCCGTCGATCACCGGAGCCCATTCGTCCCGGAAGCGGGGCCGGGTCGCGATGACGCCAAGGGGAATGCCGATGACGACGCACAGCAGGGTGGACAAGAGCACCAGCTCCACGGTGCGCACGCCCATCTGCCACATGGTGCCGCCCTGGAAAGGCAACGCGTTGGGGTACTGGGGCCAGACGGCCAGGAGGATGCGGGCGTGCAAGTCTTCCATTCGGAAGAACACGCCCAGCAACACGACGGCCCCCACCGTCGAGGCCGCGAGCCGCACGACGCGCGTGACCGTCACGAGGCCACCCCCTGCACCGGCAAGGCGGACAGCAGTTCCAACAACCGTTCCCGCCGGATCCAGCCGACGACGCGGCCGTTGTCGTCCACGACGGGAGTGTCGGCCAAACCGTTGAGGATCGCGGCCGACAAAGCGTCCCGCAGCGTGGCCGTGGCCGGCACGGCCGCCGGGGCCCGTCCAGCCGGCGTCCCTTCGGGCGCAGCGCCGCCCGCTTCGTCCGTTGCGGTTGCCTGCCCGTTGCGCAAGGCCGCGGGCTCCATCACCCGGGACACCGGCACCAGCCCCAGGGCTTTGAGCACCCGGTCCCCGCCAACGAAGTCCTGGACAAACTCGTCCGCCGGCCGCCAGAGGATGGCCTCGGGCGTGTCGTATTGCACCAGCCTGCCCTGGCGCATGATGGCGATGCGGTCCGCCAGCTTGAGGGCTTCGTGGATGTCGTGGGTGACAAAGACGATGGTCTTTTTGACCACCCGCTGGATGGCGAGCAACTCGCCCTGGAGCCGTTCCCGGGTGATGGGGTCCAAGGCGCCAAAGGGCTCATCCATAAGCAGGATGGGCGGATCCGCCGCCAGCGCCCGGGCTACCCCCACCCGCTGCTGTTCGCCGCCGGAAAGCTGCCGCGGGTATTTGTTGCGGTTGGTGGCCGGGTCGAGCCCCACCAGCGTCAATAACTCGTCGACCCGTTCGTCAATGCGGCCTTGGGGCCAACCGAGAAGCCGCGGCACCACGCCTACGTTTTGGGCAACGGTCATGTGCTCAAACAAGCCCACGCCCTGGATCACGTAGCCGATCTGCCGCCGCAGCTCTTCGGCCGGCACGCGATCATTGGGCTCGCCGTTGATCAAGATGCGCCCGGTGGTGGGCTCCACCAACCGGTTGATCATGCGCAGGCTGGTCGTCTTGCCGCAGCCCGACGGGCCGATGAGCACACAGGTTTCCCCGGGCATGATGGCCAGGTTGAGGTTGTCTACGGCCTTCTTTTGCCCGTACAGTTTGGTGACACCTTCAAACACAATAATCGGTTGGCTCATGCCGAAACCCCCCTGGACATGCGCAGGCCTTTCGGCGTCAGCCAGCGGGCGAGCCAGCCCAGGAGCAGGTCTACCGCGATGGCAACCAGCACCGCGGGGATCGCTCCGAGGAGGATATGGGCGATGCTGGCCCGGTTGATGCCCTGGAGGATGTAGTAGCCGAGCCCTCCCCCGCCGATGAGCTGAGCGAGGGTCGCGATCCCGATGAGCAGCACCGCCGTCTGCCGTACGCCGGCCATGATGATGGGCAGCGCGTGGGGCAAGAGCACCATGAACATGATCTGCCGCGGCGTCATGCCCATGCCGCGGGCCGCATCCACTTGGGCGGCCGAAACGCTGTGCAGGCCCGCATGGGTGTTGCGGATAACCGGCAGCAGCCCGTACAGGGCCAGCCCCGTAATGGCTGGGGCCGCTCCGAGGCCGCCGATCCCGTAGCTGCGGAGCACCGGGTAGGCGTTGGCCAGGGCGGCGAAAGGCTCCATGAGCATGGCAAACAAGGCCAAGGAAGGCAGTGTCAAGATGACGCCGGACACATACAGCGCCGCCTGGGCCACCCGTTCCCGGTAGTAGCCCCAGATGCCGATGGTGACACCGATGACGATGCTCAAGCCGGCCGATACACCGGCCAGCCACAGATGTTCCCTGAGCCGGCGTTGGATCCCGCCGCTTTGGGCTTCCTCCTGAAACACCCGCCACAGCCAGTTCTCCGCCGGCTCGGCCCGGAAGACGAGCCAGGCCCCGTGGGCGATGACCAGCAGCACCGGCAGCCAAAGCATCGACCAGAGGGCCGAAGGCATACGGCCCGCCCGACGGACGTTGAGGACGCCCGCGTAGATGAGCAGCCCGTAGCCGGCCAAGGACAGCCACACGCCGCTGCCCCATAAGGCCACATTGGCCACCGCACCCTGGGCGCGCCCGGCGGCGATCAAGGGCTCACTGGTGCCCCACACGGCCAAAAGCCCAGCGCTGCCGGCCGCCCACAGCCACCAGCCCCCTCGCGGACCCAGCGGCCGGGCGCTCACCAGGAGCGCGACCGCTGCCGGGGCCGCGAGGAGGCAGGCGGCGGGCCAACCGCCTAAGGACGACACCGTGCTGGTCCGCACCAGAAACTTTGAGCCAAGGGCTAGCGGATTCGGGGCGCTCTGGATCCACGGCAGGCCGCCCACCGCGACGAGGGCCAGCGCCGCGCCGGCGATCCCGAGCCAGCTGCGGCTGCCGGCCGTTCTCGCGGGGCCGCTCATTAGCGGATCACTCCGATGCGCTGCAGGAAGTCACGGGCGACGGCAGCCGGCTGGCGGCCATAGACGTCCACTTCCGCGTTGAGCTCGGCCAGCGTCCGCCCATCCAAGTGCGCGAACACCTGGCACAGGACTTCCTCCAGCTGCGGATAGGCCTGCAGCACTTCGGCCCGCACTACCGGCGCCGGCTGGTAAATGGGCATGGCGCCTTGGGGGTCTTCCAGCACCAGCAGGTCGAACGCGGCGATGGTGCCGTCGGTGCCAAACACCATTGCGGCGTTGACGCCGTTGGCGCCGTTGGCCAGCGCCTGGGCGGTGGCATAGGACCCCTGCGCCAGGACAAACACGTCACCGCGGGGGATGGAAAAGCCGTACGTCTGCTCAAAGGCCTGCAGCCCGTCCGGCCGGTCGATGAACTCGGGATTGGAGGCGAAGATCACCCGGCCGCCGGCATTGATGTAGGCGGCCAGGTGCGCCACCGTGTACACGCCGTTTTCTTCCGCCCAGTGGCGACGCACGGCAATGGCATAGGTGTTGTTGGCGTCAGCCGGGCACAGCCACACGAGGCCGTTGCGCTCGAGATCCACCTCCCGCACCAGGGCCGTCGAGGTCTCCGGGTTGGACCACACCTCCCGGGGGACGTCGAGCCCGTAGCCGCTGAAATGGACCAGCAGCGCGGTGCCCGTGTATTCGGCATAGACGTCGATCTCGCCCGTCTCCAGGGCCTGGCGCACCACGGCGGTGCCGCCAAGGCTCAGCCTGTTTTCCACGGGCAGGCCGTGCGCGGCCAGCGCCTGCAGGATGAGCTCGCCGAGCACCAACTGTTCGGTGAAGTTCTTGGAACCGACCCGGATCGGGGTCTGCGCCAGGGCCGCGAAAGGCCCGGCGGCCAAGAGCAACATGACTAGACCAACGGCCAGCAGGGATCGTAGACGAAGCAACGGCATCAGCCTCCCTCGCAGAAAGTGTGGTAAATCTCGCCCGGCTGACGGGCACACCATACCCTTCCGCCGCCCGAACACGGGGCCGCAGAGGAAGATCCGGATGGTCCAGAGGGAACCAAATGGTGAACCGCGTGGTTCGAGTATACGGTTTCTAGAAAGAGGGTGTCAACCGAAGGAATCCGACGGTTTTCGGCACGACATCCGACACCCTTCGAGCCAGGGAACGCTCAGCCAGCGTCGAAGTAACCAGAAATTCCCGATACCCAAAGGAGCAGGTGATCCTCCCATGCGACGGCATTCCATCGCAGTGCTGCCGGGGGACGGCATCGGCAAAGAAGTGACGCCCGCGGCCATGCGGGTGCTGCAGGCGGCCGCCCGGCGCTACGGCTTTGTGCTGGATGAAACCACCTACATGTGGAACTGCGACTATTATCTGGAGCACGGCCGCATGATGCCGCCCGACGGGCTGGAGCAGCTGCGCCGGCACGACGCGATTTTCCTGGGCGCCATCGGCAATCCCGCCAAGGTGCCCGACCACATCGCGCTGCGGGAATCGCTGCTCTTGTGGCGGCAGGCCTTTGACCTGTACATCAACCTGCGGCCCGTCAAGCTGCTGCCGGGGATCCCGGGGCCTCTGCGGGAGCGGCCGGGCCTCAAGGTGGACATGGTGTTTGTCCGGGAGAATTCCGAGGGCGAATACGCCGGCGTCGGCGGGCGGCTGCGCCGGGGCACGCCCGACGAGGTGGCCATCCAGACCACCATCTTCACCCGCAAGGGCGTGGAGCGGGTGATGCGCTACGCCTTTGAAACGGCCCGTAAGCGGCCCGCGAAGAAGCTGGCCTGTGCCACCAAGTCCAACGCTATCCAGTACACCATGGTGTTCTGGGACGAGGTGTGCCGGGAGCTGGCCAAGGAGTACCCGGACGTGCAGGTCAGTTTCTACCACATCGACGCCTTGGCGGCGCGGATGGTGACCCATCCCGAGACGCTGGACGTGGTGGTTACCTCCAACCTGTTTGGCGACATCCTCACCGACTTGGGCGGCGCGCTTCAGGGCAGCCTCGGTATCCCCGCCAGCGGCAACATCGACCCGGAGCGGCGCAACCCGTCGCTGTTTGAGCCGGTGCACGGCAGCGCGCCCGACATCGCCGGCAAGGGCATCGCCAACCCGATGGCGGCGGTGTGGGCCGGCGCGATGATGCTGGAGTTTTTGGGCGAGGAGGAAGCCGCGCGGGGCGTGATGGCCGCCCTGGAAGCCGTGGCGGCCGAAGGGCGCGTCCGCACGCCCGATCTGGGCGGCACCGCCACCACCGACGAGGTGGCGGCGGCCATCGCCGAAAAGGTCGCCGCGAGCAAGTGACGGTCCGACCGCCCGTTCCGGTACAAGCTGCGATAAGCTGCAAGGAGGCGAGGCCTGTGCGCATGCGTCCAGGATGGAAGATCGCTTGTAGTGCCTTGGTTCTGGCGTCGTTGGCAATCTTGCCGGGCGTCGCGTTGGCCCAGGCCGATTCCGGCTTGGCCGCGCTGGAGCGCCGCCCGTTGACCGAGGAGGAAGGCCGCCAGGTGGCTGAGGCCGCCCTGGCCTTTGCCCAGGTCACCTACACCATCGGCGACGAGACGTTCCAAGGGGTGCCCTACCGCTGGGGCGGCCGGGTGAGCGTCAACGAGTTTCTGCAGCGGGTAGCAGGTGGCGACGGTATTGAAGAGCTGGGCGTGGATGCGTCCGGCGTGGCCGTGGAAGCCCTGCGGGCCGCGATCCCCGGTGTGCGGTTCCTGGCTGCTCCTCCTGAGACGCCCGTCTTTTGGACGGACGCCACCAGCGCCGTGTTGTACCAGTTCAATGTCGTACCGGTGGATCCAGCTGAATTGCGGGCAGGCGACCTGCTCTTCTTCCGCAGCGCCGACGGCGGCGTCGGGGGCGTGGCCGTGGTGACGGGCAAGGCCGGTACCCGGGTCGACTTTGTGGTGGCGTCGTCCCGCCAGGGCCGGGTCGTCCACACCTTTGCCCGTACCGACGGTGAGTACTGGCGAAACCAGATCCTCGGCGGAGGCCGGTTCCTCGTGCCTGTCGGCCGGTAGCGCGGCAGGCCGCCGCAAATACCCAGGCCGGGCGCCTCGCCCCTTTGGGCTGCGCCCGGCCCATTTCGTGCCCGCCCCTGATCGTTTAAAGGATGCCTTCCGCCCGCAGCCGGGCCAGAAGCTCCCACATGTCCGCGTAACGGGGGAGGGAGTCGTCTGGCGCCGCGACGCCCCGGAGGGCCGGCGACGCCAAGATGCTGCTCGAGAACGAGCCCCTGTCCGGTCCCACCAAGGCGACCCGCATGCCGGCCCGAGCGGCGGCACCGTCCATGACCGTCTCGTCCCCGATCATCAGGCACTCTTCCGGTTTTACGCCGATGTGGTCGGCGATTTCCTGGAAAAACTCTGGGAACGGTTTCGAGCGGCGCATGACCTCTGAAGAGGAGATAAACCGGAAGGGCACGTCGTCCAGTCCCGCCCAGCGCAGCCGCTCCCGGATGGGGAGTTCGGGATAAAACGGGGCCGTGGCGATGACCACGTCCAATCCCCGCGCCAGGGCCGCCTCGATCAGCTCCCGCGCCCCGGGCACCGGCCGGCCCCAGGAGCGCAGCCGGGGGAAGTCGGTCTTGTAGTAGTCGTGGAAGCGGTCCAGGGCGTCGGGTGGCAGCGGCAACGCCCGGCTGAAGTCCTCCATGAACGCCTGCAGCATGGTGCGATCGGTGTCGGTTTTGGCCACGGCGGCACTCATGGAGGCGAGGACCTGCCGCTGGAAACGCTCGGGCGGGATGCAGTCGGCAAAGCGCCGGGAAACATCCGTCAAGTACTCGCGCATGAACCCGTTGAAATCGATGTCCAGCAGCGTCCCATCCAGGTCGCAGAGCAGTGCCTTGACCATGGAAACCCTCCTTGGTGCCGTCAACAGTTGGCTCAGCCGGGAAGGTGGCGCTGTTCTGGTGCGACGGCCCGGACCACCGTGACGGTGTCCCCGGGCTTCACGGTGCCGCCCCGCACGACCCGGGCCAGCATGCCCCGGCGCCCCGCGATCTCCCTGATGAGCCCCGGCCGGATTTCTTCCAGGCGCTGGCACGGGGCGCAGTACTTAGTTATTTCCAGTTCGACCTCATCGCCGACGCGCAGAAGCGAACCCGCGCCCAGCGCCATGAGGTCCAAGCCCTGCACGGTCAGGTTCTCACGCACATCGCCCGGCTTGAGCCCGAGGCGCTCAAGGGTTTCGGCTTCCACGAGCAGCACCTGCCGGCTGCTGTCGGGCCGCGCATGATGGTCGCCTACCAGCCCCCAGTTCGGGCGCACCTCTGCTTCATTGAGAAACTCCATGGGGGCCCGGTGGGCGGGGGCGATTTGTACGGACACGACGCGTCCAGCGGAAGGGTGGGTGATTTCGCTCAGCGACATGAGACCATAGTTCGGCGCAGGGAGGGTTTGACCTCTTTCGCCGGGTACGGGTCAAGGCGGGGTAGGACAGGCGATGCTTGCGTACGCAGCCAGGGGGCCGACGCCCGTGAGGCGCCGGCCCTCGCTAATTTCCCCGTTGCGGGGCGTTGCTTGTCCCCGGAGCCGAGTCCGTGGCCTTGAGGAAGACGCTTTCGCACCAGCGGCCGGACGCAAACCTCAGTCCTAGGGTCACGGCCCGCATCAAGAGGAAAGCCCCTAGGCTCCACCAGATCACGGACAGGCCGGGGCCGATCCAGCGCCAGCCGGCCAGGAGCACCGCCGCAAAGACCGCAGAGCTGACGAACATGGCGTTGCGCAGGTAACGGGTGTCGGTGGCGCCGATCATGATCCCGTCGAAGACGAAGGCCACAGCGGCCACGGGAAGGATCACGACGACCACGCCGGTGAGGCGGCGGACCACTTCCTGCACCATGGGGTCGTGGGTGAACACCCCGGCGATCCAGTCGTCGGCGCCCAGGTAAAAGGCGCTCGCGGCCAGCGCCAAACCGGTGCCCCACATCAGGGCCGCCAACGCGCTGGCCCGGGCCCGGGCGGCGTTGCCGTGGCCGAGCCACATGCCAACCGTCGTCTCCGTGGCGTAGGCGAAGCCGTCCACCCCGTAGCTGCCCAGCGTGTAAAGCTGCAGCAGGATCGCATGGGCGGCCAGCTCGTGGGCGTTGTGGAGCCGGGCCGCGAAGGCCGTCACCGCGCCGAGGCTGGCTACCAGGGCCAGCGTGCGCAGGAAAAGGTCCCGCTGCACATGCAGGAAGCGCCGCCATGCCAGCTCCCGCACGCGCATGATCCACGTCCAGCTCCAGCGGTGGCGCACCTGCCGCCCCACGACGGCGGCCGCGGCGACAAAGCCGACGGTTTGGGCGGCCAGGCTCGCCCACGCCGCGCCCCGGATGCCGTAGGCCGGCAGGCCCCATGTGCCGGGGACGAGGAGCAGGTCGCCGGCGATATTGACGGCGTTGATGAGAACCACAAGCAGCATGGGGAGGACCGCGTCGCCTCGGCCCCGCAGGTAGCCGGTGAGCGCCATGGTCATCAGGAACGCCGGCGCCTCAAAGATGCGGATGGCGAAGTACTGTTTGGCCAGCCGATCCACTTCCGGCTCCGCGCCGATCAGCGCAAAGCCGGCCCACGCGATGGGTCCCCGCAGCAAGACCAGGAGAAACCCGATGACGGCGCCGATGGCCAGCGCCTGAAACAGCGTGCGCACGGCCTCATCGTCATCCTTGCGCCCGCTGGCCTGGGCCACCAGGGCCGTCGTCCCCATGCGCAGGAAACCAAACACCCAAAAGAGGGAGTTGAAGATGGTGTTGGCCGCAGCCGCCGCACCCAGAGGCTCCACCTCCGGCAATCGCCCGAGGACGATGGTATCCACCAGCCCTAACAGTGGCACTGCCAGGGTCGAGACGATGGTCGGCAGCGACAGGCGCAGCAGCTCCAGATGAACTTCGCGGGAAAGCCAGAGGCGTCGATGGCCTTCCTTGTCCGCCATCAGAACTCGTAGTCCACGGCCAGGATGTCTTCGCACACCTGCTCCGCGTACTGCTTCACGGGCACGTGCTCCGGGTGAGGGCCGTAGCGCTCCAGGGCCGCCCGGTCCGCGAAACGGACCACGAGGCCAATCGTGTAGCCCTTGTGCCGGTTGGTGAAGCTCTCGCCGGCCGAAAGATCCACGATGCCGTCAATCTTGCCTTTCAAGCCCCGCAGCCTTCGCAGCAGCTCATTCTTTTCGGCCTCGGTGGCGGTGGGCTTCAGCTTGAACAGGACGATGTGCTCGACCATGGCCATACCTCCGGTGCTCTCGCCCACGGGGTCGTGCCAGCACATATGACAACTTGGCTCCGTTTCCCGCCTGTACAGCACTCCCCCGGAAACATGCCTGGTATCCATTCGACATCCTGCGGCGGGTTCCTTACGCCGGCGCGGCAGGAGGTCCCTCGTGGCCGCCGAACCCCTGCGGCAATTGGGGAGGTTGCCCACACTTCGATGTTGACCATCGATGCAACGACGGCCCGGCGGTTTGTCCTGGGCAAGCAGGGCTTGTGGCCCGGGCGGAGGTTCCGGGGCTTGGCGGGCACGGAGCAGGCCATGCGGGCCATGGAATACCTGCAGCTGGACCCGCTGCAGGTGGTGGCCCGCAGTCACGACATCGCACTCTACAGCCGGGTTATCGACTACCAACCAGGCATGTGGGAAATCCCCACCTACCGGGAGCGCCGCTTTTTCGACTGGGGCGGGTGGCTTGCGACACGCCCAATGGAGGAGCTGCCCCACTGGCGGGTCGTGATGCGCCGCGAGCGGGAAGGCGGGCCGGACGTGGAGACGCGCGTCTTCCGGATCGGCCAGGAGCACGCCGCCGCTGTTGAGGAGATGCGGCAGGTGCTGCGGGAGCGGGGGACGGTCAGCAATCGCGATTTCGCCATGGCCAGCCGCACCCGGACCAACAGCTACCGCGGCCGCAAGGACAGCGCCTTGACCCTGTATTACCTCTGGCGCACCGGGGAAGCCATGACTCACCACCGGGTCAATTTCGAGCGGGTCTATGCCCTCACCGAGGCCGTCGCGCCGCCGGAGCTCGTCTACGAGAGCCCGGAGGACGAGGCGGACCGGTTTCTCATCAAGAAGGAGATCGCCTTCCACGGGCTGGCGCGCCTCGGACGGACGGATTACGTGTGGGAAGTGTACAAGCCCGAGCACCAGCGGCGCTACGGCTACTACGCGCTGCCGGTGCTGTGGGGCGACCGGCTGGTGGCCCGCTTTGACAGCCGCATGGACCGCCAGGCGCGCCGGCTCGTCCTCCACGGGTTGTGGCTGGAGGAGGAAACGCTGGCGGCCGACGAAGCCTTTGTCGAAGCCCTGGCAGCCGGTTTCCGGCGCTTCCTGCGGTTTCTGGGCGCGGAAACGCTGCATGCCGGGGCGGTTGCGGAGTCCAGGCTGCGGGCGCGGCTTGGAGCATTGAAAACCGGGTGATGCCCGCGCCCGGTTGTGCAGGGGGCGCTGCAGCGGCCGGGCGGGGTGGCAAACATCGACAAGGGTAGCCGAAGGAGCTGAACGGGGAATGGGACGCAACTCGGGTATCGCCAGTAGGCCCACGGCGTACCGCCGGCGCAACACTTGGCTCTGGAGGGCGCTGGCGGGGTTGATGGTCTTGGCGGTTGCGGCCGTCGTCGGTGTGTCGGTTTATGTGGGTTGGTCGCTGTCGCACCCCGCGCCGCGGCCGGTGGACCGGACGCCCGCGGAGGTGGGCTTGGCCTACGAGTCGGTGGCGTTCCCGGCGACGGACGGGCTCACGATCCGCGCTTGGTTCCTGCCGGCGGAGGACAGCTCCAGCACCATCATCATGGCCCACGGCTACACCAGCAACCGGCTGTCGCCGTCGCTGCCCGCGTTGGAGCTGGCGCGGGCTTTTGTGGACGCGGGCTTCAACGTCCTCATGTTTGACTTTCGCAACTCGGGCGAGTCCGAGGGCGACGTGACGACCCTTGGGTATCATGAGGTTAAGGACATCTACGGCGCGGTGGACTGGCTCAAGTCCGAGAAGCCCGCACAGGCGCAGCGCATCGGTCTCATCGGCTTTTCCATGGGCGCGACGACCGCTATCCTGGCCGCGGCCAACGAGCCCCGCATCGAGGCCGTTGTCGCCGACAGCCCCTTCAGCGACCTGCGGGACTACTTGTCCGTCAACATGCCGGTGTGGACGGGGCTCCCGAACTTCCCGTTCACATGGCTGATCATCACCCTGCTGCCGCCCCTGATCGGGCTTGACACCGATGCAGTGAGCCCCATCGCCGTGGTGCCGTATCTCAAGCAGCCGCTGCTGCTCATCCATACCGAAGGCGACGACGCCATCCCGTCCAGCGAGAGCCGGCGGCTGTTTGAGGCGGCGCGGCCCGGCCTAGCGGAGCTTTGGATCGTGCCCGGCACCCGCCACGTCGGAGCGCGCCAGGTTGACCCGGCGGCCTATGACCGGCGCGTCATCGGGTTTTTCGAGAAGACCCTGGGCACGGGCGAACTGTGAGTCGGTGAGGGCACGGGAGACCGGCGCGGCGTTGTGGCCTGGGGGGCCGTACGGCCGTTTCTGCCACTTGTATCCTGCTGTGCGGGTGGGAAGGAGATCCGAGCGCGAAGGCAATAATCTCTCACTTGGAGTTGTCATGCACGTTTGGGTCCGTCCGCTTGCCGCTGGGGACCAGCTGCCGCCCGCGAGCGGATGTTGCCCTGCATGTTACAGCGATGGCACGCGGCGATCGGCTCTATCATCCCAGCAACAAAGGAGGCCTCATCATGAAACGACTCACCGTCGCGTTGTCGCTTTTGGTTGTGACGTTATTGCTGGCCGGCTCTTTTGCGGCCGCCCAAGCGCCCCGCAAGGGCGGCAGCCTGGTGGTGGCCTTGGGTGCGGACCCTGAGCACCTGAACCCCGCGCTGACGACCAGCTACCCGGTGGGTGCCGTGGGGGCCAGCGTGTACAGCGGGCTGATCTGGCTGGATGAAAAGGGTCGTCCCCAGCCCGAGTTGGCCGAAAGCTGGGACATCAGCGCAGACGGGCGGACGTACACGTTCCATCTGCGGCGGGACGCCCGCTGGCATGACGGGCGGCCTGTGACCAGCGCGGACGTCAAGTACACGATGGAAAACGTGCTGGGGCCCTACCACGGCCGCTTCCGCAACGCGTTCGCGCTGCTGGAGGGCATCGACACGCCCGATGACTACACCGTCGTCCTGCGTCTGCGGGAGCCTTACGCGCCGCTCATGAGCTTGTTGACCGTCTTCGACGCGCCGATCTTGCCGAAGCACATTTATGAAGGCAGCAACCCGCTCGACCATCCGGCAAACTACAAACCGGTCGGGAGCGGGCCCTTCGTGTTCCGGGAGTGGGTGCGCGGCGACCGCATCGTGTTGGAGCGCAATCCGGACTACTTCGATGAGCCCGCTTACATTGACCGGCTGATCTACCGGATCATCCCCGAAGAGCTGTCCCGCTCCGTGGCGCTGGAAATCGGGGACGTGGACCTGGTGTGGGGGCTGTACCTGCCGGCGTCGGAGCTGCCCCGGATGATGCAAAATCCGGAGCTCGAAGTCTGGCAAGGCGTCCGGATCCCGTCGCTGTATTTCGTGTTCGTCAACACCCGGGAAGGCGCCCTGGCCAATCCCAAGGTCCGGCAGGCGCTGATGCACGCCATCGACCGCGAGCAGATCGTGGAGCAGGCCTTCATGGGCCTGGGCAACGTCAACGTCGGGCCGTTCGGCGGCGGCTTCTTCTGGGCTTACGACGAATCCACCGACTACTCCAAGCTGTATCCGTACGATCCCGCCAAGGCGCGGCAGCTGCTGGCCGAGGCCGGGGTCCGCAACCTGACGCTGCGGTTCGTCTACGACTCGGCGCGTGGGCCTTTCCGGACCGCGGGCGAGATCATCCGGGACAACCTGCGCCAGGTGGGCATCAACCTGCAGTTGGTGCCGCTGGAGCGGTCGGTCATGGTCGAGCAGGTCTACACCCGGGGCGCGTTTGACTTGTCCATACAGTCGTTCACGTCCTCGGGAGACCCGATCCTCGGTTATCACCGGATTTACCTGACGGCGGCGCCCGGGACGCCGTTCGTCAACGCCACGGGCTACTCGAATCCTGAGGTCGATGGGTTGCTCCGGGAGGCCGCCGGCGTGTTCGATTTCGAGCGGCGGGCGGAGCTGTACCGTCGCGCCTCCCAGATCCTGGCCCGGGACTTGCCGGTGCTGGTGCTCTTTGACGAGGTGGCCACGGAAGTGGCCAACAAGCGGCTGCGCGGGCTGCGCGAGGCGCTGGACGTCCGCGACCGCCTCGAACGAGTCTGGTGGGCCGAGTGATTGACCGATGGCTGCAGGCAGCGGGTCGGGGGGAACGGCCCTGTGGCAGTACGCAGTCATGCGGCTGTTGCAGGCCGTCCCCCTCCTTTTGGGTATCATCGTCATCAACTATTTGCTGATTGCGCTTGCCCCAGGGGACCCGGTGACTGCCTTAGTGGGCGACTACCCCGCTCCACCCGAGTACATTGAGCAAGTGCGGGCCGAGTTTGGCCTGGACAAGCCCCTGTGGGAACAGATTGCCCGGTACGTGCTCAACGTTGTGCGCGGCAACCTGGGCTACTCCTTTGCCAACCGCGTCCCCGTGCTCGACTTGGTCCTGGAGCGATTGGGGCGCACGCTGCTCCTGATGCTGTTCACCATTTCGGCTGCGACGGCCATGGGCATCCTCCTCGGGACGCTGGCCGCCCGGCGTCCAGGCTCGCTGCTCGACACGGTTTCCACCGGGATCGCCTTGACCGGGTATTCCGTGCCGGAGTTTTGGCTCGGCCAGCTGCTGATCCTCATCTTCGCGGTTTGGCTGCGCTGGCTGCCCGCAGGCGGCTTCAGGGACGTGCGGCTGGAGCTGTCGGGCCTCGATCTCTGGCTCAACATGCTGAAGCACATGCTGTTGCCCATGGCGGCCCTCTCGTTCCGTTATATGGCCATCACCACTCGTCTCACGCGGGCGAGCCTGCTGGAAGTCATGAACTCCGAATTTATCCTGGCCGCCCGCGCCCGGGGCGTGTCCGAACGGCGCATATTCTGGTCCCACGGCCTGCGGGCGGCGGCGCTGCCCATCGTCACCGTGGTGGGCTATAACTTTTCCTTCATCATGGCGGGTTCGGCCCTGGTGGAGACCGTGTTCGGCTGGCCGGGGGTCGGACGGCTGATGTACGACTCGATTTTTTACCGCGATTATCCGGTGCTGCTGGGGATCCTGCTCTTGGTATCGGTGACGGTGGTCATCGTGAATCTGCTGACGGACATCGCCTACGCGTTCTTGGATCCCCGCGTTCGCTACTAGCAGGCGGACGAGCGATGACGCGCAGCCCGCGGTCTTGCGTCAAGGGGTAGACATCGATGGCCGTGCATGCGCTGGCCAAAAAGAGCCAGCCCCATCCGTTGCAACTGTTCTGGTACCGATACCGGCGCAACCGGCTAGGCGTGTTTGGGCTGGTTGTCGTGGTGTCCCTGTTGCTGGTGGCGGTGTTGGCACCGTGGCTGGCACCCTACGATCCCTGGAGCACGTCCCGCAACCGGTTCTTGCCGCCGTTGAGTCCCGGCCACCTGCTAGGGACGGATCAACTGGGCCGGGATGTGCTCAGCGGCGTCATTTGGGGGGCGCGGGTATCGCTCCTGGTCGGGTTTGCCGCCGCCGCCACCGCGATGATCATCGGGATCGTGGTGGGCGCCATCAGCGGGTATTTTGGCGGCGCTGTGGACGCGGCGCTGATGCGGATCACGGAGTTATTCCAGGTGATCCCCCGTTTTGTCCTGGCGCTGTTGGTGGTGGCCCTCTTTGGGTCGGGCCTGGGCAAGCTGATTCTGGTCATTGGCCTGCTCAGCTGGCCGCAGATCGCCCGGTTGGTGCGGGGCCAGTACCTGAGCCAAAAGACGCTGCCGTACGTGGACAGCGCCCGGGTCTTGGGGATGGGTTCGGCCCGCATCATGTTCGCGGAGATCTTGCCCAACGTCATGGCGCCCATCATCGTCACCGCCTCGCTGGACATCGCCCAGGCCATCCTGCTGGAAGCCAGCCTCGGTTTCTTTGGCCTGGGGGATCCCAACCTCCCCAGCTGGGGCGGCATGCTCAACAACGCCCAGGATTACTTGCGCTTGGCCTGGTGGATGAGCGTCTTTCCGGGCGCTGCCATCGCCTTGGCCGTCTTGGGCTTTAATCTCGTCGGGGACGCGATCAATGAAGCGACCAACCCTCGACTGCGTGAAGGATGAACCGGGGTGGCGGTGCAGCTGGAACACGATCCGGCTCTGGTCCAGGCGCCGGAGCCGGTGCTGGAAGTCATCGATCTGGTGACGGAAATCCGCAGCGCAAGGGGAACGGTGCGGCCCGTCAACAGGGTCAACCTGCGGGTGTTTCCGGGCCAGGCCGTGGGACTGGTGGGCGAGAGCGGCAGCGGCAAATCGATGACCGCGTTTTCCATCATGCGCTTGTTCCCGACCCGCGCGGCCCGGGTCGTGGAAGGCCAAGTACGGCTGCAAGGGCGGGATTTGGCCCGGCTGCCCGAGGAAGAGCTGCGCCGGGTGCGGGGCCGCCAAATCGGGATGGTCTTTCAGGACCCGTCGGCGTACCTTAACCCGGTGCTCACCGTCGGGGCGCAAATTGCGGAGCAACTGCGGGCCCACGGCTGGCCGGGCGACGTGGAGGAACGGGTCGCCTACCTCTTGCGCCAGGTGGGGCTGCGGCCGGAAGTCGCGCGGCGGTATCCCCACGAGCTGTCCGGGGGCATGCGGCAGCGGGTCTGCATCGCGTCCGCGATCGCGTGTGATCCGCCCCTGGTATTGGCCGACGAGCCGACTACAGCCTTGGACGTGACGGTTCAGGCCCAGATCCTGCAGCTGCTGGCCCATCTCCAGCGGGAACGCCGGATGGGGTTGCTGCTCATCACCCACGACTTTGGCATCGTGGCGGAACTGTGCGATTACGTCTACATCATGTACGCCGCGGAGATTGTGGAGGAAGGTCCGGTCGAGGAGGTCTTCGAGCGCCCGCGCCATCCTTACACGCAAGGGCTGTTGGAGGGGATGCTGAGTGTGACCCGCCGCGACCGGGTGCGCGTCACCATCCCAGGCAGCGTGCCGGACCTGGTCCAACCGCCCAGCGGCTGCCGGTTCCACCCCCGCTGTGCACGGGCCATGCCCCAATGCCGAACTGCCCCACCGCCTCGGGTTCAAGTCGGTGCTTGCCGCACCGCGTGCTGGCTGTACCAATCCGAGCAGGGGCTTGATGGGGCAGCGACGGGTGTAGGAGGCAATCATGACCGAACAAGCGATGGCATCCAAGCGGGCTGAAGCTGCCGCCGGATCGCCGGGGGACGCGGTCGCGGCGGAGCCGCCCCTGATCAGCGTCGAAAACGTCCGCAAGTACTACCCGTGGGGCCGCACGTTTTTCGGCTCGCAAGGCCAGGTGCGGGCGGTGGACGGGGTCAGCTTGATCCTCTACGCCGGCGAGACGTACGGCCTTGTGGGGGAGAGCGGCTGCGGCAAGTCCACCATGGGACGCCTGATCCTGGGACTGGAAACGCCTACCGCCGGCACGGTCCGCTACCGGGGGACGCCCTTGGGCGAGCTGAAGGGCGACGCGTGGACCGCCTTCCGCCGGCGAGTGCAGGTGGTGTTCCAGGACAGCTACGCTTCCCTGAATCCCCGCAAGACCATCGGGCAAAGCCTGGTCACCGCCCTGCTCTGCTCGCGGACAGTGACGGATCCCCATCAAGCCCGGGCCGAGGCAGCGGCGCTGCTGGCCGACGTGGGCCTAACGCCGCCGGAAGTGTTCTTGGACCGGTATCCCCATGAGCTGTCGGGCGGCCAGCGCCAGCGCGTCGGGATCGCCAGGGCCTTGGCGACGCGGCCCGAGGTGATCGTCGCGGACGAGCCGGTGTCGGCCCTGGACATCTCCGTCCGGGCGCAGATCTTGGAACTGCTGGAACGGTTGCAGCATGAGCGCCGGGTCACGTACCTGTTCATCAGCCACGACTTGGCGGTGGTGCGGGCCATCTCGCACCGCATCGGCGTCATGTACCTCGGGCGCCTTGTGGAAGCCGGGCCGGCGGAATCGGTGTTCCAGCGTCCGTCGCACCCTTACACACAAGCGCTCATCCGCTCGACGCCGGTGCCGAATCCGAGGGAAGCCCGGGCGCGGGAGCGGGTGCTGTTGGAGGGAGACGTGCCCTCGCCGGTCAACCCGCCGCTCGGCTGCCCGTTTCATCCGCGCTGCCCCGTGGCTGAATCCAGGTGTCGAACCACCGCTCCCCCGTGGGTGCCGGTGGGAGAGGGCCACTATGCGGCTTGCCATCTGGCGGCCCCCGGCGGGAGCGCCGCCGGGGCCGCTGCGTCGGCCGGCGCCGTGTAGGCGCCGGCCCATTTCTTGAAATTAGTTCCCAGCCGCGGCGTCCCGCTGCGCCAGCAGTTTGACGGCTTCCAGGGCGATGCGGATGGCCGCTTGTTCCCCTTCACGGAAGCGGCGCTGGATTTCCTCGGGATCCGGTTTCGGCAGCCAGATGTTGGAGTCGATGGCCACGATCGCCCCGGCGCGCACTTGCCGCACGGTGGCCACGATGAACACGGTGGCGGCCTCCTGCTCGGCGGCCACCACGTGGCCTCGTTCGGTCAAGAGCTTCGTCAGGTTTTCGTCCTTCTGATAGAACGCGTCCCGCGTCGTGCCGATCCCGACGAACACCTTTTGGTTCAATTGCCGCGCGGCGTCCACCAGGGCGTTGGTGACAGCCAGGTCCGCGACGGCAGGGAATTCGGGCGGCAAGTACGCCCGCGACGTGCCGTCCTCCCGATGGGCGGCGTGGATGATGGCGACGCTGCCGATGGGGATGTGGGGCTGCCGGCCGCCCGCGGAACCGACGCGGATGAACGTGTCGACCCCGATGTTGGCCAACTCCTCCACGGCGATGGACGCGGACGGTCCGCCTATACCAGTCGAGCAGACGCCGACGGGCACCCCGTCCACTTCGCCGATGAAGCCTACAAATTCCCGGTTCCGGATCACTTCGCGGCGGTTGTCAAAAAAAGCCGCGATGCGCTCCGCTCGCGCCAGATCCCCGGGGATGAGGCAGTAGCGGGGCATAATGCCCGGCCCGATGCGCAAGTGCCTTTGTACGCCTGCAGTAGACACGAGTGCGACCTCCTCAAGTTTCGTTGCTGCGACGCTGTCACAGCTTCATGCCACGAACAAATCCACGATCCGACCTTCTTGCACATCGACCAGCCCTTTATCGGTCACCTTGAGCTCGGGGCTGACGGCCAGGGTCAAGGCGCCGAGGGCCATAAAGGGGCTGGGATGGGTGAAACCGAGCTGGCCCAAGGCGGCCCGGAAGGCCCGCACTTGCTCGGCTACCTGCTCCACCGGCAGGGGCGACACGATGCCGCCCACGGGAAGGTGCACCGCCGCCAAGATTTGGCCGTCCAGGGCGGCCGCCATCCCGCCGCCGCGCTCGACAACCCAGCGGGCGGCAGCCGCCATGTCGGAGGCGGAACGGCCGACCACCAGGAGGTTGTGGCTGTCATGTGCCCACGTGGACGCCACCGCGCCCCGCTCCAGGGCCTGGTGCAGCAAACCGTAGCCCCGCGTCCCGGTCCGCCCGTGCCGCTCGAACACCGCCGCCAGGCACAACCCGGCGGCTTCCCACTGCAACTGCCCGTCGGCCACGGGCACTTCGTGCACCTCGGCCGCGGTGTAGGTGGTCTTGCGGCTCAAGGCCATTACGCGCACCCGGGCCGTCGCGGCGGAGCTTCGGACGGGGACGACGAAGTCCTCAGGCCCCGGCGGGGCGATGCGCACCGTCTGCAGCGCTTCCTCGGGTACGGTGTAGGCCGGCAGTTCCACCACAAGCCGGCCGTCTTGAGCCACTAGGCGCCCGCGGTGGAACACCAGCTCGGCGCGGAATTCCTCCAGACTGGGGGTCAAGACGATGTGCGCGAGCAGCCCCGGGGCGATGGCTCCCCGGTCGTAGAGCCGCATGCGCCGGGCAGGCGCCAGCGTAGCAGCCCGAATGGCTTCCACCGGCGACAGCCCCCGTTGGATGGCTGTGCGCAGGATGTGGTCGAGGTGGCCTGTGCTCACTAGGTCGTCGGGCAGGACGTCATCGGTGACCAGGCAAAGGTTGAGGCTCTTGGCAGCCGCCTCGGCCGTCTTTAACGTCTCCGGCGTCAACGACTTGTATTGCAGCTGCAGCGTGACGCCAGCCCGCAGCCGCTCCAAGGCCAGCTCCGGCGTGACCAAGGTGTGGTCGGAGTTTACCCCGGCCGTGACGTACGCCGCCAGGTCCCGCCCCGTCAAGTTGGGGGCGTGGCCTTCGATGACCGCCCCCAGGGCGACGGCCCGCGCCAGGATGTCGGCTGTGCGGCCCGTCTGGGCGATGACCCCGGGAAAGTCCATCACTTCGCCCAGAGCGATCATCTCGGGCCAGCTCAAGAGCTCTTGCACCTCATCGGGCCCGATGGCGGCTCCGGCGGTTTCCAGGGGCGAGGCCGGCACGCACGAGGGCACCTGCCAGAAACAATCCAGTGGCAGCCCCCGGCCTGCGTCTACAAACATGCGAATTCCCGCCAGCCCCATCACGTTGGCGATCTCATGCGGATCGGCGATGATGGTCAACACGCCGCGGGGAACAAGAGCCGCTGCGAAGGCCGGCGGCAGCACCATGCTGCTCTCCACATGCAGGTGGCTGTCGATGAGGCCCGGCACCGCGTAGCGGCCGGCACCATCCACGACTTCCTTGGCGACCGGCACGGGAGCTTCCCCGGGGAATACCGCCGCGACGAGCCCCGCCGCGACCCCGATGTGGGCGGGATATATCTCGCTGGTGAATACGTTCACAAGACGTACATTGCGGATGACCAGGTCGAAAGCCGCCTTGCCTGCGGCGGCCAAAGCGGCCCGGCGCCGCTCTTCGGCACCCAAGATTAGCTCCTCCTCGTAACTGCGGCCATTTCTGGGACCCTTCGGTTCCCACTCAGGAGGATACGACACCCGCGAGGCCACTCCTGGCTCATCCGGGCAAGGCGGCGAACGGCCGGCCTGGGGTTGTACCGGGGTGGGGCGGGAGTGGGGCGGGCACCCCCTCAGGAGGGAATCGCCAGACGTCCGACTTGATTCCGGCTGCAGTAGTGCACTAATATTATAGTGCACTAGTGATGTGGGCGCAGCGGCCGCCGGGAGGGGTATAAGCCGATGAAGCTCAAACTGGACCAGCACTCACCCATATACCTCCAGATCATCGATGAGTTCAAGCGGCAGATCGCCCGGGGCGACCTGCGGCCTGGAGACCGGATCCCATCCCAGCGGGAGCTGGCGATGATGGTGCAAGTCAACCCCAATACCGTGCAGCGCGCGTACAGGGAGATGGAGCTCATGGGCATTACGGAGACGCTGCGGGGCCAGGGAACTTTCATCACCCAGGACCCCGAACGGCTGGCCGCCATCCGCCGCGAGATGGCCAGCCGGGCATTGGTCGGTTTCGTGCAGGAGATGCACGCGCTCGGCTACGGGCGCGACGAGATGATCGAGATGGTGCGGGGCACGTGGGACGAGTTGTTCGCTGCGCAGGCCGCCCCAGCGCAGCCGGGCGCCCCGCCGCAGCACGCCGCCCAGTCGCAGCGG
The DNA here is from genome assembly GCA_017578085.1 of Bacillota bacterium. Taxonomy (GTDB): domain Bacteria; phylum Bacillota; class Limnochordia; order Limnochordales; family ZCTH02-B6; genus ZCTH02-B6. Next base: position 27,418 of record PKQR01000007.1, read on the forward strand.
TCCGGCACCGAAGGAGGTGAATCCCGTGGCGACGGTCGTGTTTGACCGGGTGACCAAGCGTTTCGGCCGCGTGCGGGCCCTGGACGAATTGTCCGTCACCATCCGGGAAGGGAGCATTCTCGGGCTGCTTGGGCCCAACGGCAGCGGCAAGTCTACCATGCTCAAGCTCATCGCCGGCCTGTACCGGCCCGATTCGGGTACGGTGACCATCGACGGGATGCAGCCGTCGACCAAGACCAAGGCTATGGTGGCCTACCTGCCGGAGATCGACTACCTCTACGGCTGGATGACGGTGCGGCAAATTCTGGACTACGTCAGCGCCTTCTACAAGGACTGGGACGCAGCGCGGTGCCGGGAGCTCGTCAAGTTTATGGGCCTCAACCCGGAGGCGACGGTGAGCCGGCTTTCCAAAGGCATGCGGGCCCGCCTCAAGATCGTGGTGGCCATGAGCCGGAGCGCCCCGCTGATCGTCTTGGATGAGCCCTTGTCGGGCATCGACCCGCCGTCCCGGCTGCGGGTGCTCCAGGCCATTGTCTCCGAGTTCCGGGAGGACAGCCAAACCGTGATCATGTCCACCCACGACGTGGCCGACAGCGAGAACCTGTTCTCGGACGTGCTCTTCCTCAAGGCGGGGAAGGTGGCCCTGATGGGCGAGGCCGAGCGGTTGCGGGAAGAACGGGGCAAGTCCATCCGGGACCTGTTTGAAGAGGTGTATGCCTGATGTGGTGGCAGCAATACAAGAAGGAAATCCTGGGAAACCGCACGGAGCTGCTGTTCCTGATCGGCGCCTACCTGCTGTGGACGCTCTTCCTCCTGTCCAGGATCGGGCGCTGGGACGAGGGCGCCATCATCGCGGCGTACTTCGCCCCGGCCACGGGCATCTTCCCCTTGTGGGCCTTGTGGACCTCGGTGCAGTTGTACCGGCAGGAGTGGCGGGAAAACACCAGCTACCTCATGCTGAGCCTCCCGGTGCGGGCGCGCGTCATCACCAGCGCCAAGCTGGCCATGCTCCTCACCGGCGCCGTCGCGTTCTTGCTGCTGTTTGCCGCCGGCGGCTGGCTCATCTTGGACCGGACGGGACTGTTGGCCGAGATCCGGGCGGAGGTCTTCCCCCTTGTGCCCCCGGAGTACTGGGTCAAGATGTCCCTGCTCGGCTGTGGCTTGCTGCTGGCTGGCCTCGTCGTCATCGCGCTGGTGGCCCAGTTCGCGTACGTGTTCAGCCGCCTGTTCAAGCGGTTTCAAGGCCTTGTCATGGTGTGGAGCTGGGTGCTCCTCTTTTGGCTCCTGGGCCGCGTGGGGGACTTTGGGCTGCGGTGGCTTGCGTTCCTGCCTGACTTCCACCTGCGCGCCTTAAGCGTGGGCAACGGCATTCCCGAGTTTGACATGGTGGCCATCGAAAGCGGCCCCTTTGTGGCCATGGCCCTGTTTGTCGTCGCCTTGTATGCGTTGTTCAATGCGGTGCTTGAGCGGGCCGTCGAGGTGTGACGGGCGCTTGCGCCTAAGGAGGCTGTTCCATGGGTTTTAAGCGGACGCTGATTCTGGGCTTCTTGATCCTTTCGGCCATCGCCGTTTGGGACCTGACCAGCTTCGGCGTGGATGACTTCATTGGGATTGTGGAGAGCGATTTGGTGCGCATCGACGGGCAGCAGGGCCGGCTCCCCGCGCAGAACCCGGACTATGAGGAACACCGGCAACTGGAGCCGCTGGCGGGCGTCCGCCAAGTGGCCATCGAGGGTCTTGCCGGTCAGCTGGACGTCGTGCGTTCGGAAACCGATCAAGTCACGGTCGAGTACTCGATCCGGCTTTGGGGCGACGGCAGCCCGCAGCAGCTGGCCGAGGCGGCGGCTGTGCTGTCGGAGCAGGTGGCCTCAGGCTTGGTGCAGGAGGGCGACTCGGTGCGTCTCGCCGTGAGGCGGTCGGCCGACCTGCCCGCTGGCGTCCGGGCCATGCGGGTGGCGGTGCGGCTGGCGGTGCCGGACGGCACCAGCTTGGCGGCGACGCTCACGGGGGACGCCCGGGTGGAAGGCATCGCCGGCGCGGTTGACCTGCAGCTGGGCGGCGGCAACGTGGCGGTGCGGCGCGTGCAAGGGCCGGTGGAGGTTGACGGCAACTTCGGCAACGTGTCGCTGGAACAGCTGAGCGGCCCCGTCCATGTCGATCTGACGGGCGGCAACGTGACCGGGTGGGACATCGCCGGTTCCGTCACCGGCCGCGTGAATATGGGTGAGCTCGACCTGGACCGCATCGGAGGAGATGTGGACTTCACGGTCGAACGGGGTGCGGCCCGTGTCAAGGACGTGGGCGGCAACGTGAAGCTAACCGGCAGCTTCGGCGAGGCGCGCATCGACGGCGTCCAGGGCGATGTTACGGCGGAGCTATCCTTTGGTTCCTTGAGGGTCCGGGGTGTCCGGCGGGCCGCGGACGTTTCCGTGCGCTTCGGCGACCTGGAGCTTGTCCTCGAGGGCGAAGGCGGCTGGAGCGTGCAGGCCGCGGCCGAGCGGGGCTCACTGGAAACCACGCTCCCGCTGCAGCGGGAGGGGAGCGAGCGGAGCCCGCGGCTTTCGGGCGTCATCGGCGACGGCGCTTACCCGGTGCGGGTGGAGGTGCAGCAGGGAGCCGGGCGGCTGGTGCGGCGGTAGCCGAGGCCCACGGCCGCCCGCCGGACCGGGTGCGGCCGGACGCTTGGGCGCGGAGCCGCGCTCGGCGCCCAAGCGTGGCTTCAGGACTCACAGAGGCTGCGTACGTCAGCTCCGGAGAATCTTCTCCATCGGCTTGCCCTTGGCCAGCTCATCGATGAGCTTATCCAGGTAGCGGATCTCCCGCATGAGGGGGTCCTCGATGGTTTCCACCCGGACGCCACAAACGCAGCCGGTAATCAACTGCCGGTTGGGATTGGGCTGGGGGGCTTGGGTGAAGAAGGTTTCAACGTTCGTCCCCTTTTCCAGGTGCGCCTCTAGCTCCGCTTGGCTGTAACCCGTCAGCCAGCGGATGATCTCGTCCACTTCCTCCTTGGTGCGCCCCTTCTTTTCAGCCTTGGCCACGTAGTTGGGGTACACCGCGGCAAAGCTCATGGTGAAGATCCGGTGTTTGGTCGTGGGTTGCGTCATGCTGGGCCCTCGCTTCCGTGGCGGCGATCAACCGGCGTGCCCCGTCGCCCGTCGGCGCGCCCTCGGGTTTATGCCACGGGCACTACTTGGCCACCGCTGGGAGTTCATCCTGCGCAGGGGGGCAAATTCTGATGATGGTAGTGGTTTCCGTCGCTCCATACTGTCGGTGGAACGAGGTAACGGGCCGGTGAGGCCGTAGGGCCGGGCCCGCAAGCTACTGGACTACGGTTCTCCCTCCGAGCCCCCCCGTCAGGCCCACCGTTGGTATAACCTGCCGCCATCGGTCGCACACTACCAGCGGTCAAAAAAGCCACAACGACCGGTGGCGAAGCGAATCCATGCCCAACTGGTTGCGTTCCCTTTTTTCCTGGCTCAAGCGACGACGCCCGGCCTTCCTGCGCCCCTCCGTGGACAGCGGTCGGGTGCAGCGGGCCATCGAAGAACGGGTGGCCAAGAAGCCCGAGTCCATTCCCGACCAAGGTTTCCCGGGTGTCCGGATCGGTACGCAGGTGGAGGCCAACTTGGCGGCGATCCGCGAGCTCTTGGGCAATGCTCCCGATCTGGTCATGCGGGACCTCCGGATCGCCGGCAGCTTCCGGGCGGCGGTCGTCTTTTTTGACACCCTTGGCCGCTCGGAAATGGTGGCGACCCAGGTCATCGAGCCGCTGGCTTACGAGGCCGTGCGGAGCGGCCTCAAGGTTCCGACCGACCTGGCTCGGCTAGAACAATGGATCCGCACCCAAGTCGTCAACGCCACCAGCATTACCGTGGAAACCGAGCTGGACCAAGTGGTGCGGGATTTGTGCCACGGCAAGACCGCGTTGTTTGTGGAGCGGCTGCCGCACGCCATCATCGTCGATCTGGCGGGCTACGACACTCGCAGCGTGACCGAGCCCGTCGGCGAGCCGGTGGTGCGCGGCCCCCGGGACGGTTTCGTGGACAACCTCAAGACCAACATGTCCCTCATCCGCCGGCGCGTCGGATCGCCCTTGCTGCGCTTTGAGCGGATGGAGCTGGGCCGATGGACCAGGACGCCCGTCGTCATCGCCTACATCCACGGGCTTGCCGACGAGGCGCTCGTGCAGGAAGTGCGGCGGCGGCTTTCAGCCATCGACATCGACGGCATCATCGACACGAGCTACATCGAGCATTTTATCGAGGACACTCCCTACACCATCTTCCCCCAGGTGCTCAACACCGAGCGCCCCGACATAGTGGTGGCAAGCCTCCTTGAGGGCCGGGTGGCCATCTTGGCGGAGGGCAGCCCCTTTGCCCTCATTGTCCCGACCACGCTGTGGATGCTCATGCAAGCCGCCGAAGACTACTACCAACGCTGGGACGGCGCTACGCTGGTGCGCCTCCTGCGTTACATCCTGGTGGCGGCGGTGGTGCTCTTCCCATCCATTTACGTGGCAGCCACCACCTTTCACCCGGAAATGCTGCCGTCCACCCTGCTCATCAGCATCGCCGCGGCCCGGGAAGCGGTGCCCTTTTCCTCTTTTGCCGAGGTCCTGCTCATGGAGATCACCTTCGAAGCCCTCCGCGAGGCGGGGGTGCGGCTGCCGCGCCCCATCGGCCAGACCATCAGCATCGTGGGCGCCATCGTCATCGGGGAGGCGGCCGTGACGGCCCAGATCGTGTCGGCGCCCGTGGTCATCATCGCGGCGTTTACAGGGATTTCGTCCTTTGTCATCCCTCACTTCAATTTGGGCATCGGGTTTCGCATCGCCCGCTTCTTCATCCTCCTGCTGGCGGGCAGCCTGGGGCTATTGGGTATCTCCATCGGCGTGATGCTGATGATCTTGCACCTAGCCGCCCTACGGTCCTTCGGCCAGCCGTACCTGGCGCCTGTCAGCCCCTTGCGCTGGTACGAACTGGGTGACACCATCGTGCGGTTGCCCCGGTGGGTCATGCGCCGCCGGCCGCGGCCCACCGGCGCGTCCGTCCGGCGGGGAGTCGAGTTCCTGCCCCAAGGTTCCACGGACGCTCCAGAGCGGGGGGAGGGATCGCTCCGTGCATCCCCGGGAGACTAAAATCAGCCCGTGGCAGTTAGCCATGATACTGATCCCAGGCATCGGCTCTACGGCCCTGCCGTCCTTTCCGTCGGCGACGGCCGTCTTTGCCCGCCAGGACGCGTGGTTGGCCCCACTGGTGGCCCTGCCTTTCTCGGCCTTCGTGATCTGGGTGTGCGGGCGCCTCGCCTCCCGGTTTCCGGAGGAAACATTTGCGGAGTACGCTCCCAAAGTGTTGGGCACGGTGCCGGGAAAGCTGTGCGGGTTGTTGCTCTTCTGGTACTTCTTCCACGTTGACGCAGCCATCGCCCGGGAGTTTGCCGACTTTCTGATCGCCACCGCGCACCCGCGCACGCCGATGCCGCTGGCCGTGGGACTGGCCATGTTTGCGACCGCGATCGCGGTGCGCCACGGACCGGAGATCCTGGCCCGGCTGGGCGAACTGGTCATTTTTCCATCGGTGTTCCTGGTGTTGCTAATCATTGGCTTGGCCTATGACAACATCGATCCGTACCTGCTGCAGCCGGTGCTGGAAAACGGCTGGCGGCCGGTGCTGATGTCCGCCTGGCTCAGCCATTACTTCACGGGACATTTGGTGCTGCTGGTAGTGCTGTTCCCTGCTGTAAGGGGCCTGCAAGCGGGGATCAAGGCCAGCTACGGGGCACTGGCAACCATTGTGGCGGCGCTGGTCCTGGTCAGCGCCGTCAGCATCGGCGTGTTGGGGCCGCTGACGTCCAGCTACTACTGGCCATTCTTCAAGGTGTCCCGGGTCGGGAGCTTCGGGGCTGTGCTGGCCCGGCTCGATCCGCTGGTGACGGGTTTCTGGGTCGCGGGCAGCTGCTTTAAGCTGGCGGTGACGTTGTACGCGGCGGTGATCACCTTTGCCCATATCTTCGGCCTGCGGGATTGGCGGCCGCTGGTGCTGCCCCTGGCGGCGCTGATGGCGGCCTACGCGGTAGGGCATATGGACAACCTCGTCGAGCACCAGCACATGCTAATTTTCTTCTGGCCCCCGTACACGCAAGTGTTCCAGCTCGTGCTGCCCGCCTTGGTGCTATTGGTCGCGGCGGTGCGGGGTGTGGAGGGGAAACCCGGTGGGGCGCGCTAGGCAGTGGATGCGGCTTGTGCTGCTGTACCTGATGATGCTGGCAGCCGGTGGGTGCTATGACCGGATCGAGCTGAACGAGCTGGCCATCGCGGACATCATGGCCATCGATCTGACAGAGGACGGCTTGCTCAGGGTGTCGCTGCAGTTCCTCGTGCCTTCGGAGCTCGTCAACCCCGGCGATGTAGGGGCGGGCTCGGGCGTCCGGGACCCGTTTTACGTCATCGACGCCGTGGGCGAGACGGTGCCCGAAGCCTTAAGCCTGCTCCAGGCCAAAGTGCCCCGGCGGCTGTTTACGTCGCACGTGCGGGTGATCGTGCTGGGAGAGGAGCTGGCGCGGGCAGGGATCGGGCCCGTGTTTGACAGCTTGACGCGCATGCGGGAGCTGCGGGTGGCAGCGGACGTCGTCGTGACCGAGGGAGAGGGTGTCGTCCTGCTGCAGGCGTCACCGCGCCTCGGGCGGCTGCCGGTGGGGGCCCTGGCCAACATGCTGAACCAGGGCATCGTGCCCAGGCGCACCATTCGCCAGGTGGCCATTGCCCTGGCGTCGGACGGGATCGATCCTTTCATTCCCGCAGTAGGTTTGGCCCCGCGCATTGAGACGGAGCGCGAGGCTGGGGTGCGGGCCGAAGAGTTCGAGATCATCGGCGTCGGGATTTTCCGCGGTGACCGGCTGGTCGGGTTTGCCACCCTCGAGCAGGCGCGGGGATTGGCCTGGCTCGTGGACGAGGCGCCCTTCGCAGTGGCCACCATTCCGTGGCCACCCGAGGGGGGGCCCGCGTCCCCGCAGGCGCAGAGGCCCGATGTGTCGCCCGAGGAAGCCCTGATCCGGCGCGACGCGCCGCCGGGGTCCGGGCCGGCCGGTTTGGGTGGGGGGATAAAGGAACCGAATCAGATTTCGCCGCAGGTGCTCAGAACCCGAGTTCAGTTGCGCTCGGAGGTCAAGGACGGCCAGGTCATCATTCATGTAGACGCCCGGGCCATTGACGACATCGTGACGAACCAAGCGGGCCTGCTACTGACGGACCCCAGCGTCATCCCCGAGCTGGAAAAGGCCCTGGCCACCAGCGTCGAGGAACGCATGCGGGCCATGCTCCGCCTGGCCCAGGAGGAGCTGGAGGCGGACGTTATGGGATTTGGCGCGCTGGTGCGCCGGGAACATCCAAAAGAGTGGCGGGAGCTGCGCAGGGATTGGCATGCACACTTTCGCCAAGTGCAGGTGAACATCAAGGTGGCAGTGGAGGTTCGCCTGACGGGGCTGACCGGCAACCCGGCGTCTTTCCGGCCTGAGCAGATGCGCAAGTAAGCAGGAGCGAGTCAGTGCGAGACAGGGTGACCAAGAGGCAAGCGGCGTGAAAGCGAAGGTGGGTGAGGGCTGTGGTGCTGTTGGTGTTGCTCCTGTTCGCGCTCATGCTGGTCCCAGAGGTGCCGCGCCTGGTGCAGCGGCAGCAATGGCCCGAGCTGGCCGCTTTCATGGCGCTGTGGGCGGCAGGGTTGGCCCTGTCGCTGCTTATCACCTTCGACGTTGACATCGGCCACCTGAATAGGTTCCTCCGGAGTCTGTTTGAGCCCATTGGGAAGATGTTTCTCGTGCCGCCGGACTGAGGGGTGAGGCAAAGCGGGCCGCCGACAGATGAGCACCTGTCCCGGCGGCCCGCTGCGTGCAGTCCCCGTCGCGCTCTGCTTGCAGTCCCGGTCGCGCTTGTTCCTAGGCGCCTAGGCGGCCATAGCCCCGGCCCGCCGGCGCCGGCCGCTGACAAAGCGGACGATGGCGGGGCCCACCAGGGCCACGAAAGCGATGGCCAAAAGCGTCGCCGAGATGGGCCGGGTGAAGAACACCGAGTAGTCGCCCTGGCTGATGGCCAAGGCCCGCCGCAGCTGCTGCTCGGCTAAGGGTCCAAGAATCAGGCCGATGACGGCCGGCGCCACCGGAAAGTCGCAGCGCCGCATGATGAAGCCAACGATGCCCACCACAAAGAGCGTCGCCAGATCCACCCACGAGTGGTTGAGGCTGTAGGTCCCCAGGGCGGCGAACACCAGGATCCCGCCGTAGAGGTACGGGGCCGGGACGGACAACAGGCGCACCCACAAGCCCACCAGCGGCAAGTTGAGGACAAGCAGCATCACGTTGCCGATGTACAAGCTGGCGATCAAGCCCCACACCAGGTCAGGCCGGTTTTGGAACAGGAGCGGCCCGGGATTGAGGCCAAACTGCTGGAACGCGGCCAGCATGATGGCGGCCGTCGCCGACGTCGGGATCCCCAACGTCAACAGGGGCACCAGCACCCCGGCCGCGGCGGCGTTGTTGGCCGCCTCGGGCCCGGCTACACCCTCGATGGCACCCTTGCCGAACTCATCCTTGTGCCGGCTGAGGCGCCGTTCAAGGGAATAGCTCAGGAAGGTGGGAATCTCCGCACCGCCCGCCGGCAGCGCCCCCAAAGGGAAACCGAGGAGTGCACCCCGCAGCCACGGGCCCACGGAGCGGCGCCAGTCTTCCTTGGTCATCCAGATCGAGTCCTTGACGGGGATCACGTCCGACGCCACCCGGCCGTGGCGGGATGCGGCGTAGAGGGCTTCGCCCACCGCGAACAGCCCGATGGCCACGATGACCACGTCGATGCCGTCCAGCATCTCGAGCATCCCTAAAGTGTAACGGGCCTGGCCCGTCTGCAGGTCGATGCCGACAAGGCCCAGGGCCATGCCAAAGAAGAGGCTGGTCATCCCCCGGAGGAGGGACGAACCGAGGAGCGACGTCACCGCTGTAAAGGCCAGCACCATGAGGGCGAAGTAGTCCGCCGGGCCAAACTTGAGGGCCACCTGCACCAGGACCGGCGCGAGAAACGTGAGCCCGACGGTGGCCAAGGTGCCGGCGACGAAGGACCCGATGGCCGCGGTCGCCAATGCCGCCCCGCCGCGGCCTCTCCGGGCCATGATGTTTCCCTCAAGGGCCGTGATGATGGACGCGCTCTCGCCGGGGGTGTTGAGCAGGATCGCGGTCGTCGAGCCCCCGTACATGCCCCCGTAGTAGATCCCAGCGAACATGATGAACGATCCGATCGGGTCCCTGCCAAACGTGACAGGCAACAGCAGGGCGACGGTGAGCGCGGGACCAATGCCGGGCAGGATGCCGACGATGGTGCCCAGGGTGACGCCCACCAATGCCCACAGCAAGTTATTCCAGGTCAGGGCGACGGAAAACCCGTCCAAGAGCATCCCCAGGGTTTCCACGTCATGATCCTCCCAGCCAGAGCAGGATGGGCCTCATGATGCCGGCGGGCAGGCGCAGCCCAAGCCACTGGGTAAACGCCCAGTAGGCGGTGAAGGACAGGATGAAGCCGATCAACACGGCGAGCCCGTACCGCCGGGCGCCAAAGGCGGCAGCCACGAGGCTAAACAGCACGGTGGATGCGGCGATGAACCCGGCCCGCTCCAAGAGCAAGATGTAGAAGACCACCGCGGCCGCCGTCAGGGACACGGAAACCCAGTTGATGGGCGGTTCGGCCGCCTCTCCTTCGGCGGGCGCGGCCCCGGACTTCAGCTGCCGCAAGCCCTGGGCCAGAAGGCCGATGCCGCAGGCGCCCAGGCCCGTGGACACCAGGAACGGGAAAAACCGCGGCCCGATGTGGGAATAGCTGGGCGAGATGCGGATGCGCAAAGCGCCAATGAAGAAAAAGGCCGCCAGACCCAGCACGCCCAAGCCCAGAAGCAGGTCGCGGTTCAGCCATGCTCCATGGCGTACTTGGGGATGGAGCGGGGCCGGCCCCCGCCCAGTTTGGGCATGAGCCGGCCCGCCGTTGACATTGCCTTGCTGCATCATGGGGTCCGCGTGGGTCACGGCGCCAGCCCGATCTCCTTGAGGACGGCCGTCACCCGGGCGTTCTCTTGCTCAACGAAGGCGGCGAAGGCGTCCCCCGACAAGTAGAAATCGCTCCAGTTGTTGTCCACGAGCACTTGCTGCCACTGGGGGCTCGCGTGCAGCCGGTCAAACGCGTTGATCAAGGCCTGCCGCTGCTGGGCCGTGATGCCCGGCGGCGCCACCACGCCGCGCCAGTTGGCGAGCTCAATGTTGACGCCCTGCTCGATCAAGGTCGGGATGTTGATCCCGGGGACCCGCTGGGCGGAGGTGATGGCCAGGGCCCGCAGGTTGCCGGCTTCGATCTGTGCAGCCCACTCGCCATACCCGGTGACGCCGGCGGACACGTGGCCGCCCAGCATGGCCGCCAAAGCTTCACCGCCGCCGGAGAAGGGGATGTAGTTCACGTCACTGGGAGCGACGCCGACTTCCTTGGCCAGCAGGCCCACGAGGATGTGGTCCACGCCGCCGGCGGAGCCGCCCGCCCACGAGATGGCCCGCGGGTTTTCCTTAAACGCCTTCAGGAGGTCGTCCAGCGTCCGGAAGGGCGAGTTGGCCGGCACGGCGATGACCTCGTACTCCGCCGTCAGCCGGGCGATGGGCGTCGTCTGTGCGAGGGAAACCGCCGATTGGTTGGTGATGATGGCGCCCACCATGACGAGGCCCGTGATCATCACCAGGTCACCCGCGCCGCGCTCGGTGCTCACCAACCGGGCCAGGCCGATGGTGCCGCCGGCGCCGGGGACGTTGAAGACCTCTACGGTGCCTGGGATGATCCTTGCGTCCCTGAATACCATTTGCGCGTAGCGGGCCGTCTGGTCCCAGCCGCCTCCTGGGCTGGCAGGTGCCATGATGCGCAAGGAATTGGGTACCGCTCCTTGCGCCAGCGCCGGCGCGATGAGCCCCAGCACCAGCACAAAGCTGGCCAAAAGGGCGACGCCGACCGAGGCCGCACGCTGCTTGGGCAAAAGCATCCAGATCCCCCTCCATGCAAAATATAAGAGCGCCTGACCAAGGGGCAGGAGACACACAGCAGGATTATTCTTGCGCCCGTACACAATTCCTTCCTGGAATGACTGTCAGACGGCGCTTGACCGCAGAGCAAAACCCGTATAAGAAGCGGAATTGCATCAGTAAATGAATTCGCGGATGTCGTAGCGGGCGGCTTTCACGCCCAGGGCTCGCACCTGCCGGGCCAGGCGCCGCAGCTCGGCTTCGATTTCCGCCTCGGTCATGGGGGTGAGCTGCGCTTCGGCCCGCCGCCGCGCGTAGACGGATCCCGGGTGTTCGACGAATGGGGAAAAGTAGACCAGGTCGCCGGGCCCGAGGGGCATCCGGCTAATGGCTCCGACGGTGGCGCCGGCGTGGGCTTCCCGGTACTCCGCGCCGCCCACACCCACCATGGCGATGAGGCCCACCAGCACGCCGGCTTGCTTGAGGTCGGACACGAAGGCGATGAGTTCCTCCTGCGATCCCGGCTTGTTGAGAAACCGCAGAAGCTCATCGTGCCCCGTTTCCATGCCGATGTACACCCGCTTGAGGCCCAGCTCCGCCAGGCGCCGCCAGCCGGAAACGGGTCGCCGCTCGCCGGTGTAGAGGTCGACGAAGCTGTAGATGGCGTGGCCTGGAAACGCGGCCTTGGCGATCTCGAACATCGCCTCCAGGCGCGCCTGGGACAAAGCCAGCGCATTGCCGTCCGCCAGGAAAATCCCCTTGCGCATCAGCGCCCCGCGGCCAAGGAATTCCCGAACGGCCTCCACGTGCGCCGCAAACTCCTCGGGCGACTTGGCCCGGAACGGCCGGTCCTGGTAGAAGCTGCAGAAGGTGCAGCGGTTCCACGTGCACCCTTCGGTGGCTTGCAGGACGATGCTTAGATACTGGTCCGGCGGCAGGATGGAGACGGGCACATACACCCGGCGAAACCGCTCTTCCTCCGCCAGCAGCCGCTCCGGCGTCCAGCGGAGGATCTCGGTTTCGAGGCGTTCCCGCACCTCCCCGCTGGCATAGGAAACGCACTCGGCGGCCAGC
>PKQR01000069.1 GCA_017578085.1 Bacillota bacterium
GTTGTGCAAAGAGCCCGGCCAGACCGTAGAAAACGTGAAACGCATCCGCCACGAGCAAGCCGAACAGGCGCCGCGAATTTTGGGTGCCGAGTTCGTCTGCTTTGACCTGGCGGATTACCCTCTGGAGGTCGGGCGCGAGGCGGTAGAGCGATTGGCGGACATGATCCGGCAGCTGGCGCCGTACGCCATTCTAACGCATACGGAGAAAGATCCTTTCAACCCGGACCATCCTGTGGCCTCAGCGGTGGTGCAGCAGGCACGGCAGCTGGCGGCCGGCGCGGGTGTGGCCAGCGCGTTTGAAACCGTGGCACCGCCTGCCCTGTATTTCTTCGAGCCGCATCAGCCGGAGCTGTGCGGATTCGAACCAAACACCTTCTTGGACATCACGCCGGTGTTCGAAAAGAAGCAGCAGGCCATGGCCGTGATGGCCTCGCAGCAGTACCTGCAATCCTACTACGCGGAGTTGGCCTCCCGGCGGGCCAATCACGCCCGGCGCATTTCGGGTCGGAAGGAGATCCGCTACGCGGAAGCGTTCCAGCGGGTTCTCCCACTGGTTACGGATACGCTCTAAATTTTGACTGGCACCGGTGTAGATCCGGCTCAATGCCCAAGGTTGCCGACCCGTTGAAACCGCCGGACGGCCGTTGTTCGGCTGGCGGAAAGGAATACGGAACTACGTGGTTTCCCGAAAGGAGCCGGTTGAGGTGAACAAGGAGCTCCTCCAGCAGTTGCGCGAGCTCGGGGTGGCCACGGTCTATGAAGCCTCGGGGCGCGAAGGTTTGATTGACATCCCCCTAATCTCGGTGATCCCCGGCAGCAAAGTGGCCGGTCCCGCACGGACGGTACGCTGCGGGCAGGGGGATAACCTGATGGTCCACGCGGTCATGGAGCGTATCCAGCCCGGAGACGTTCTTGTGCTGACCATGCCTGAGCCTGAACCCGTGGCCCTCATCGGCGAACTGCTGGTTACCCAGGCCCAAGTGCGCGGCGCGGCGGCCATCTTGGTGGACGCGGCGGTGCGCGACGTGGAAGACCTGCGGGCTATGGGCCTGCCCATTTGGACGCGCTACGTGCGGGTCCGGGGAGCGACCAAGGAAAAGGTCGGCGCCATCGATGTGCCGGTCGAGGTTGGCGGCGCGACCATCCACCCCGGTGACATCGTGGTGCTCGATGATGATGGCGCTGTGGTCGTCGCCGCGGCCAAGGCCGAGGCCGTCCTGCAGGCTGCCTTGGCCCGGCGGGACCGGGAGAACCAGCTGCGCCAGAAGCTGCAGCAAGGGCAACTGTCGTACGACCTGCATGGTCTCCGCCGGCTGGTGGAGGGACAGCAGGCTTAATTCCGACCCTGAAATTCGCCTGAGAAGCGCCCCCGGCCCTGCCTTGGCGAAAGTTGAGGGAAGTGGCCGGGGGTTTTCGCGCCACCTCTCCCGCGTGCCTCAAGCCCCGGGGACCGCGTCTCCGACGGCGCCGCGGTCGAACTGAAACTGGTCGGTCCGTATGGGGGCATACGCGGTCGCTGGACGCGGTGCGGGGACTGCACGGGGTAGCGGCAGACTCGGTGCCCCGCTACGCTACGCCCGCGGCTTCGCAGGAGTTGCCGCACGCGAACAAAATCTCAATGAATGATAGCACTGTCTGCCTTCTCCTGTGTTGGTCACTTAGAGACCATTTGCGTTCATTGGACTCCGGGGACTGTGGGTACTAGGCGTGATCTACGAATGCAACGGTGGTATCGCCCTGGACAACGGCGAGCGGTGGTCGTGGTCTCTGTGGTACATGTGCGGCCGGCTGCATCGCCAGGTTGGAGGTGGTGAATGAGCAGCGGGAATGGCAAGGGAGAGCCGAGGGAACAAACTGTCGCGGTAGACGGCTGCCGGCAAGTGTGGGGCAGGGCCGGCAGTCGAGCAATGTAAGCGAGGCGGCGGGAGAGCATGAAGGCGTCGGTGGAAGAAATCACGTTCCTAGGTGAGAAGGCCATCCGTGCCAGCAATGGCGTGCTTACGTTGGTCGTAGTGCCCGCCTGGGGGTCCAACATGACTTCCCTCATGCACGAGCCCACGGGAGTCGAGCTTTTGCGGGTGCCTGAGTCGGCGGAAACCTTCTGGCAGAGGCCGGCGCTCTACGGCACGCCCGTGTTGTTCCCGCCCAACCGCATCGCTGACGGGAGGTTTACGTACCGGGGGCGGGAATACCGTTTCGACATCAACGAGCCGGCGCGGGGAAACCACATTCACGGCTTCGTGCACAAGCGCCCTTGGGAGCTCGTGCGGGCTGAAATGGACGCATCGGGCAGGGCGATAGTGGAGACGCGCTTTGACGTCGCGACGAGCGCCGACCGCGATGAGATTCTGCGCCAGTTCCCGCACCATTTCGTCCTCACTCTCCGCTTGACCCTCGACGGTGCGACGCTCCACAAGGATATCGAGGTGCACAACGCCGGCACCGAGCCGTTTCCCTTTGGCGTCGGCTTTCACACGACGTTCGTCTGTCCCGAGGGCGCCCGGTTCGCGCTGGATGTGGCGAAACGCTGGCGGCTCAACGACCGCATGGTGCCCACGGGGGAGCTGGAGGACATTCCTTTCCGCGACGAGTTGGTGCGGGGCATGGACTTGACTGGCGTCGCCTTGGACGACGCATTCTTCGTAGGGGAAACGCCGGCTCGCAGCGCCGCGACGCTTTCCTATCCCGCCGGGCGTGCGCGCCTGACCGTCCGGTACGAAGCCGACGAGAACTTCCGGCACTGGGTCGTCTACAACGCCGGCGGCAGGAGCGGCTTCGTGTGCCCCGAGCCCTATACGTGGATAACCAACGCGCCCAACTTAAACCTTCCCGCTTCGCTTACGGGACTGCAGGAGGCGGCGCCAGGGGAACGCAAGCTCCTGGCGACCACCATTACGGTTTCCGCCGGCTGACATCCAACGAGCATTGGTGAGGGCCGCGGGAGGCCGCCGCGCACGAGCTGGGGCTATGAAACGAGGCTCCATAGCACCAGCCGGCGGCGCTCGGTTCACTGCTGCGGCGGTCGTGCTTATCCCCTTCCATCCCTTGTGCTACAGTAACATTACACCATTGCTTCCGCCTTGCATCCGGCGAAGGACCTTAGAGCGTGCGCACGCCGCGCGTCGCCCCCGTACTACAAGTTGGCGTATTTTCCGGAACCGCGGGAGGACCGGGCGGGCGCGCGGCGAACAAGGTACGGCCCACAGTCCCGTCGTCCCGCTTCAGTGTCTGAGAGGAGCCTCAGTATGCGGGTTGAGGAGATGTTCGACTCCATCAGCCAGCAACTGGCGCAAATGGTGGCCCACGTACAAGAGGTGCGGCAGTCCAACATCCGGATCGAACGAAAGATAGGGGAGCTGCAAGACCAGGTCGCGGATCTGACATATCGGGTAGAGCGACTGGAGCAGCAGGTTGCTGGCCTTGAGCAGAGGCTTGCTGGCCTGGAGCAGAGGGTTGCCAGCCTTGAGCAGAGAGTCGCCAGCCTGGAGCACAGAGTCAGTGCCCTGGAGGACAGAGTCGGCCTTCTTGAGCAGCGGTTCGAGACGCTGCGCGAGGACGTTGAGAAGAAAGTCGATTTCCTTGCAGGAAAGATAGACTACCAGTTCGGCATGCTCCATGAGGAGCTAATGCAGTTTAAAACCCGGATCCACGATGAGCTGTACAGCTACCGTTACCGGCAGGGCGAAATCGAAAAGCGGCTCGGCGAACTGGAGCAGCGCGTTGCCCGGCTTGAGGAACGCTTGCCTTAGAGCACGGCGATGTCCCTTGGACCGATCAACGGTAGCCGTGGGCACCGCACGCTGAGACCGTCGCGCCGGTGCCCCGAGGAGTCGGTGAGGTTTGCCGTCCCGGCAACTGACAATTGAGCGCTACGAGCAAGTCAAGAAATGGACCTCCGATTATGGGGAGGCCCTCGTTCGGACGAACCTCGCCGTGCGGTGCTGGCTTCGTCGGGTAGGGGAGAGACCGGACCGGTTCCAGAGGGGCGACCCTCCTGCTCACCTGGTCCTTAGCTGGCTCGTGCGCAACCACATCGTCCAAGCCTTCTACCGTGCCTACGGTATTGACGTCCTACCCGACCCGGAGGACGCTGGGCCCGGCCATGGCATGGTGGTGCAGGTCGCCGAGGGCTGCAAGGGCAAGGAGCCCGCCCGGCTGGCTACCATCGAAGTAGCGGGTGCGCGGGTCGAGCCGCACTTGCCGGGAATGAGGCGATTGGACGTCTACCCGCTGGTCGAACAGGGGGAGGACCCGCTCTGGGTCATCGACACGGCGGCCATCCTCGCAGTCGGCGGCCGATGGCCCAGGCACTGCCACCGGCGAAGCTGTCCCCATCGCCGGGACGCCGCGGTGTACCTGGCTCTGAACCAGGTCATCACGCTGCTTCTCTGCATGGGATACGCCCGGGATGCGATGCTCGTCAGACCCTCTGGGTACAGCCAACAGCCAACCTTTGTGATCCGGTTAGCCGACGGCGAAACCATTCGGATCCAGCGCAGTACGGGTGAACTGTTGACAACGGACGGGACGGTCGTTCCGTTTGCCGACTGGTGCGGGGACGACGTCGATCA
Source organism: Bacillota bacterium (assembly GCA_017578085.1). Lineage (GTDB taxonomy): Bacteria > Bacillota > Limnochordia > Limnochordales > ZCTH02-B6 > ZCTH02-B6. The sequence continues at coordinate 4,572 of PKQR01000069.1, forward strand.
GGGGGTGCGCACCCTTGGACGCTAGGGAGCGGAGGCTTGCCTCGGCAGTTTAGAGGGTGTGCTCGTTGCACCCGCCTTTGGCCGATTCGACGTCTTACCCATCGGCCGGTCTAATCCCCAGACGCCGCATCTCAACGCGCACTTTCTCAGCGAGGCCGCGCAGAATCGCAGCCTGTTCTTCTAACCATGTCATCAGGTCCCTGGTTTCTTCCTGGATGAAGGTGGCGAGTCCGTGGGCAGCGGCCGTTGCCGCGCGTTTGGCCGCCTGCTCCAGTTTCTCCCGCTCCACTGCCAGCGCAGCCAAAGCGTGCACGTGGGCCTTGCCCAGCTCTTCAACAGCGGGCCGCAGCTCAGGCACTTGCATGAGCCGATCCTTTAGGAACGCCGTCGCCTCGTTGTAGGCCGCCAGCGGTCCACGGTTTCTTGTTGCGCGACGGATGCGGTCCGCGGCGCCCCGTAGGCGTTTTTGTAGGCGACGACTCCAGAGGGCGATGCCTTCCCGGGTGATGTCCTGCTGCGACGGCCAGACAAGGCGGGTGGGCCAAGGGGACGGGGGCAAGGCCTGCAAGGCCTTCGCGGTGTTCGCCGCGACGCGCTCCGCAGCGGTTTCGAAGCCGTCGGGCACCGCAGCCACAAAGCGCGCTACCGCGGCCTGGTGTGCGGCTTTGATCCGCTCCGCACCGGACCGGTGGACGGTTTCCAGCTGGTCCAGGTGGGCCTTCAACGCACGCTCGACTTCGTTTACTTGGTGAAGCACAGCGTTTTGCAGCGCCTGATGGCGCCGCCCCAGCTCCGTCTTGACGTCCGCACGCCGGCGCTGGAACTCCTCCTGGGCCCGCCTTAGGTCCGCCAACTTGATCTCGTTGGTGATGGAGCGGCCAAGGAACGCACCAAAGAGGGCGCCGACAATGCCGCCGACGGCCGTCCCAGCGGGACCGAAAGCCGTGCCGATCGCAGCTCCTATCTTACCGCCCACCCAGCCACCGCCGCCTGTGCCCGCCAAGTCCAGGCCGAGATTGCGGGCGCTCGAGCCCAGGTCGGTGTCTCCTTTCAGGAGTAAGTCCAGCTCCCGCACGCCCGAAAAGATGGCTGTGATGACGGGGAAGGAGAAGTCCCAGTCAACGCCGCTGATCCCCTCTATCGTTCCCTCGATGAGTTGCACGAGGTCGTCGTGGGACAGCTCGGGCAAAGCGATGATTTTGTCCGCATGCTCCGGGAACTGGGCAGCCAGCTCTGGGCTCGTGATCACGCCGATGTCCGGGTGGTCGCGAAAGTGCTCGGCGATGTGGGACGTAGTGATGCCTACCTTAACGTTATATGGCTCGCCGTTGACCAGCAGGTCCCAGCCTGCCTGATTGGGCGCGGGCGCAAGCTCCACTTGCGCCCCGCTGGTCTCCAGCACATCTGCTGCCACCTGCTCAGCAACGTATCCCTTGAGCGTGTCCAGCCAGCGGTCGTAGCCCTCACCGGCAGCCGCGTCAGCAACCACCCGTTTGAGCTCGGAGAAGTCCGACAGGTCGGCCGACAGCCAGAAGTCCATTCCCTCAACGACGCGCGGGTCTATCTGCAAGACGGCTTGGATCTGGTCCACGCCCGCCAGTCCTGCGTCGAAGGCGGGCACCCACGCGGGCAGCAGGTACACTCCGGGGAGTTTGGCTCCGGTGACGCCCGGAGACGGCTCGGCCTGATCTCGCGTCTCCTGCCTGAGCGCCTCGTCGAGCTCTTGAGCGATCCTCAGGGCGCCGGCACGCACCCGCACCGTGCGTACCGCCCACAGGAGCAGCAGCAGCCCCGCACCCCCAGCCATGTGCGCCCACACGCCGGCTCCCCCCCTCGGAACAGTCCATTTCATGCCAATTGGCAAACAAAGAATAGCAGAATTGCCTTTCGCTGTCAAAAGGGTCTTTGCACGCCGGGCTCGCGTGAGGGGGAGGAGTCGCCCGGCGGGTGGAGAACAAGGTACGCCCCACGGTCGTACCGCCAACCATCAGCAGCGGAAAGGGGCTTGAAGATGCGGGTCGAGGAGATGTTTGACTCCATTAGCCAGCAGCTCGCCCAGATGGTTGTCCATGTGCAGGAGGTACGGCAGTCCAACATCCGGCTTGGGGAACGACTCGAAGCGCTTGAACGACGGTTCGATTCGCTTGAACAACGAATCAATTCGCTTGAGCAACGATTCGATTCGCTCGAACAACGATTCGAGGCGCTGCGCGAGGATGTGGGGAAGAAAATCGACTTCCTCGCCGGGAAGATTGACTACCACTTCGGTGTGTTCCGAGACGAGTTCGCGCAGTTCCGGGCGCGAATCCACGACGAATTATATAGCCAGCGCTACCGCCAGGCCGAGATCGAACGGCGCCTCAATGAACTCGAGGCTCGCGTGGCCCGGCTTGAGGAGCGCCTGTCCTAGAACGTGATGATGGCCTCAAGGGCGGACTTCGGGGACGCGGGTGTCGGTGGGAATCCCGGGTACGGGGTTGTACGTGACCCAGCGGCTCGCCCCAGTTGGCAAGGGACGGACGGCAAGAGCCCGCTCCCATCGCGAACCGATCCAAATGGTTGCAGGACATCACCGCTGCACGGGCGGAACGCGGCACCCAGCGGCCCACGGTTTGGGCGGCGACGGCCGTCCTGCTGGCCCTCACGGACCGACGGCGAGTCGGCCGGCGCCCGTGTTGAAGGCGGCAGCGGCCAAGGCGCCGGATTCGTGGAAAAAGTGCAGCGGGAAGCGGCGATGTACTTTGCGTCCCGTGGGGATGTGGACGCGGCGCTCGAGTACTTTGCCAATGCGGTACGGCATTGGCCGGGCGACAAGCGGGCGACCGTCTTTGCGGCCTGCGACGTCGCCGCTAGCAACAGCCGATATCGTTGGATTATCGACGCCCTGGAGCCTCATGTAGCGTCGCTGCGCCCGGAAGAGAGCGACTTGGACGCCGCACTACTTGGTGTTTTCGCCTTGGCACACCTGGAGGAGGGGCAGGCGGGCGTCCCTTGGAACTCACCAAGCGCCTGACGTTGCAGCGCCGCAACCGGACGCCGGCGTTACTGTACGGCCTCTGCGTGCGGGCCATGGCTAAGCACGCCCTCGGGCAGAAGGCCGGGGCCCAGCGGGACTTGGAGCGCGTGTATGCCGCGGACCCGGAGTTTCCGCTGCCACCGAAAGCAAGAGCAATGATGGACGCGGGGACCAGTGCATAAGCCGACAACACAGGCACGCCCCGCGTCGGACGCGGGGCGTGCCGTTTTCCATGCCTTTTTCGCTGTCGCTTAGAGCGCGATGCCTAGGCCCACCGAGAAGCTGGTGCCGAAGGGACCGCCGATTTCGCTTTCGGTGACACCGCCCACGCTGACGTTTACGGCGATTGGGAAGCCGACGCCCGCGCCGACGTCGATCACGAAGCGGTCGTTGAGCACGAACTTATACCCGGCCACACCGGTGATGCCCAGCGCGCTGCCGCTGAACTCGGTGCCGCCGTCGTTGCCTCTCAGGCCGGCGTACGCGACGTAGCCTCCGACATAGAAGCCTTCCAGAGGAACACGGTCGATGTAATACCGTACGCCGGCTCCCGTACCGAAGGCGGTAAGCTCAAAGCTAGCCGACTCGACGGACCAATACATGACGGGAACGCCGAATGTCAGCGCGTCCTGCCCGATCTCCGTCTCGAACTCCCCCGACAACACGCCCAGCATGAAGCCCAGCGGACTGATGGTCACCGTGGACCTGGCCATCACCGCCGGCGCCGCGGCCAACAGAAATGCCAACACGACGGCAACGATTCCGGCCCGTCTCACAATATCCTCCTCCCGAGTATTGGAAGTTACACAAACATATACGTCTGCTAGCATGCCAGATCCTGCCAAACACAGAAAAGTACCGGTCTAATCAACGCTGGAAACTACGCGACAAAGAAGGTAACTCCCGAAAGCCTCGAGGAATTTCCTATACACGAGAGGAAATTATGTCAAAACTCTTGATAACGCTCTCTGTTCCCAGCGAGGCGTTTGAAGGTCGACGAGGTGCTACCCAATTGAAACCGGCCGCTTTTGGTGGACACGGGCGACCCAGAGGCCGAGGCGATGCTGGCCGGCTGGCAACGGGTGAAAATCGGTTACTGGCGCGAGCGGGTGCACGGCATCGGGGCCGGGTAAGCTCACGAACGAACGTCGAACCGCGCTGGGGAGGAGATTCGCAGCAAGATTGGAATCATATTTCTCAAATAAATAAAAGAGCGCCAATCGTGTCGTGATAGGGCGGAAACACTCGTCGTCGACAGTCCGGGGTCGGGGCAGAAACTGCACAAGAAAGGAGCAGTGTAATGCACCTACAGGTTCCGCTGTCCCGTTCGTGCGCGTCTGTCCTGGTTGTCTCGTTGATGGTGCTGGCGAGTTTGACAGTCGGAGGATTGGCGAGCGCGGTTGCTGCCCAACCTGAACAGCCGGAGTACGACATTATCATCCGTCGCGGCTTGATACTCGACGGGTCGGGCATCGTCGGGTATAAGGCGGATGTCGGCGTTAAGAACGGGTACATCTACGCCGTTGGCGATCTGTCCCGTGCGACCGCCCGCAGGGTTATCGACGCGGATGGGCTGATGGTCGCACCGGGTTTCATTGACACCCATAGCCATGGCGATCAACGCTTGGCGCCTGCCCCTCTAAGCTCCCTCTCCCAAGGCGTGACGACAGAGATTTTGAACCCCGACGGTGGCGGTCCTACAGACATTGCGAAGCAGCTCGCAGACTTGGAAGCCGCAGGGTTGGGGATTAACCTGGGGGTCTTTATCGGATTCAACGCGGTTTGGGAGCGCGTGGTCGGGCTTGCGGATCGGCGTGCGACCCTCGCCGAAATTGGAGAAATGCGCAGGCTCATCGCCCACGGCATGGCCGATGGAGCCCTAGGCGTCTCGTCAGGATTGTACTACGCCCCTGCCATCTTCTCGTCGACGGAGGAGGGGATGGCGGTTTCCGCGGCGGCCCGTCCTTGGAGGGCGATGTATTCTACCCACATGCGAAACGAGAATGTGGGTATCCTGGCGGCCATCACCGAGACAATGGATATCGGCGTCGGAGCGGGTCTGACACCCGATATTACCCATATGAAGATCCTGTCCCCGTCACTGGCAGGTAAGTCTGCGGACGCGGTTGGGATCATCAAGCAAGCGAATGCGAAGGGGATCTACACGACCGCTTCGGTATACCCCTACACGCGCAGCTCGACCTCATTGACAGCGGTAGTCCCGCCATGGGTGCAAGACGGGGGTCGCAGTGCCATGCTGGAGCGCTTTGCTAACCCCGCATTGCGGGAGCGCATCGCCGAGGAGATCGAACGGTTCATCGAGATCCGGGTTGGCACGCCGGAAGGGGTCTACTTCCCCCAGCAGCGGGTGACCCTCGCCGACGAGATGGAGGCCATGGGCGGCGTCCGACCTGGGGAAGCGGTCATGCGTATCCTTGAGGTAGGGAACCGGTCTGCAATCTATCACTTCGGCACGGAAGAAGATCTGCACGTGGTTTTGACCAACCCGTACGCGGCAATCGCGTCAGACGGGGGAATGTCGGACTCGAACGCTGTGCACCCCCGACGTTATGGCACTTTCCCGCGTGTTCTCGGCCGCTATGTTCGGGAAGAAGCCATCTTGAGCTGGCAAGAGGCCATTCGCAAGATGACGGGGTTGCCGGCCACCATGCTGGGGTTGGTCGATCGCGGGTTCATCGCGGTTGGGATGGCGGCGGACATCACCATCTTTGATCCGAAAACCATTATCGATCGTGCCACCTTCGAGAATCCGAAACAGTATGCCGAGGGCGTGCATTACGTGCTCGTCAACGGTCAGGTAGCGTTTGAGCACGGCGCGCTGACCGGGGTTAAGGCAGGCATAGCCTTGCGGAAACACCCCAACGCACCCAGCCGTCCCATGAATCCCCCGTACCGGGTGGAGGCTAACGGGACGGGCGCGATCACCGTACCGGACCCTGGCTTCCTCGTGAACGACATCCACTTCGATTTCGCATTCAGGCAACTGCACGACGACGCCCGCGCCACGGGCTACTTGCGCCTCAGGGATTCTGTTAGTGGCCTTGAAGCCGTGGCTGTGGAGCTGGGCAAGCTTCAAGTGGCCGATGGCTGGGCGACCATCAGCGGTCGTGCCCTTGTCAATGGCCGAGAGGAGCGGGTGTTCAGACTCATCGTGGACGAAAGGGATCCATTTGCCGGTGGACGGGCCACGATAAGTGTCTGGATAGATGGTCTGCTGGATACGCGAGGGACGTTGACCTTCGGTAGTCGGCTCCAGATTGTCAACACCCCGTAACTGGTGTCGGGTCGAGGCCAAGCGGGGTGTAAAATGCGGTCGGTGGAGAGGCCTCGGCGGAGCCGGCTTAGCTCCCTCCCGGTGGTCCTTTCCGCCGGCCGCTTATTGTGATCATGAAGCCCTGCATGCAGAGGGCCTATGCGTTGGTCTGTGCTCTGGCGAGCAGGGATCAATCCGTCGAGCCGAAGCCGATATACGATGACGGCCGAAAGCAGGGACCCGAGGGTCGCGCGTGAGCGAGGGAGGTACTGTCGTGAGCTACCCCGGCTTCCATGGCGTGTTTCCGTACCTTGTATCCCCCAACGACACGGACGGGTCGGTTAAGGAAGAGACTTTGCGGCGGCTCGTGCGTCACCTCATCAACGAGGGAGTGCATGGGCTGACGCCACTGGGAAGCACTGGAGAGGTTGCTTACCTCAGTCGGGACCAGCGCAGGGAGATCGTGCGCATCGTCGTGGAGGAAGCCGCCGGGCGCGTGCCCGTTGTTCCGGGCGTGGAGAGCGCGTCGACCCGCGGAGCCATCGAAGAGGCGCTGGCCTACCGGGAGCTCGGGGCCGACGGGA
>PKQR01000203.1 GCA_017578085.1 Bacillota bacterium
TGTTTCGGCCTCGGGTTCGGGACCCGGTCGGCCGTGATGGCGTCCCTGGCGGCGGCCAAGTTTTCGGGGCCCAATTTCGGCGTCATTTTCGGGGCGATGACCCTTGGCCACGGGTCAGGCGGCGCCTTGGGCCCATGGCTGGCCGGATGGCTCTTTGACGTGACCGGTACGTACCGGTGGGTGTTCCTGATCGCCACGGTGGCGGCGCTCTTAGGCAACCTGGGCATCTTCCTGGCCGAACACAGCCCGGGACTGGCGCGGCCGCGGCCGGCGGAGGTCAAGGCGTAATCGCAGGAGGGAATCTTCGTGGAGAATCTCTTGTGCACCGGCTGCCGGCGGGAAGTGGACGGCGGCCTTTGGCAAGCCCGCTGCCCGGAATGCGGGGAGCCGTTGGAAGTCGGGCCGCCGCGGGGCGGCTCTGTACTGGACGGGGCGCCGCTTTTGGTGCGGTTTGCCAATTTCCTGCCCAGGCGGGCGCTCGGGCTGGAGGGGCCGGCCGCGCCGGTGCTGAGCCTTGGCGAGGGCAACACGCCCCTTTTGCACCTGGAAACCATCGGTGAGCGCATCGGTTTGCCGCGCCTTTTTGTGAAGGTGGAAGGTACGAACCCCACGGGCTCCTTCAAGGACCGGGGGTCGGTCGCCGGCGTGCAGCGGGCGCGGGCTTTAGGATTCCGGGCGGTGGGGACGGTTTCCACCGGCAACATGGCGTCGTCGATGGCGGCCTACGGCGCCCGGGCCGGCATGCGCGCGGTAGTGCTGGTCTCGGCCAGCATCCCCCGGGCCAAGCTGGCCCCTATCGCGGCCTACAACCCCTTGTTGATCGGCGTCGAGGGGGACTACGGCCGGTTGTACCACCTGAGCCTGGAGCTCGGGCCCAAGCTGGGCATCGCGTTTGTGAATTCGGACGACCCCTACCGGGTCGAAGGGCAAAAGACGCTGGCCCTCGAGCTGTGGCAGCAGCTGCGGCGGCAGTTGCCGGACGCGGTGGTGGTGCCCGTCAGTTCGGGCGGGCACATGGCGGCCCTTTTGAAAGGGTTCAAGGAGCTGCATGCTTTGGGGTACACCGAGCGGGTGCCGCGGCTCATCGGGGTGCAGGCGGCCGGCTGCGCGCCCATCGCCACGGCGTACCAACAGGGCGCGGACACGCCGGCGGCTTGGGGCGAGCCGCGCACCATCGCCAAAGCCATCGCCAACCCCTCGCCGCCCAGCGGCCGGCGCCTCTTGCAGGCGGCCAAGAACGGCGCCCCCTTGCACTTCGTTACGGTGACCGACGAGGAGATCATGGCCGCGTATTGGCGGCTCGCGCACGAGGCGGGCGTCTTCGCCCAGCCGGACGCGGCCGCGCCGGTGGCCGCCGCGCAGAAACTGGCGGCGTCGGGCCTTTTGCGCCCGGACGAGACGGTGGTGGCCATCTTGACCGGGCACGGGACGAAAGATCTGACGCCTCTCGAGTCAAACGCCCCCGTCAGCCTGCGCACCTGCACCCTCGACGAGCTGCCCCGGGTGCTGGAGCGGGCTCTATGAGTGCTCCGGCGCCGCACCCGGCCGCTTCTGGGTGACCTTGACAGGGCTTCCTGGGAGGGTCTAAACTTGCTGTATACAGAATGCGCGACCCGCTCCGGGTCGGCGGCTGCGGCCGCGGCGCGGCTTCCGGCAGCCGGAACGACGCGGCACCGCTGGACCGCCGCTCATCTTAGCTCACCCAACGGCCCATCAAACGAAGGGATGAACCGGATATGGCACAAGACGGGCAGATGACGGTCGACGAGATCTTGCGAGCCGCTGGTGCGGTGCACCACAACCTTTCGACCGCGGCTTTGGTCGAGCACGCCATTCGCCGCGGCGAGGGGAAGCTGGCTGCCAACGGGGCGCTGGTAGCTGAAACCGGCAAGTACACCGGCCGGTCGCCTAAGGACAAGTTCGTCGTGCGGGAGCCGTGGTCCGAGCAAAACGTGGCGTGGGGACCGGTCAATCAGCCCATGGAGCAGGAAAAGTTCGACGCCCTGTTGGCCAGGGTGGTCGAGTACCTGCGGGGCAAGGAGCTGTTCGTCTTTGACGGCGCGGCAGGGGCCAATCCCAAGCACCAGATCCGCGTGCGGGTCGTGACGGAGCTCGCCTGGCACAACGCCTTCGCCCGCAACCTGCTCTTGCGCACGCCGGCTGCGGAAGGGCCATTTGCCACATGGTCGCTGATCTACGCGCCCGGTTTCCACGCGGTGCCGGAGCGGGACGGGACGCGCTCGGAGGCCTTCATCGGCCTGGACTTCTCCAAGCGGCTTGTGCTCATCGTGGGAACCTGCTACGCCGGCGAGCTTAAGAAGTCGGTGTTCACCGTCATGAACGGCGTATTGCCGGAGCGGGGCGTGCTGCCCATGCACTGCGGCGCGAACGTGGGCGCGGGCGGGGACGTGGCCCTTTTCTTCGGCCTGTCCGGCACGGGCAAGACGACGCTTTCCTCCGACGAGGGCCGGAACCTCTTGGGCGACGACGAGCACGGCTGGTCCGAAGAAGGCGTGTTCAACTTCGAGGGCGGCTGCTACGCGAAGACCATTGGCCTCTCCCGCAAGCACGAGCCGCAGATCTGGGACGCGCTGCGCTTCGGCAGCATCCTGGAAAACGTGATCATCGACCCGGTGACCCGGGTGCCCAACTACGACGACGGGTCCTTGACGGAAAACACCCGCGGCGCGTACCCAATCGACCACATCCCGGGCGCGGTGGAAAGCGGCATGGCGGGCCACCCGCGCACCATCTTCTTCCTGAGCGCCGACGCCTTCGGGGTCCTGCCGCCCATCGCGCGGCTTGACGCCGAGCAGGCCATGTACTATTTCCTCTCGGGCTACACCAGCAAGCTGGCGGGCACCGAGCGGGGCGTCACGTCGCCCGAGGCCACGTTCTCCACGGCCTTTGGCGAGCCGTTCCTGCCGCTGCCGCCCCAGCG
>PKQR01000070.1 GCA_017578085.1 Bacillota bacterium
CGGACATGCCACCACCGTCGCCTCCAGCCGAGCCGTCTGGCAACCGCACGGCCCCGGCGCCCCCCGCCCGCTCCCTGCCGGGGGGCGTGAGCGACGGTCTCTCGCCCACGACAGCGGGCGCCCGCGCCGACGACATCGCCGGGATCGCGTCCTCCGGCTGTACCTCCCTGGACTGGCTCAGCGACGGGTGCTTAGGCATGAGGAAGGCTGGCGTCGCCCCGTCACGGGCCCAGCCGGCCCACAGGCCGATGGCGGCTCCTGTCACAACCGCCAAAAGGACTAGCCACACGACGACGGGCAGCGGCACCAGCACGGGTTTACGGTCCACGGCGAATCGCCTCGCGCCAACCCCGCAGGCGCCGGATCAACCGCCGCCAGAGCCAGCCATAGCTGGCCCGGTCCCGCAAGTCCATGAAACCCGGATCCGTCGGCGAAGGGGCCAAAATGACGCCCAAAGGCGGTACCTTACCCGGGTAGTGGGCCGTGCGGCGGGTGCCGTCGAGCAGGTTCTCGACCTCCACGGTCACATCCACCGCCCACGGGGTGAGGATGTCGGCCAAATCCTGTTTGCTGTGAACGGCGAATCCGTTGATCCGCCGGATGACATCTCCGGGCCGCAACCCCATTGCCGCGGCAGGGCTATCGGGAAACACCCCCACGACCACCGCCCCCTGCGAGGCCGCAAACAAGGGCTCGCCGTCTTCCTCCGACCGGCGGCCCAGCCAGATCACTAGCTCATGGCCGAGGGGCGAAAACAGCGCGGCCAGCCACTGCCACATCACGCTGCGGTTGCCGATAACGGCCATTAGCAGCAGCACCCCGCTGTACGCCAACAGCGACGCCGCGGTGCGCCGCGCTTTCTCCTTGGGATGGCGGGTGATGGCAATGTCGCCGTAGCCCAACGCCGCCACGACGGGGAACAAGATGTACACGTACGTCTGGCCTGCGGGGGCGTCGCCCAGGGGCTCAATGAGGGGCCACCAGTCGGGCATGGGGAGCACCGCGTCGATCAAGGCATCCTGGGCCATCAAAAAGCCGACCAGGGCGATGAAGGGCAGCGGCCAAAACTTCTGCAGCGTGTACCCGGCCACTGTGCGCCCATCGGCCCGGCGCACGTAAACCGGCGTCGCTCCCTCGGGCCCGTGCACCCAGATGAGCAAGGCCTCCACCAGGTGCAGCACCGCCACCAGGCCCATGACCGCCGGCACGCTCAAGGCCGGCCAGCCAAGCAGCAGGCGGCTCAAGGAGAGCAGCCCGCCCGCGTAGGCAAAGCACATGAACCGCGGGTGCAGCTGCATGAGGACCAGAGCGACCATCCACAGATACAGCACGCCCACGTCCACCAGGGAGATACCCAGGAAGACGAAGGCGGCGGTGCCCAACAGCCCCCCTACGAGGCCATACAGCAGCGCCACCCACGTATTGCGCACCGGGTCGGTCAGGGGTTGCCCGTAGACCGCCCGCTCCATGTTGGCCACCCGCTGATACTGCCAGTGGACCAAAAGCAGGACAACCGCCAGGAGGAGCAAGAGCTCGCTCCGCTGGAGGAAGACCGGTATCGATTGAAGGATGAGCTCGCCGATCTCACGCCAAGGAAACATGGGCTTCCCCTCAAGCCGCCCGCTGTTGCCCTTCGAGCATCAGCCCGTTGAGGACCTCCAGGGCCCGCTGCAGCTGGGGATCGGTGAGATCCAGCTCCTCCTGTTCAAGTCGCAGGTAGAACTCCTCGAGCTCTTCCTCCGGGATCTTCACCACGATGTCGGGCACGATGCCGATTTCATGGATGAAATGCCCGCCGGCCGTCTCATAGTGGGCGGTGGTCATGGTCAGACCGGAGCCGTCCCGCAACGGCACCACGGTCTGCACGGAGCCCTTTCCGAAGCTGGTTTCACCCACCAGCACCGCCAGGCCGTTGTCCCGCAGGGCGCCCGCCAAGATCTCCGCGGCGCTGGCTGAGAACTGGTTTACCAGCACCACGATGGGCATGGGCGGCAGCGCCGTGCCCGGGGAGGCGTTGTACGTACGGCGCTCGCCGTTGGCGGACACCACGTGCACCATGGGCCCGCTGTCCAGGAACCGGTCGGCCACTTCCAAAGCCGCGGTCAACAGGCCCCCGGGATTGTGGCGCAGGTCCAAGATCAGCCCCTTCACGCCCGCCTCCCGCAGTTCGGCCGCGGCCCGGTCGAACTGCCGGGCGGTCACCTCGTTGAAGTTGCTCAGGTAGATGTAGCCCACGGGTGCGCTCAGCTGCGGCACCTTCTCGGGCGTCAGCACCTCATACCGCTGGACGCTCACGTTTTGAATGCGGTCGCGAATGATTTCCACATCAAAAACTTCTTCGCCCCGCTGGATCGTGAGCACCACCCGCTGCCCCTCAGGCCCGCGCATGAGGGAGACGGCTTCCTCCAGCGACATGTGCTCGGTAGGCTGGCCATCGATTTTCACGATGAGATCGCCGCCCCGCAGGCCCGCCCGCATGCCCGGCGTGCCGGCGATGGGAGAGATGATGGTCAGCCGTTCGTTGCGGATCCCGACCATTATGCCGATGCCGCCGAACTCGCCGCGCACCGTATCCTCCTGAAACCGGCTGTAGGCCTGCGGCGTCATGTAGCGGGTGTAATCGTCTTCGATGGTCTCCTTCAGCATGCCTTCAATGGTGCCGGTTTTCAGGTACGCCCGCACGAGGGAGATGGTGTCGACGTCCTCTACATGGTAGGTACTCAGCAGGGCGATGACTTCAAGAACGGTGCCCAGGCTTGCCTGCTGCCCCGGCCCGGTGTCTTCGGTGCGCTGCTGGGCCAGCAGCACGCCCGCGGCGAGGCTGACCATCAGCAGTACCGCGAGGGCGAGGCGCAAACGGCGTTTCAACAAAGGGATCACCTGACTTTGTGCCTGGCGGCATGTCACTCAAATATGCAAGGCCATTATAGCAAATTCCTGCGGGCGGCGTCCAAGAGCACCCGGACGGCAAAGCGGGGCAAGGCCAGCATGCGCCGGGCCCGCGACGGCTGCCTCACCAGCCGGTACAACCACTCCAGCCCCGCCGCCTGCACCCACCGTGGGGCGCGCCGCACGCGTCCCGCGAACACATCGAAGCTCCCGCCGACGCCCATATTCAAGGGTACGCCGCACTGCTGCAGGTTACGAGCGATCCACCGCTCCTGGCGCGGTGCACCCATAGCCACCAGCAGGATATGCGGCGCGGCCGCCCGCACCGCGGCCACAACGCGGGGCTCGTCTTCCGGCCCGAAGTACCCGTGGTGGGTACCCGCGACGATGAGCCCGGGAAACCGCGCGGCCAGGCGCCGGGCCGCCTCGTCGGCCACGCCCTCCGCCGCGCCCAGGAAGTATACCCGGTAGCCCCGCTGCGCGGCCAAGGCCAGCAACCCTTCCGTCAACTCCACGCCCGGCACCCGCTCGGGCACCGGATGTCCCAAGAGGCGGGCCGCCCAAACGACGCCGATGCCGTCGGGTACGACCAGGTCGGCGCGGCCGAGAATCCCGGCCAGCTCCGGGTCCCGCTGGGCATGCATGATCAGTTCGGGATTGGTGGTGACGACCATCGACGGCTGCCCGCGGCGGATGAGGGCTTCGGCTGCGGCCAAGGCGCCGGCCATGGTCACCGCGTCCACGGGGGTGCCCAGCACCCACAGGCGCTGCCGCGCTGCTCCGGCAGGGGCAACTCCGGAAACCGGGGGAACTGGCTCCCGCTTCACGCCGCCGCCCCCCTCGTCACCGCCAGCGCGCGGCGGGCCGTGGCCTGGGCCCGCTCCCGGAGCCGGAGGGCGCCTGCCACGATGGCCGCCCGCCAGCGCTGGCGCTCCGCCCAGACCGCCTCCAGCGCCTCACCCAGCCCTGGGCGCTCAATGAGGAATGGCGCCCGCGGCAGCCCGAGCTCCGCCACGTGGGCGGCGAGCTTGGGATCGCTTCCCACCGCGACAAACGGCACCCCGGCGCATGCGGCGAAGATGAGGCCATGGAGGCGCATGGTCAATACCAGGTCCAAGCGGCGGAACAGCGCCAGCCAATCGGCGGGAGACAAATCCGCAGGTTCCACGCCCGCGGGCCACGGCACGGCCAGGGGGCCCAGCACCGCCACCAGCCGGTCAAGGGGCGGGCCATCCTGGGGCGGGTGCAAAGGCAGCGGCAGCGCCCGCGCCCCCCAGCGGGCCAGGCATGCCGCCAAATCGCGGGTTGCCGTGTCGGCGAAAAACCGCTGCTCGACGGTGGCCGGTCGCTCGCCCGGCAAGAGACGCAGGCTCACACCCACCAGCGGCCCGTCCGGCAGCGCCGACAAGAGGCGCGCCGCCGCCTCCGCAAGCCCATCCCCCGCCGGGGGCTCCTCGCTCCCCAAAGCTGCCGCCGCAGGCGCCTGGCCCGCCAGGGCAAAGACGGGGTCGGCGACCAGGTGGATCCGGCGGGGATCAACGCCCAATTCCCGGGCGAGGGCGGCCGACGCCTGGTCGCGCACCGTCACCTCCACCGCCGCCGCCAGGGCCCGGCCGGCCATGCGGCGCAAGGCGGGGCGCCGCAGCGGGCCAATCCCTTGGGCCCAGGCAAAGACCGGCACACCGAGGCGGTGGGCCAAAAGCATCAGCCCGCCGTAGTAGGGCACACTGCCCCAGCCGGTCAGGTCCTGCAACAGGGTGCCGCCGCCGCTGACAAAGAGGTCCGCCTCCCGCAAGGCCCTGCGCACCGCCGCCAGCGAGAGGCGCGGGACGGCCTCCACCCCGTGGCGCGCCGCCGTTCGCGCCGGGTTTCCCGAAAGCACCACGGGGTGCACCGTCGGGCACTCCCGCCGCAGGCCGGCCAGGATGGCGGCCAGAACTGCCTCGTCCCCTGCGTTGTCGAAGCCGTAATATCCGGAAATGACGACCTTCATGGAGTGACCTTCATAATGACCCGATCCCGGCCAAGCCGCCGATGACCCTCATCCGGGTCAAGCCCCCGGCCCCCGGCTGGTCCCCGGCGTCCGGCTGGGACCCGATGCCCGGCTGCCCTGCGGTGCCCGGCCGGCCGGCGGCCACGCCCTGCTGCCCAAGGTTGCCAGCCACCGCTGCACCGGCGGGGTACGGCGCAACACCGCGACGGCGGCGGCGGCCAGCACGGACACTGCCAAACCCGCTGCGAACCCGTATGCGCTGCGGACCGCGCTTACCATTAGGGGCGAGTGGGCATGGGCAAAGGTGTTGATTACAGAAATGGAAGCGATGGTGCCCGCCACCAAAAACGGCCAGGCCACTGGCCGCCGCCCCGCGGTCCATAAGCCAAAGCCGACCAGCAGCGCCGGGTAGCCCAACAAAAACTCCTTGGTCCGGGGCCGCACCTCCAGCGCGTCCTCCAGCACCAGCCGCAGCGCGCGCTCCACATCCAGGACGGCCACCAGGTCGTTGCCCGTCCGCCCCACATACACGTAGGCCAAAAGGAGCACGACGCCGCCCACAAGGACGTGCCGGATCCGGACGGGGGCGTCGAGCCATTGCCACCAAGAACCCTTGTACTGATCCGCGAGCCAAAAGAGGGCCACGATGAGGAGCGGTGCTACGTGAGCCAGCTTCACGCCACGAAACTGCTCCAGTTGCAACAGAAACCGGCTATCCCCGAGCGACGCCGCGACCAACGCGGCACCGGCCAGCGTCACCCCGACAAACTGCAGGAGGGCGAGTCCCAACCCCGCTGCGGCCCGGCGCCGGTCCGCAGCTTCGGTGGCGGTCACGACCGCCACGGCGGGAAAAACGAGGGCAACCGCTAATGCCGCCACTTGCCGGGACAGGACGGTGTATCCCATCCGCCCGAGCCCGTAAACGAACCCGCCCGCTGCGAGCACCCCGAGGGCTGCCAGCCACCACGGCACAGTCCATAGGCGTGCCAAGAGCAACATTGCCCCCGCGGCGGCCGCCAGCGCCGCAGCCGCGGGCACCACAAGGCGCGTCGACCAGACCGGCTTGGGCTGGGCCGGTCCCGGGGCAAGGCCCGCAGCCTCCAGCCGCGTGACGATGCCGGTCAAATACGCCTCGTTGCGGGCCAACATCGCTTCAACGGGCCCCCGCACCAGCGGGCGGATGTACAGCGCGCGGGCGTTGCGCTCCCGGGCGGCCCGGGCATAGCGGGCGGCGGCGTCCCGGTCGCTGAGCCGCGCGAGCTCCTCCACCGTGATGGAGTGGACCCGCACGGCCCGGTAGTTCAGAAGCCTCGCCAGCTGCGGCGCCCCGCTCTGGTTGGCGAACTCAATCAGCCCCAGGGGCGCACCCAGCGCCTCCATCAGCGCCGCAGTGGACGTCAGGCGGTTCGGGTAGCCGCCCACCTGGTTGCCGGAGAAAATCACCGGCCCGGTTTCCCAGCCGTAAACGCCGGCCAGCAGGGCCACGTACAGGTTCCGGGGGGCGACGCGCAGCCCCGCCTCGGCCGCGAGGCGCGCACCCTCAAAGTCCTCAGCGGCCAGCGCCGTGACGCCCAACTCCCGCCAGCGAGCCAGGATTTCCGGGATGGGCGCCCCCGTCTGCTCGCTCAAGGCCCGTAGGCGCTCCAGATCCAGCACCAGCTCCACGGTGCGATCGGCCCGCTCCAAGGCGGCCCGCTCGCCCAACGCCGGCCCACAGGCGAGGAGCGCCATCCCGATGATCGCCCACAGCCACCAGCGCCGCCCCACAGGGGCCCCTCCTTATCCTTCGCTGCGCGTCCGCCCGGCGATCACGAGGCGGCCGGCCTGGTGCCGGACCTCCTCCACAACCAACGGCACGGGCGCGGCGTTCAAATCCACCGCCGCCGTGTACATCTCCCGGATCCCTTGCGCGACCCAGTCCGCCAAGGCCTGTCCGCCGACGATGACCGTCTCCGGCACAAACAGGAGCCGCCTGCCGTCGTCGCTGGGTTCCACCCTGCCTTGGACAGCCACGTTCATGGCAATCCCCAGTACGGTGGTGCGCCCGCGGAGTTCCACGCCGTCGGCGCCGACGTCGACCTGCACGTCCACCTGCGCCGGCAGCTGCGCCCGCGCCCATTCCTCCAGGGCCGCTTCCGTGACGACCGCCTCCACCGTCGCGGCGCCCTGGCCCGTCAACGGCCAGCCTTGGCCCCTTAATCGGCCGCGCAGCAGGCCCGCCACATCCAAATGCACCCCGGCGGCTTCCAGCCGCAGGGACTCCACGGCGAGGCCGTCCACTTTCACGCCCGACAGCGTGACCGTCATCCGGTCTACGTCCCCGGCCAGCATCCGGTAGGCCGGGAAGCTCCGCATCTGCACCTCCACCGCAGCGGAACCGGTGGACGCCGCGAGCCCGTCGGCGACGCGCGCCGCGAGAAACGGCGGCAACAGTGCCTCGGTGCCGGCCAGCAAGGCCACGATAACCGCGAGGAGCCCATTCAGCAGCGCGCGCATCCTGTCAGCCCCGTCACGACTGCTTCCGGCGCAGGTAAGCTTCGATGAACATGTCGATCTCGCCGTCCATGACGGCGTTCACGTTGCTGGTTTCCGCGCCCGTGCGGTGGTCTTTGACCAGCGTATAAGGGGTGAACACGTAGGACCGGATCTGGTTGCCCCACGCGATCTCCCCTTGCTGGCCGCGGAGCTCCTCCATTTTCTTTTGCTGCTCCTCCAGCCGCCGCTGCAAAAGGCGCGCCCGCAACATGCGCATGGCCCGGTCGCGGTTGGCGTGCTGCGACCGCTCGCTCTGGCACGTCACCACGATGCCGGTGGGAATGTGGGTGATGCGCACCGCCGATTCGGTCTTGTTGACGTGCTGGCCACCCGCGCCGCTGGCCCGGAACGTGTCGATGCGCAGGTCGTTGGGGTCGATGACGATCTCGCCGTCCTCTTCCACGTCGGGTTCCACGGAAACCGACGCAAACGACGTGTGGCGGCGGCCCGACGCGTCGAACGGCGAAATGCGCACCAGGCGGTGCACCCCCTGCTCGGCCTTGAGATACCCGTAGGCCAAATCGCCCTTGATGGACAGGCTGACCGACTTGATGCCCGCCTCTTCGCCGGGCAGGATGTCGAGGATCTCGACCTGGTAGCCCTTCTCCTCGGCCCAGCGGGTGTACATGCGCATGAGCATCTGCGCCCAGTCCATGGCCTCGGTGCCGCCCGCACCCGCGTGGACGCTCAAGATGGCATCCGCGTGGTCATACTCGCCGTTGAGCAGCGTCGAGAGCTCCAGGCGCTCCACGGCCCGCTCCAGCTGCCGCAGCTGTTCGGCGGCCTCCTGCAGGGACTGCTCGTCGTCTTCCTCCACCGCCAGTTCGACGAGGACCTCCAGGTCTTCCCACTGGCGGTGCACCTTTTCCCACTGCTCGACGTCGCGCTTTAAGCTCTTCTGTTGCTTAACAACCTGGCGGGCCGTTTCGGGGTCGCTCCAAAAGTCCGCCGCGGCCATTTGCTCCTCGAGCTTGGCCGCCTCGGCGCGCTTTTTGTCTACCTCAAAGGTAGACCCCCATTTCGCGGATCCGCCGGCCCAGATCCTTCAATTTCTCCCGGATCTCGCCCACGTAAACCGTTGTCACAACCCTGACCTCCTCAACTTAAACCAACGGCGCCGAAACCGGGCAAACCCCGGCCGTTTAGCTGGCATTGGCGCCGCAGCACTTCTTGTACTTCTTCCCGCTGCCGCAGGGGCACGGGTCGTTGCGCCCCACCTTGGCCTCGACGCGCCGGGGGGCCGTGCGCTGGACCGCCTGCCCGCCCGCGCCGTGATAGGCGGCCCGGGACAGGAGATCTTCCCGCTGCTCCCGTTGGGGCGGGGCCTCCACCTGCACCCGCACCCGGAAGAGGGCGTGGACCGTATCCTCCTGCACGGAGCGCAGCATGTTTTGGAACATCTCGTAGGCCTCAAACTGGTACTCGAGCAGCGGGTTCTTTTGGCCGTACGCCCGCAGGCCGATGCCTTCCCGCAGGTCGTCCATGGCCCGCAGGTGCTCCACCCACTTCATATCGATGAAGCGCAGCAGGAAGTGGCGCTCCACCTCCCGCATGAGCTCGGGGCCGATCTCCCGCTCCCGGGCTTCGTAGGCAGCGATGATCGCGTCCTCAAGCCGGCGCCGCACCGTGTCGCGGTCCAGCCCCTCAAGCTCCTCGGGAGCGATGGCCACATGCCGGTTGGCCAGCTCCTGCACCCGCTCGCAGAGGGCAGGCAAATCCCACTCGTCCGCATGCACCTTCTCGTTGCAGTACGTGTCCATGTACTCGCCCACGAGCCGGCGCAGCATCTCGATGATGTTTTCCCGCAGGTTTTCGCCCAGCAGAACCTTGCGGCGCTGCTCGTAGATGACTTCGCGCTGCTTGTTCATGACGTCGTCGAACTGCAGCACCTGCTTGCGCAACTCAAAGTTGCGGGCCTCCACCTTCTTTTGGGCGTTCTCGATGGCCCGGCTCACCTGCGGGTGCTCGATGGGCTGGTCGTCCTGCCAACCCAGCCGCTCCATGAGGGCCGAGATGCGCTCGGAGCCGAACAGGCGCATCAAGTCGTCTTCCAGGGACACGTAGAAACGCGACGAACCCGGGTCGCCTTGCCGCCCCGCGCGCCCCCGCAGCTGGTTGTCGATGCGCCGGCTCTCATGCCGCTCGGTGCCGATGACGTGCAGGCCGCCCAGGGCCACCACCTCATCGTGCTCCGCGGCCATGGCCTTGCGCGTCTCTTCCAGGATCTGCCGGTACACTTGCCGGGCCTCGGCCAGGCGCGGCGGCAGCTCGGCATCGTTGCCGTACGGCTCCGCCGCCACGGCGATCTCCTCGTCGCTGTAGCCCCGCTTGCGCATCTCCTCCCGGGCCTTGAACTCCGGGTTTCCGCCCAGGATGATGTCGGTGCCGCGGCCGGCCATGTTGGTGGCGATGGTGACGGCGCCCTTCTTGCCGGCCTGGGCGATGATCTCCGCTTCCTTTTCGTGGTACTTGGCGTTGAGCACCTGGTGCGGGATGCCCCGCTGCTTGAGCATGGCGCTCAGCCGCTCGGACTTCTCGATGGAAACGGTGCCCACCAGCACCGGCTGGCCCCGCCGCCAGCACTGCTCGATCTCGTCCACCACCGCCCGGAACTTGGCCGCCTCAGTCTTGAACACCAGGTCGGGGTAGTCGACCCGGATCATGGGCTTGTTGGTCGGGATCTCCACCACGTCCATGCCGTAGATGCTGCGGAACTCTTCCTCTTCCGTCTTGGCGGTGCCGGTCATGCCCGCCAGCTTCTTGTACATGCGGAAGTAGTTCTGGAACGTGATGGTGGCCAGCGTCTGGGTTTCCCGCTCGATCTTGAGGCCCTCTTTGGCCTCGATGGCCTGGTGCAGCCCGTCGCTGTAGCGGCGGCCAAACATGAGCCGCCCCGTAAACTCGTCGACGATGATCACCTGGCCGTCCTTGACCACGTAGTCCCGGTCCCGCTGGAACAGGGTATGGGCCTTGAGGGCCTGGATCAGGTAGTGGTACAGGTGGAAGTTGGCGTCATCGTTGAGGTTGTCGATCCCGAGGAGCTCTTCCACCTTGGCGACGCCCTCGTCGGTGAGGGCCACCGTGCGGGCCTTCTCGTCCACCGTGTAGTGCACGTCCCGGCGCAGCTTGGGCACGAGACGCGCGAAGCGGTAGTAGTGATCCGTGGACTGCTCGGCGGGACCGGAGATGATGAGCGGCGTGCGGGCCTCGTCGATGAGGATGCTGTCCACCTCGTCGATGATGGCGTAGTTGAGCTCCCGCTGGACCATGTGGTCCCGGTGCCGCACCATGTTGTCCCGCAAGTAGTCGAAACCGAATTCGTTGTTGGTGCCGTAGGTGATGTCGGCCGCGTACGCCCGGCGCCGCTCGGCGAAGTCCTTGCCGTGGACGATGACGCCGACGGACATCCCGAGGAACTTGTAGATGGGTCCCATCCACTCCGCGTCGCGGCGGGCCAGGTAGTCGTTGACCGTCACCAGGTGGACGCCTTTGCCCGTCAAGGCATTGAGGTAGATGGGCAGCGTCGCCACCAGCGTCTTGCCTTCGCCGGTCTTCATCTCGGCGATGCGGCCCTGGTGGAGCACGATGCCGCCCATGAGCTGCACATCGAAGTGGCGCATGCCGAGGGTGCGCTTGGCCGCTTCCCGCACTACGGCAAAGGCTTCGGGCAAAAGGTCGTCCAGCGTCGCGCCGTTTTCAAGGCGCTGGCGGAACTCGCCGGTCTTGGCCCGCAGGTCCGCGTCCGACAGGCGCGCCATCTCCGGCTCGTACTCGTTGATCTTGACGACGATCTCCCGCAGGCGCTGCAGTTCTTTTTCGCTGCTATCAAACAGGCGCTTGAGCAGCCCGAGCATAGCGGGCAGTCACCTCTTTTTCCGAAGCAAGCCAGGACGCGCCCGCACACGGTCGGGCACGTCGGGTTCCAGTATACCATGTTTGCGGACGCCGTTCA
>PKQR01000204.1 GCA_017578085.1 Bacillota bacterium
CGGCGGCTCGAGCGCGCCCTGCAGCATCCGGTGCCTGATGAAGTGCGGCAGCGCCTGGCTGAGATGCTGGCGGCGCCTGCGCCATGAACCCCGCGTCGGTGCTGGGGTTTGCCCAGGCGGCAGGCCGGCTGGTTTCGGGCGACGGCGCGGTGGAACGGGCCCTGCGCCAAGGCCGGGCCGTGCTGGTCCTTGTGGCGCTTGACGCGGGCGCGGCGACGGTACGCCGCTTCCAGCACCTTTGTTCTGCCGCGGGGGTGCCGTGGATACATTGGGGCCGCAAAGCCGCTTTCGGCAGCTGGCTGGGCCAGCGGCCGCGGGCGGTGGTCGCGGTCTGCGATCCGCACTTCGCCCGCCTCCTCAAGGAGGCCATCGGCGAAGGCGAAACGAGTTGAGGTGATGTGGTCGATGGCTAAAGTGCGCGTCTACGAGCTGGCGCGGGATCTGGGCGTTGACAGCAAGGAGATCGTGGACTTCCTGGCCTCCCTCGGCCAGGATGTGAAGAACCATATGAGCACGGTGGAGGACGAGTACGTGGCCCGCGTCTTGCGGCGCTTCGGCGGTGGCCAGGCCGCGGGCGGCGCGGCCAACGGCGCGGGTAACCCGTCGCGGCCGCAAGCCGCGGCTCAAACGGCGGCGACAGCGTCTGCTGGGAGCACGCCCCAGGCCAAGCCGGCGCAGCCGGCGCAGGCCGCGAAGCCGGCGGCAACGGGCCAGGCATCCAAGCCGGCGTCCACGGGCCAAGCATCCAAGCCGGCACAACCGGCCCCGGGGCCCCAAGCGCGCGGACAGCGGGCCCAAGCCGAGCCCGCTCGGCCAGCGGCCGATGAACGGCGGCAGGCGCCCCAGGCGGCGGCGCAGCCGGCCCAGCGGCAGGCGGCTCGTCCGGCCACGAGCGGCCAGTCCCAGGCGAAGGCCGACCCCCGCTCCCAGCGGGGCGCTGCGCCCGGCGGCAAGCCCGGGGGCAAAGGCCAGCCCATGGCCCAGCGGGGCCAGCGCCAGGCGCCTGAGCCGGGTTCCCGCGGCAAGCTGGAGCTGCCGGAAAGCATCCCCATTAAGGAATTGGCCGGCAAGGTGGGCGTCCAGGCGGCCGCCATCGTCAAGTACTTGTTCAACCAGGGCATGATGGTGACGGTCAACCATAGCATTGACTTTGAGACCGCGGCCAAGATCGCCACGCGGCTTGGCTTCGAAGTGGTGAAGCCGCACGATCCCCTGGCCGACGCGCTGGTGGACCAGGAGGATCCGCCGGAGACGCTCAAGCCCATCCCGCCCGTGGTGACCATCATGGGCCACGTCGACCACGGCAAGACGACGCTCTTGGACGCCATCCGGGAAACCCGGGTCGCCGCGACCGAGGCCGGCGGCATCACCCAGCACATCGGCGCCTACCAGGTGGAGTGGAACGGGAAGAAGATCACCTTCCTGGACACGCCCGGCCACGAAGCGTTCACGGCTATGCGTGCCCGGGGCGCGCAGGTGACGGACATCGCCGTGCTCGTGGTCGCCGCCGACGACGGCGTCATGCCCCAGACCATTGAGGCCATCAACCACGCCCGGGCGGCCGATGTGCCCATCATCGTGGCCCTCAACAAGATCGACAAGCCCGACGCCAATCCCGACCGGGTCAAGCAGCAACTGGCGGACCAGGGCCTTATCCCTGAGGAGTGGGGCGGAGACACCGTTGTGGTGCCTGTCTCGGCCTTGCGGCGGCAGGGCCTGGACGATCTGCTTGAGATGATCCTGCTCGTGGCGGAGCTGCGGGAGCTGAAGGCCAATCCGGATCGCCCGGCCAGGGGCGTCATCATCGAGGCCGAGCTGGACAAAGGCCGCGGCCCCGTGTGCACGGTACTGGTGAAGAAGGGCACCCTGCGGCTGGGCGACGCGGTGGTGGCCGGCCACACGGCCGGCAAGGTACGGGCCATGCTGGACGACCGCGGGCGGCCGATCGCGGAAGCCGGGCCCGCCACGCCTGTGTCCGTCCTGGGACTGGACGATGTGCCCATGGCCGGCGATGAACTGGTGGTCGTGGCCGACGAGCGGCTGGCCAGGGAAATCGCCGCGCGCCGGCGTGAGGAAATGCGGCAACAGGAGATGCAACGGCCGGTGCGGGCCAACCTGGATCAGCTCTTCGAGCAGGTCAAGGCTGGTCAGCTGCCCGAGCTCAATATCATCATCAAGGCTGACGTCCAAGGCTCGGTGGAGGCGCTGCGGGGCGCCTTGGAAAAGCTGAGCAGGCCGGATGTGCGCCTCAACGTCATCCATGCGGCCGTGGGCGGCATTACCAAGACCGACGTTGACCTGGCCGCGGCGGCCAACGCCATCATCATCGGTTTCAACGTGCGCCCCGACGCGACGGCCCGCAAGGTTGCCGAGCAGGAGAACGTGGACATCCGGACTTACCGGGTGATTTACGACGCCATCGAGGAAATGAAGAAGGCCCTGGAGGGCATGCTGGAACCGGAGTACCGCGAGGTGGTGCTGGGTCGGGCCGAAGTGCGGGCCCTGTTCCGGGTGCCCAATGTCGGCACAGTGGCCGGCTGCTACGTCACCGAGGGCAAGGTCGTCCGGGGCGCGTCGGTGCGGGTCATCCGCGACGGCACCGTGGTCCACGAAGGGGCTATCAGCTCGTTGAA
This sequence comes from Bacillota bacterium, assembly GCA_017578085.1. Classification (GTDB taxonomy): domain Bacteria; phylum Bacillota; class Limnochordia; order Limnochordales; family ZCTH02-B6; genus ZCTH02-B6. Next base: position 2,634 of record PKQR01000204.1, read on the forward strand.
GCGGTTTAAGGACGACGTGCGCGAGGTGGCGGAAGGCTACGAATGCGGCATTGGGCTCGAGAAGTTCAACGACCTCAAGGAAGGAGATGTCCTGGAGTTCTTCCGGATGGAACAGGTCGCCCGTGATGGGCGATGATCGTCGGCGTGGTGCGCCTGGAGCTGTTCATCCGGGAGAGCGATTCCTTAAAGGACAAGCGGCGTATCTTGAGCAGCCTGATCCAGCGCATCCGCCACCGCTTCAA
>PKQR01000071.1 GCA_017578085.1 Bacillota bacterium
GGATCCGAAACGGCGTCCACGGCGCGGCCGACCAGCATCGCCGCGCCCACTGAGGCGATGGGCAACAGCGACGGCAAGCCCGCCTCTGCCGGCGGCGCATAAAAATACGCCAGCCACACGAGCACCGTCTGGGTTACGATCGCGATGCCCGCGTAGCCGGCGCCGTAGCGCAGGCTCAACCCCAACGAAACCGGACGGCTCATCGGCTCCCCTCCCCGCGCCTACGATGTGGCGCGCACCTTGCTTGCCACTAATTCCCGGCCGGGGACGGGGTTCCTGCCTGCCGACCGCTGAGCAGCGCCCGCTGGTCCAAGAGCAGCCGCCGCCAGACGAACTCCGGCTGCTCGCCCATGACGCGCAGCCGCTCCCGTCCGCCCTCATAGCGGACGACGGTGGGCGTCGCCCGGATGTCGTACTGCTGCCATGCGGAGGTGTACCGGTTGACATCCACCACGTAGATGGGAACCTCAAGCTCTTGGCTCAGCCTCTCCAGGACCGGAGAGGTACGGCGGCAGAACGGTCAGGTAGGAGAATGGAAATAGACGAGAACGGGCTCGCCGCTCTGGATGAGCCGGCTTACCTCGCCCAGGCTGGTGAACCGGTAGTAGCCCTCGGCTGGCTCACGGCCGCCCAAGACGAAAAAGAGAACCGCAGCCAGCAGCACCAAGGCCGCACCGGCGCCGATGATCCACGTCCGGCGCGTCGTCGCGGCGCGGGCGCTCTGTTTTGGCCCTTTCGCCTTGTTTCCCTTGGTGGCCATCCCGGTTCTCCTCGAACCCCACAGCGACACAGCGGGTGTGGCCACACGGCGGGCCCAGGGGCGCCCACAGCGCCGCACGGGCCCAGCCGGAGGTCCTTACCGCTTGGAGAACTGCGGCGCCTTGCGAGCCTTCTTCAAGCCGTACTTGCGCCGCTCCTTCATACGGGGGTCGCGCGTGAGCAGACCCGCTTGCTTGAGAGGCCGGCGATACTCCTCGTTGACCAGCAAGAGAGCGCGGGCGATGCCGTGGCGCAGCGCGCCCGCCTGTCCTGAGATACCGCCGCCCGAAACGTTGGCAAACACGTCAAACTGGCCTTCCGTCCCGGTGACGCGGAAAGGCTCTCGGATTAGCGTCTCCAAGACAGGCCGGCTGAAATAGTCCTTGAGTTCACGGTTATTGACGACGATGCGGCCGCTGCCGGGCACAAGGCGAACCCGCGCCACCGACGTCTTGCGCCGGCCCGTCGCCATGTAATCGGAAACATCAACGCTGGGTGCCGGTCGGGACAACCTGGGCACCTCCTTTCCGCATGCGCCCCACCAGGTCCGGGCGCTGGCTGTACGACTCCTGGTTAATCGTTGCCGTCATTAGCCGACGGGCAGGGGAAACTCCTCAGGCTGCTGGGCCGCATGGGGATGATCCGGCCCCGCGTAGACCTTGAGCTTGGAAAACAACTTGCGGCCTAGCCGGTTATGCGGCAACATGCCCCATACCGCCAGCTTGACCAGGCGCGTGGCGTCCCGCTGGTGCAGCTGCCGGGCCGTAAACGCGCGCAAGCCGCCCGGCCGGTGGGACCGCTGGAAGTAATACATCTTTTCGTCCCACTTCTTGCCCGTCAGGCGCACCTTATCCGCGTTGACGACGATGACGAAGTCGCCCGTATCGACGTGGGGCGTATACTGCGGCTTGTGCTTGCCCCGCAACACCGCCGCCACCTGGCTCGCCAACCGGCCCAAGGTCTTACCCTTGGCGTCGATGACGTACCACTTGCGCTCCACACTGCCCGGCTTCGCCATGAAGGTCCGACTCATAGGCTTGAGCTCCTTCCTGGCAGCGGTCCCTTTCCTTCCCGGAAAGAGCCGCGGCCAAACTCGATATTAATACAGGGCTTTTCCCGTGTCAACCGTATTCCACGCGCACCAGGCACAGCCCGTGGGCCGGCGCCGTGGGCCCCGCCGCTTCTCGCCGCCGCCCGGCCAGCACCTCCGCCACCCACTCCGGCGGGCGCCGCCCCTGCCCCACCAGCAGCAGCGTGCCCGCGATATTGCGCACCATGTGGTAGAGAAACCCGTCGGCGCGCGCCACGATGCGCACGCACCGGGGCTCCTGCGGGCAGCGCTCCACCACCAGTTCCATCAGGTGACGCACCGTAGACTTGACCGGGGTGCTGCCTGCGGCCCGGAAGGCGGCGAAATCGTGCCGCCCGACCAGCACGGCCGCCGCCCGGGCCATGGCGTCGACGTCCAATGGCGGCGGCACATGCAACGCCCAGCGGCTCCAGAAGGGGGACGGAAACGGCGCGTTCCAGATGGTGTACTGGTACACCTTGGCGACCGCGTCCCGCCGGGGATGAAACCCTTCCGGCGCCTCGGCGGCCTCTTGGACCACCACGGAAGGCGGCAGGCGGCTGTTGAGAGCGTAGGGCCACCGCTCCACAGGGATCCGGCTGCCGGTGCGGAAGGCGATCACCTGCCCGGCGGCGTGGACGCCGGCGTCGGTGCGTCCAGCACCGAGCACCCGCACCTGTTCTCCCGTCAGCGAGGCGATCGCGTCCTCCAGCACCCCCTGGACAGTGGGCCCGCCGGCCTGGCGCTGGAATCCCAAGAAATCCGTGCCGTCATAGGCTACGACACAGCGGATGGTTCTCACCGGAACCGCCATCCCACGACTGCAAAAAGCGTCAGTGACCCCACCAGCACCGCCCAGTCCGCAGCCCTCAACCGCCTCGTCCGCCAGCGGCTGCGCCCCGCGGACCCCCGCCAGCAACGGGATTCCAAGGCCAGGGCGAGGCCGTCGGCCCGCCGGAACGCGCTCATAAACAGCGGCACCAGCACCGGCACCAGCGACCGGACGCGGCGGATGGGCCCGCCGGTTTCGAAGTCCGCGCCCCGGGCCTTTTGGGCCTTCATGATCCGGTCAAGCTCGCCGGCCAGGGTCGGGATGAAGCGCAGGGCGATGCTCATCATCAGCGCGATCTCCTGGTTCGGCACGCCGACACGCCGCCCGGGGGCCAGCAGCCACTCCAAGGCATCGGTCATCGCGACGGGCGAAGTGGTCAAAGTCACGAGCGACACCCCCGCCGCCAGCAACACGAGCCGCGCCGCCAGCCGCCCGCCTGTTTCCAGCCCCTCGGCCGTGACCTGAACCGGGCCCAAGCCCACCACCGGCGTTCCCGGGGTCAGCAGCGCGTGAAACGCGACGGTCAGGGCCACAAGCCACAGGATCGGCCGCAGGCCCCGGACGACAAACCCGACTGGCAGCCCGGTCAGCGCCATCGCTGCGGCCACATAGGCCGCCAGCACGCCGTACCCCTGCCACTCGTCCACCACAAACAGCACGATCGAAAAAGCAATGCCCAGCAGGAGCTTGACCCGGGCCTCGGTCCGGTGCACAGGCGACCCGCAGGGCACATACTGGCCCAGCGTGACGTCCTTAAGCGCCATGGCCGCTGCCCCCCGCTGCCCGGCTCCGGGCGGCGGCGGCGACGGCCGCCACCACGTCCGCCGTCCGCACCAAGTCGAGGGGCAATTGCCATCCCCGGCGGTTAAGCTCGTCCACCAGCTGAGCCGCCACCGGCACATCGAGCCCTAGCGCCCTCAACGCCGCCCGCTGGCCGGCTCCCAGCACCTGGGACGTCGGCCCGGCTGCGGCCACGCGGCCTTGGGCCATCACCACCACCTGCTGGGCCAGTTCGGCCACGTCCTCAAGATGGTGCGTGACCAGGACCACCGCCACACCCTTTTCCCGGTTCAGGCGCAGCAAGAGCGCCAACAGCTCCCGGCGGCCGGCGGGATCAAGGCCCGCGGTCGGCTCATCCAGGATCAGGTAGCGGGGACGCATGGCCAAGACGCCGGCCAGGGCGACGCGCCGCTGCTCACCCCCGCTCAAGGTGAAGGGAGAGCGGTCGCGGAAAGCTTGGAAATCGAGTCCAACCAGCGCCAGGGCTTCCTGCACCCGCTCCTCCACTTCCGCAGCCGACAGGCCCAGGTTGCGCGGGCCAAAGGCCACGTCGGCAAACACGGTTTCAGCAAACAGTTGGTGCTCGGGGTACTGGAACACAAGCCCCACGCGCTGGCGGACGGCAAGGAGGCTCCGCCCTTGTGCGCCCACGTCGACGCCGTCCACCCACACCTTTCCCGGCGGCGGCACGAGCAACCCGTTAAGATGCTGGACCAGCGTCGACTTGCCTGCGCCGATCGGGCCCACCAGGCCGACAAACTCCCCGTCGCCGATGGTGAGGCTGACCCCGCGCAGGGCCTGGACAGCCCACGGCGTACCGGGATTGAACGTGTAGTGCAAATCCTTCACGACAATCGGCATAGGTGATCCGCCAGGTTCTCAACCTGCGGGCACACCAGCGGGACGTCCACCCCGGCCTCCCTGAGCCTCCGGGCGATAAGCACCAGAGGCGGCACGTCCAGCCCAATCCGCTGCAAGAGCGCCGTGTCGGCCAGAAGCCCCGCAGGCGGCCCGTCAAACACGACGCGCCCCCCGGCCAGCGCGATCACTCGCCCTGCCACCGCCGCCTCGTCCATGTGGTGGGTGATCATCACGACGGCGACGCGCTGCTCCACGGCCAGCCTCTGGGCTATGGCCAGCACCTGGCGCCGGCTGTTGGGATCCAGCATGGCGGTGGCTTCGTCCAAGATAACGGCATCCGGCTCCATGGCCAGGACGCCGGCGATGGCCACCAGCTGCTTTTGCCCGCCCGAGAGGGTGTGGACCGGCCGCTCCCTCAACGATTGCAAGCCTACAAGGTGTAGCGCCCGCTCCACGCGGCGGCTGATCTCCTCCGGCGGCAAGCCCAGGTTTTCCGGGCCAAAGGCCACATCCTCCTCGACCGTGCCGGCCACCAACTGGTTGTCTGGGTCCTGCCACACTATGCCGACCCGGCGGCGTATCTCCCACAGCGCCCCGGCTTCCGCGGTCGACTGGCCGGCCACCCGCACCGTGCCCTCGGTGGGCAAGAGCAGCCCGTTAGACAAACGGGCCAACGTGGATTTGCCCGAACCGTTGGCCCCGACAAGGGCGACAAATTCGCCCTGGTGGATCGTGACGTCGACGCCGGCTACCGCCCGCACCCCGGTTTCGGGGTAGGTGTAGCCGGCGCCTGCAAACTCAATAAGCGGGTGGATTTGGCCTCACACCAATTCGATGATGGACATGGGCGCCGCGTCGCCCCGGCGAGGGCCGATCTTCACGATGCGGGTATAGCCCCCCTGCCGCTCCGCATACCGGGGCGCGATCTCATCGAAGAGCTTCTTGACCACGCTCTTGTCCATCAGGAACGCCGCCGCCTGCCGGCGGGCGTGCAGGTCGCCCCGCTTGCCCAGGGTGATCATCTTCTCGACCACCGGCCGCACGGCCCTGGCTTTGGCCTCGGTGGTGGTGATACGGCCCTTGGCGATCACGGCGGTGGCCAGGTGGCGCAGGAGGGCGCGGCGGTGGCCGCTGGTGCGGCCCAACTTCTGCAGCTTCATGCCAGACTCCCTCCTCTCACTCGTCGGGCTGGCGCAGCGACAAGCCCAGCGCCGCCAGCTTTTCCTTGACTTCCTGCAGCGACTTCTTGCCCAAGTTGCGCACCTTGAGCATGTCCGCCTCCGTCTTGCGGATCAGCTCCTCAACGGTGTTGATCCCGGCCCGCTTGAGGCAGTTGTAGGAGCGCACCGACAGCTCCAGCTCGTCGATGGTCATGGACAGGATCCGATCCTTGGGCCCCTCGTCCTTGCGCGCCAGGATCTCGATGTCGTCGGCCGTATCCGTCAGGTTGGCGAACAGGCGCAGGTGCTCAATGAGGATCTTGGCCGCCAGGCTCACGGCCTCCTCGGGCCGGACACTGCCGTCGGTCCACACCTCGAGCACCAGCTGATCGTAGTCGGTCACCTGGCCGACCCGTGTGTCGTGCACCTGGTAGTTGACCTTCTGCACCGGCGAGAAGATCGAGTCGACAGCGATGACGCCGATGGGCTGGTCGGGCTTCTTGTTGCGCTCGGCCGGCACCCAGCCGCGCCCCTTCTCCACGGTCATTTCCATGGAGATGCGGCCGCCCTTGTCCAGCGTGCAGATGTGCAGGTCCGGGTTGAGGATCTCCACGTCGGACGGGTGCTCAATGGCCGCCGCGGTCACCTCGCCCTCGCCCTCCACATCCAGGCGCATGGTGACGGGACCGTCCGAATGCAGCTTCAGAAGCAGCCGCTTCAGGTTCAAAATGATGTCGACGGTGTCCTCGACCACGCCAGGGATGGTCGAAAACTCGTGCAGCACACCGTCGATGCGTACCGACGTCACTGCCGCCCCGGGCAGGGACGACAGCAAAACCCGCCGCAACGAGTTGCCCAACGTGATCCCGTAACCGCGCTCCAGCGGCTCGACCACAAACTTGCCGTACGTATTGGTGGCCTCCACCGTTTCAATGCGCGGCTTCTCGATCTCCAGCATCGCTTCACCCTCCTTGCGGGTTCCCAAGCCCGCGGCGCCGTAGGCCAAACCCGCACTAGACGCGCCGGCGCTTGGGCGGCCGGCACCCGTTGTGGGGAATGGGAGTGACGTCCTTGATCAGGCTCACCTCGAGCCCCGCGGCCTGCAGCGACCGGATGGCCGCCTCCCGGCCGGCACCGGGACCCTTAACCCAGACCTCCACTTCCCGCATGCCGTGCTCCATGGCCGCCCTGGCTGCCGCCTCCGCCGCCTGGCCAGCGGCGTAAGGCGTCCCCTTGCGGGAGCCCTTGAAGCCCGCGACCCCTGCGCTGGCCCAGGAGATCACGTTCCCCTGCTTGTCGGTGATGGTCACGATCGTGTTGTTAAACGTCGACTTAATATGGGCCACGCCGCTGGGAACATTCTTTCGTTCCCGCCGCCGCGACCGTGCGCCCCGCTTAGGCCTCGACAATGCCACCGCCTCCTCCTGCTCATGCCTCGCCGGGTCCTATCGACCCAGCGGCCCTACGTCAGCTCTTCTTCTTCTTGCCGCCGACCGTGCGCCGGGGACCCTTGCGGGTGCGCGCGTTGGTGCGCGTCCGCTGTCCCCGCACCGGCAGCCCCCGCCGGTGACGCAGGCCCCTGTAGCAGCCGATGTCGATCAGCCGCTTGATGTTGTTCTGCACTTCCCGCCGCAGGTCGCCTTCCACGGTGTAGTTCTTGTCGATGAACTCCCGCAGGCGGTTGATCTCTTCCTCAGTCAAGTCCCGCACCCGCGTGTCGGGATTAATGCCCGTTGACTTGACGATCGTCTCCGCCCGGCTACGCCCGATGCCGTAAATGTACGTCAACGCAATGACAACCCGCTTGTCGCGGGGCAAGTCAACGCCGGCAATGCGTGCCACGAGCCCTCACCTCCTACCCCTGCTTCTGCTTGTGCTTGGGGTTTTCGCAGATCACCATCACACGCCCGTGACGGCGGATGATCTTGCACTTCTCGCACATCTTCTTCACCGACGGCCGCACCTTCATTGGGCCTCGCCTCCTCACCGCTTCCGATACGTAATCCGCCCGCGCGTCAAGTCGTAGGGAGACAGCTCCACGGTCACCCGGTCGCCGGGCAGGATGCGGATAAAGTGCATGCGCATCTTGCCCGAGATATGGCAGAGCACCTTGTGGCCGTTGTCCAGCTCGACCCGGAACATCGCGTTGGGCAACGGCTCAATGACGGTGCCTTCCATCTCAATGACGTCCTCTTTGCCCATCGGCTCAGCCCGCCTCCTCCAGCTTCGCCGCGATGGCCGCCAGGGCGGCCCGCACTTCCGCGTCCTTCACCGTCTCGCCCCGGGCCCACCGGTCCCCCAGCCCTCCCGCTACAACGGGGTGAGCCACCAGATGGCGCGGGTTTTTTCGCTTGGGGCGGGCCACCGTCCGCTTGTCGCCATCGACGACCAGGACGAAGCCGTCGTCCAATACCCTGTATACCACATAGAGCTTGCCGCGGTCTCTGCCCGCCCGGGATGACACCACCCTGCCCGGTTCCAACCGCATGCTCAAACCCCTTCACCAGGCCCCGCCGCCAGGGCTTAGAGCAGTGTCAGGATCTCCGCCTGCCCCGGCCGGACGGCGACGGTGTGTTCGAAGTGAGCCGACAGGCTGCCGTCGGCGGTCACCACTGTCCAGTTGTCCTCCAGGACCCGTACCCGCCAGTCGCCGGCGTTGACCATCGGCTCAATGGCCAGCGTCATGCCTTCCTTGAGCCGCACGCCCCTCCCCGGCGGTCCGTAGTTGGGGATCTGGGGCGCCTCGTGCATCTCCCGCCCGATGCCGTGACCGACGAAGTCCCGTACCACCGAAAAACCGGCCGCCTCCACATGCTGCTGGATCGCATGGCCGATGTCCGACAGGCGGCGGCCGACGACGGCCTGCTCGATCCCTTTATAAAGTGCCTCTTCGGTGACGCGCATGAGCTTTTGCGCGAGCTCGGACACGGACCCAATGCCGTAGGTCCACGCCATGTCGCCGCAAAAGCCGTCGACAAAGGCACCGATATCTATCGCGATGATGTCGCCCTCATGCAGCACCCGGTTTCCCGGGATGCCGTGCACGACCTCATCGTTGACGCTGGTACAGCAGCTGGCCGGGTAGCCCCGGTACCCCTTGAACGCCGGCCGCGCCCCGTGGCGCAGCAGGAATTCTTCCACCCAGGCGTCGATCTGCCCGGTCGTCACCCCCGGCCGCAGCCGCTCCCGCAGCATGTCGTGGGCCTGGGCCACCACCCGGCAGGCCTGCCGCAGCAGGGCGATCTCGGCCTCGCTCTTTAAGACGATCATCGGCCGCCGCCCGCCTCCACGTCCTGCCGGTGCGCGCTCAAGGCGGCCAGGATGTCGGCCAGCACATCCGGGATGGCCTGCTGGCCGTCGACCTCCACCAGTATCCCCGCCCGCCGGTAGTACTCCACCACGGGATGGGTCTGAGCCAAGTACACCTGCAGCCGGTGCCGCGCTGTCTCTTCGGAGTCGTCCGGGCGCTGCACTAGGGGTCCGCCGCAGGCTGGGCAGACGCCCGCCTCGGCCACCTGATCCTGGCTGTACGTCGCCCCGCATTGCGAGCATACCCGGCGGCTCGCAATGCGCCGGATGGCCACCTCTTGCGGCACGTTAATGTAAATCGCCGCGTGCAGCGGCCGCCCCGCTGCCAAGAGCTTCTCGTCCAGGGCCTGGGCCTGCGGCACCGTCCGCGGGAACCCATCCAACACAAAACCCGACCGGGCGTCGGGCTGGGCCAGCCGCTCCTCCACCAGGGCGACGGTCAGATGGTCCGGCACCAGCTCCCCCCGCTCCACGTACGCCTTCACCCTGCGGCCCAGTTCAGTGTCCGACTTCAGGGCCGCCCGGAACATGTCCCCCGTCGAGATGCGCGGGATGCCCAGGCGCTGGGCCAAAAGCTCTCCTTGCGTTCCCTTGCCCGCTCCGGGCAGCCCCAGCATGACCAGCCGCACGTCATCGCCTCCATCCGGACCGGGATCGCTACTTGAGGAAGCCCTCATAGTGGCGCATCAAGAGCTGCGCCTCTATCTGCTTCATCGTGTCCAGGGCGACGCCGACGACGATCAGCAGGCCGGTACCCCCAAAGTACAGAAACGAGGTAGGCATCCGGGTGATGGCCGCCATCACGTAGGGCATGACGGCGATGGCACCCAGAAACAGGGCGCCGGCCAGCGTCAGGCGGCTGAGGACCCGGTCCAGGTACTGGGCGGTCGGCTTGCCCGGCCGCAGGCCGGGGATAAACCCTCCGTACTTCTTCATGTTCTCGGCGACGTCAATGGGATTCCACGTCACCGCGGTGTAGAAGTACGTGAAGAAAAGCACCAGCAGGAAGTACAGTAAATTATACCCAAAGGTCCCAATTCCTATCACCCGCTCCACATACGGGGCGATGGACGGGACAAACTGGGCAAGAGTCAACGGGAAAAACAGCACCGACGACGCGAAGATGACAGGGATCACGCCTGCTTGATTGATCCGCATCGGGATGTGCGTCGTCGTGCCCCCGTACATGCGCCGGCCGACGACCCGCTTGGCGTATTGCACCGGGATACGCCGCTCGCCCTGCTGCACCATGATGACGGCCATGATGACCAACAGCCCCGCCACCAGGAAGAACAGCAGGCTGAAGGGATTCACGCCGCCTTCGCCGATGGCCTGGAAGATGTTGAAGGTGCCCACTGGGATGTCGGCCACGATACCGGCGAAGATAATCAGCGAGATCCCGTTGCCGATGCCGTGCTCGGTGATCTTCTCGCCCAGCCACATGAGAAAGGCCGTTCCGGCGGTCAGCGTCAGCACGATCGTAAAGAAAGTGAACGCGCTAGGGTTCGCGATGACCCCCCAGTTGCGGGCCAGCGCCGTGACGCCGATGGCCTGGATGATGCCAAGGACGATGGTCCCGTAGCGGGTGTACTGCTGGATGATCTTCCGCCCCTCAGGCCCTTCCTTGGCAAGCTCCTCCAGCCGCGGGATCACGATGGTCAGGAGCTGCAAGATGATGGATGCGGTGATGTAGGGGTTCACGCCCATGGCGAACACCGTGAACCGCCCGAGCGCTCCACCGGAAAACAGGTTCAAGAACCCGAAAATGTTGCCCCCGGCCACGCCCAGCTGCTCCGCCAGCGCCACCGCATCCACACCGGGCACGGGCACGAAGGATCCGATCCGAAACACCGCCAACAGGCCCAGGGTGTACAGGATCTTCCGGCGCAGCTCCGGGATCCTGAGCGCGTTTCTCAGCGCGTCCAGCACTCAGATCACCTCGACCGTGCCCCCGGCAGCCACAATCTTCGCCGCCGCGGCCTTGCTGAAGGCGTGGGCGCGGACCGTCAGCGGGCGCGTCAGCTC
>PKQR01000205.1 GCA_017578085.1 Bacillota bacterium
CCTTCGAGGACCTGGATCTGCTCGGCCTCGTAGGCCTGTTGGAGCCGTTCTCTCTCCAAAGCCGGAAACCCCCGTTTCCAGACTCAAATCCTGAGTTATTATAGCACAACCGCCGGAAAATCCCTGGGCAGGGCAAAGACGGGCCTCCCGGCGCCCGTGGACTGGGCCCTCCCCTGGTCTCTGCGCCACGGCCCCTGGCGCCTTGGTGCCCGCAGCCGCCCTGGGACCTCAAGCTGGCCGGACCGTGCCGGCCTGCACGTGGAAAATGCGGGCCCGTTCCCGCAGGGACGCCGGCAGAGGCTCCAGGTGGGCCGTGGTGACGAAGGTCTGCACCGTGTCGGCGACCACCTCAAGAAGGTACGCCCGCCGGCTCGCGTCCAGCTCCGAAAGAACGTCGTCCAAAAGCAGCACCGGGTACTCCGCCGTCTCTTCCCTCAAGAACTCCAACTCCGCCAGTTTCACGGCCAGCACCGCGGTGCGCTGTTGCCCCTGGGACGCAAAGCTCCGGGCGTCGGCCCCGTCGATGAGGAAACGGACGTCGTCTCGCTGCGGCCCCACCAGGGACACGCCCCGGGCCATCTCCTCCCCTTGCCGGCGGCGGAGCTCCTCTTGAAACCGCTCCCGCACCGCGGCGGGATCCTCCCATTCCGCCTGGGCCGGCCCGGAGTCGCCGGCAAAGAAGGGCCGGTACACCAGCTCCAGCCGTTCCCGCCCACCGGTGATGCGGCCGTGGATAGCGGCCGCCCACTCCCCCAGCCGCCGCACCGCCCTGGCCCGGCGCACGGTGATGGGCACCGCTTCGGCCACCAGCTGCTCGTTCCAGACCTCAAGCAAGGCCGCTGCTCTCGGCATGCCTTGCAAGCCCTTGAGCTGCACGTTGCGGTGCTTCAGCACCCGCTGCAGGCGCACCAGGTGCCGCCGGTACAGCCCGTCCGCCTGGCAAAGGAGCACGTCCAAGAGCCGGCGCCGGCCTGCGGGAGCGCCTTTGACGAGGTCCAGGTCGTCCGGGAAAAAGCTCACCGCGGTCAACAGGCCCAGCGCCTCCTGGGGCCGCTGCGGGGAGCCGTTCCATAGGATCGCCTTGGGCCCGTCGTGCCTCAGCCGGACTTCCAGGCGCCCGGTGGTCTCGCCGCGGCCAATCACCGCCGCGGCCTGGGCCTCCTCTTGTCCCCACCGAATCAGTTCCGCCTCGCGACCGGCGCGCGGCGAGCGGAAGACGGCCAGAAAGAGGATGCTCTCCAGCAGGTTGGTCTTGCCCTGCGCGTTGGCGCCGGCCAGCAGGTTGAGCCCGCCGGCCGGCTCCAGATCCAAGTGGGCGTAGTTGCGGAAGTCCTTGAGGATCAACCGGCGGATGTTCAACAGCGCCCGATCCCTTGCGCGATCCGTGTGCCTAGCTCAACCGGATGGGCATAATCAGGCACAGGTAGTCTTCCCCGCCGGCGGGCTTGACTGTCGCCGGCTTGTCGCCCTCGGAGAAGTCGAACTGCACTTCGTCGCTGTCCAGCACCCGGAGGACGTCCAGCAAGAACCGGGCCTGGTAGGCGTTTTGGCCGTCCTGGCCCTCGTGCACGACGGGGATCTCCTCGTGGGACCGCCCCACGTCGACCTCCCGGGCGCTTAGGGTGAGCACCTGATCCCGGACGTTGACGATAACGACCGCGGGCCCCTTGCGGGAGAGCAACGCCGCGCGCTCCACCGCTGCCTGGAACACGTCGCGGGAAACCCGGGTGCGGATGGGCTGCTCTTGCGGCAGCACCTGACGGTAATTGGGGTACGTCCCCTCCAAGAGCCGCGACACGACCCGGGCCGTGCCGGTTTCAAAGGAAATCTGGTTGTCGGCTACGGCGACGACAACCTGCGCCTCCTCGTCGTCCTGGAGCACCCGCGCCACCTCCTGGGCGGTCCGGGCGGGCACGATGGCCTGGCGGGGCGCCGCGGCGGGCTGTGCAAGCAGGCCCTTGCTGAAGGCCAAACGGTTGGAGTCGGTGGCCACCAGGCGCAGTTCCTGGCCGGACACCTCAAACAGGACGCCCGTGAGATACGGCCTGGTTTCATCGGCCGCGGCCGCGAAGACGGTCTTGCGGATCATGTCGCGCAATAGAGCCTGGGAGACGGTCCAGCGATCCTCGGCCGGCTTGTCGGGCAACGGCGGGAAGTCGTGCGCGGGCCGGGTGTGCAGGGAAAACTCGGCGCTCCCCGAGCGCACCACCGCCAGCCCCTCCCCGCCCCCCAGCTCCACCTGCACCTGCTCGCCGGGCAGCTTGCGAATGAGCTGTCCAAAGAGCCGGCCGTCGACGACCACCGCGCCCGTCCGCTGGACATCCGCCTGGACCGTGCACTCAATCCCCAGCTCCAGGTCGGTGGCCACGAGTTTCAATTGATTGGCCTGGGCGTCGATCAGGATGCCCGTCAGCAGGTACATGGCATCCCGGGTCGCCACCGCCCGCTCCACGATGGCGACGGCCTGTACAAGGCTTTCCCGGTCGCAGGTAAATTGCATCGCTTGCCACTCCTTCGGACTGCTTCGCTATCCTTCAGGTTTTGTTGGCCGCAGAAGCATTAGCAGGGGCTGTGGGTTGTGGGGAAAACCGCTTCCCGGCCCGCCGTGGCGGCGTTTCCGGCTGGGGACGCCTTGTGGAGCGGGGGGTTTGCGGTTTCCACATACCCACTGGGCAGCGGCCGGTGCTCCCGGTCATCCACGAGGCGTCCACGGGGTTTCCACCGGCCGTCAACGGGCTGTCCACAAGCTGTCCCCAGCCGGCCAACAGCCCGGACTATCCACCGTTCGAGATCTGCGCCTGGAGCTCCTTCAACGTGGCCGCCAGGCTGGG
>PKQR01000206.1 GCA_017578085.1 Bacillota bacterium
CCGCGGACCTGCCGGCGTTTGTGCGGCCCGGCGACCGCATCGACGTGACGGTGTCATCCATCGGCGACGCCCGGAGCCTCCAGGGCGGCTTCCTGCTGCAGACGCCGCTGCAGGCCGCCGACGGGCACGTGTACGCGGTGGCGCAGGGGCCGGTTTCGATTGGCGGCTTCAACGTGCGGTCGGGCGGCAACCAAACCCAGCGCAACCACGCCGCGGTCGGCACCATTCCCGGCGGCGCCATCGTGGAGAGGTTCGTCCCGACTACCGTCGTGCAGGAAGGCGGTTACCTCACGCTTCTGTTGACCGAGCCGGACTTTACGACGGCGGCCCGGGTGGCTGATGTGATCAACCAGGTGTTCACCCCGACCACTGCGCAGGCCCTGGACCGGAGCGCCATCCGGCTGGAGATCCCGCCGGCCTTCGCGGGCCGGGTGGTGGAATTTATCGCAGCGGTGGAAGAACTCCCTGTCACCCCAGACGCCATCGCAAAGGTCGTCATCAACGAGCGAACGGGCACCATCGTGATGGGCCACCGGGCGCGGGTCGCCACGGTGGCGGTCGCCCACGGGAGCCTCAGGGTGAGGGTAGAAACGCAGCCGCTGGTGGCTGTGACCGGCTCCGCCGACCAGGGTGGCGAGGCGGTGGTGGCCCAGCAGACGACTGTGCTGGTGGAAGAGGATCGGGCCCGCACGGTCGTGCTGGAAAGCGGCGCCAGCGTGGAAGACGTGGTCAATGCCCTCAACGCCATCGGCGCCACGCCCCGAGACATCATCGCCATCCTCCAGGCCATGAAGGCGGCCGGGGCCCTCTACGCGCAGCTTGAGATCATGTAGCAGGCGGGCGACTGCCGGCGAAGCCGAAAGGAGGGGTGAGGGCGGGTGATCAGGGCGCTCACGGGACTAGCCACGGGGGCTGCGGCAGGAGCCAGGGCCCCAGGTGCCGGCGGCGCAGCGAGGCCCGTCGTCAGTTTCAGCGCAGAGCTGGCCGCCCGGACCAATCCGAGGCCGGCGGCAACGGTCCGCGCTGCGGGCAGCACGGGTCTTGCCTTCACCCCCGGCTGGGAGGAGCCGCCGGTCGGCGCGGGGGAAGCGGCGCGGCTGCGCTGGGCCGCGGAGCAGCTGGAGGCCCTGTTCTTGGAGCAGCTGTGGCGGGGCATGCGCCGTACCGTGATGAAGACCGGCATGCTGGATGGGCCCGGCGTGGATCTCTTTGAGGAGATGCTCGACCAGGAGCGGGCGCGGGCGATGGCCGCCGCGGGCGCACTGGGCTTGGCGGACATGGTGTATGAGCAAATGTCCCGCTACATCGTCGACGACTCCAACGGAAGGACTATGCCGGGGAGGAGGGTAAATATGTAGGCCATTGACGGTGGGTGTTACCAGAGAAAGGGATGACTGCATTGCACCGGACGGTTATCGTGGGGTTGTTCGCCTGGGTCGTGGCGGCCATGCTGGGTGCCGCCGCCGAGGCGCGTTTTTTTTCTATTGAGGCACTGGAACCCGGCATGCGAGGTACGGCGAAGACGGTGGTCCGCGGCACCGAGGTCGAAACCTTTGAGGTGGAGTTCCTCGGGGTATTGCCCCAGGCTGGGCCATCGGGAGATCTTATTTTGATCCGCGCGAGCGGTGACGTCATCGACCGCACCGGGGGCATCGCCGCTGGCATGAGCGGCAGCCCGGTTTACATCGGCGATAAGCTGGTGGGCGCCATCGGCTACGGTTTCGACTTCGCCGATCACCGGATCGGCATGGTGACGCCCATTGAAGACATGCTGGCGGTGATGAAGCTGATCGACGCCGGTGCGGCGGCTGAGGGCACCGGTGTCCTGGAAGCCCGGGGCGAAGGGACGCCCCAGGCGCCCGATGTGCCGCGAGCCGCGGTGCTGGCCCGCAACCTGGCCGAGGCGGAGGCGCTGGCCGCGGCGTTGCCCGAAGATGTGCGGGTGTTCGCGCCGTTGCAGACGCCGGTGCTGGCCAGCGGTTTCAGCGCGCGAGCGTTGAGCCGTCTGCAGCAGCGGCTGGCGCCCTTGAACCTGACGCCGGTGCAGGCCGGCGGGACGGCGGTTTCCGTGGACAACGTGAAGCTTGAGCCGGGCAGTGCCGTCGGAGTCCAGCTTATGCGGGGCGACATGAGCCTGACGGCCATGGGCACCGTCACCTACGTTGAGAACGACCGGTTCGTCGCGTTCGGTCATCCTTTCACGAACCTCGGGTCGGTGAACTTCCTGACGACGGGCGCCTATGTCCACTACGTGGTGCCGTCCGTGAGCATCCCTTTTAAGATCGGTTCCCCCACGGCCCCCATCGGGTCCATCCGACAGGACCGGGGGGCGGCCATCGCTGGGGAGCTTGGGCCTTTGCCCTACATGGTGCCGGTGAGCGTCACCGTCCATGACCGGGATCGGGGCACGAGCCGGACGACGGAGTTCAGCATCGTCAACGATGAGCGGCTCCTTGTGGAACTGGCGGTGGCGGGGGCACTGTCGGCCCTGGACCGGAGCTTGGACCGCCTCGGCCCCGGCACGGCCCGGGTTGTGTTTCAGATCCGCGGCGAGGGGATGCCTCGCCCCCTGGTGCGGGACAACATGTGGTACAGCCAGTTTGACGTGGCGGCCGCTGCGCTGATCGAGTTTCTAGAAGCGATGGATCTGGTGGTTCACAACCGCTTCGCACCGTTGACCATCACCCGCATCCAGGTGGTGGCCGAGGTGGAGGAGCAGCGCTGGACGGCCCGCATCGAGGAGGCGACGCCTTCCACCACCGAGGTCATGCCCGGCGAGTCGGTGCGCATCACCGTCCGCGTGCGGCCGTTCCGGGGCGAGGCGA
>PKQR01000072.1 GCA_017578085.1 Bacillota bacterium
CGCCACCCCATTGCCGCCTCCATCCGGGAAGCCTATGGGCAAGCGACTGACGCGGCCCGCATCGGCCGCGTGCAGGAGGTGGCCGGCCACGGCGTCATCGCGGAGGTGGACGGCCGGCGGGTCCTGGTCGGCAACGACCGGCTGCTGCACCGGGAAGGCGTCCCCCACAGCGCCTGCACGGCCGACGGCACGGTGGTCCACGTGGCCGTCGACGGGACGCTGGTCGGCCGGGTTCACGTGGGCGACGAGGTCAAGCCGGACGCCGCCGCAGCCATCCGGTTCCTCAAGAAGCTGGGCGTCGCCCGTACCGTTATGCTCACGGGTGATGAGGAGGCCGCGGCCCGCCGGGTCGCGGAGGCCGTGGGCATCGACGAGGTGCATGCCGGCCTCTTGCCGGAGCAAAAGGTGGAGATCCTCGAGCGGCTCGCGGCCGAGGCCCACGCCGCGGGCGGGAAAGTGGTCTTCGCCGGTGACGGCATCAACGACGCCCCCGTCCTGACCCGGGCGGACATCGGCATCGCCATGGGGGCCCTGGGCTCGGACGCCGCCATCGAGGCGGCGGACGTGGTGATCATGGACGATCAGCCGTCGCGCATCGGCGAGGCCATCGCCATCGCCCGCCGTACCCGGCGGATCGTCAAGCAGAACATCGTCTTCAGCCTCGCCGTCAAAGCCTTGTTTATCGCCTTGGGAGCCGTCGGCGTCGCGACCATGTGGGAAGCGGTGTTCGCGGACGTGGGCGTGTCCCTGATCGCCGTCCTCAACGCGACGCGAGCCCTCCGGACGGAGCCGGAGGGCTCGCAGCCTTAGATCCGCCAGTGAAGGTTACCGAGCCGCCAGCTAAGGTTACCCACCAGCCGCGGTTCGGCTAGCAGGTGCTGTGCCCGCAGTTGCGGCAGTAGCCGCAGCCTTCGGCCTTGACGTAAGAGAAGGTGCCGCAGGCCGGGCACAGATCCGCCGCGGTGGCCGCGTGCCGGCCGTTGTCCGTGGCGCTGTAGCCAGCACCGGGATTGGCGCTTCCCGCACCCGGATAGCCGTGGCCCGGATTCCCCGCCGGCTCGTGCGACGAGGCGGTCTCGTGCTCCGCCGGCGGCCCGTAGCCGTAGCGCCGGTGCAAGTAGCGCTCCAGCGCCTTGGCCAGCGCATCGGGCAGCGACAGCACCTTGTTGGGGCCAAAGCCAAAAGGCTGGGCGCCGCCGATGCCCCGCAGCTGCTCGACCACCAGCGCCAGCTTCTTGGTGTTGGGCACGGGGCTCGGCGTCCGCAGGTAGAGGGAGATCAAGCGCCCGATGGCCTCCGAGTCTGCGGTCACGTCCATGCCGCCCTTGCCCAGCACAATGATGGTCTCAAACGGCTCGCCGTCCTTCTCGTTGATGGTGATGCGGGCGGTGCCCACCATCGTCTTCTGGCGGAACGTGTAGCCGGCCACCTCTTCGGGCACTTCGCCGATGGTCGGCGAGGCGTCCCGCATGGCCGCCAGCGTGCCGTTGCCGTTGACGGGTGGGGTAGCCGGGGTGCCCGCCGGGGCAGGTGCGGCCGCTTGGGCAGGCGCCGCCTGGGTTTCCTTGGGCGCGGGCGCGTCTTCCTTGCGGGACAACACCTGCTCGTCCCGGGACTTGTCGCGGTAGATGGTCACGCCCTTGCAGCCCAGCTTGCGGGCCAGCGCGTAGAGCTCTTCCACCTGCTCCACGGTCCAGTCCGCCGGGCAGTTGGTGGTCTTGCTGATGCTCGAGTCGACCCAGCGCTGGATGGCCGCCTGCACCCGCACGTGCTCTTCGGGCGCGAGCTCCAGCGCCGTGACGAAGTAGTCGGGCAAGTTCTCGAGCTTGGGCTCCACCTCCGGATGCGCCTCAAACCACTCCTGCACGATGGCCTCGTTGACTTCCTTCTTGCCGAGGCGCCCCGTGCGCCAGTAGCTCCACTGGTAATAGGGCTCGATGCCGGTGGACGTGCCCACCATGGTGCCCGTGGTCCCCGTTGGCGCCTGCGTCAGCAAGGTCGCGTTGCGGATGCCCTTGGTGCGCACCGCTTCCCGCACTTCCTCGGGCATGCCCTGCATGAAGCCAGACTGCAGGAACTTCTCCGCGTCGAACATCGGGAAGGGCCCCTTCTCCGCCGCCAGATCCGCGGAGCTCAGGTAGGCCTCCACCGCGATGGTGCGGTACACCTTGTCGATGATCTCCAGCGACTCCGGCGACCCGTAGCGCACGCCCAGCTTGATGAGCATCTCCGCCAAGCCCATGGTGCCCATGCCGATGCGGCGCTCGGCCTTCTGCACCTTCTCGTTTTCCTTGAAGAAATAGGGCGTGATGTCGATGACGTTGTCCAGGAAACGCACGCCCAGGCGCGCGGCACGCTTGAGGTCGTCCCAGAGGATCTCGCCGTTTTCCACGAAGCGGCTCAGGTTGATGTGGCCCAGGTTGCACACGCCCCACGCGGGCAGGAACTGCTCGCCGCAGTTGTGCACGACGAGCCCGTTGGCCACGAAGGAGTGGGTCTCCGGCTGCGTCAGGTCGTACACCATCTCCTCGCCGTCGGGGACGAGCTCGGCAAAGGTGGCCACAAAGCGCTCGGGCTCGAGCACCGGCGGGCACGCTTCGATCGCCTGGCGCAGCGCCGTATTCGACGCGTCCTCCGGGAAACCGATTTCGTCCGCGAAACGGGCCACGCTGGCACCGGAGATGACCAGCGCCGCCTGGCCGGCGGTTTCGTCGATGCGGCTGTAGATGCCGAAGTTGAGCAGGAGGCGCTGCACGTCCTGGAGCAGCTCGACGCCTCCCGTGAGCCGCACGCAGCAGTTCCCGCTCTCCACGTCGGCCTCCACGCTGCCGCTCGCGCCGAAGAGCGCCTGCAAGAACGCCTGCTGCATCTCCCGGGTGCCGACGAACACGATCTCCGGCACCGTGATGGGGCGGTCCAGCAGGCCCACGGCCACGCCTTTCTCAGGCATGGCCTCGGCCCCACCGTTGGCGTTTGGCGCGTGGACGGCTGCAGGGGCCAGCGCGTACGTGCGGATGTCCTGCGCCACCGCGCGGCCCAAGGCCAGCCCCAGCTCCCAAGATCCTTCGCGTCCAAAGGCGCCGGGCCGGTTGACGATGTGGATCTGGTCGCCGGGCTGCAGGTCCTTGGCGGCCACCCAGCCGCGCTCGGTCATGACCCGGTGGTCGGCCGTCAGGCGCACCGTGAATCCTTCCCGGGTCTTCAGCCGGTAAACGGGCTTGATGCCGGTGATAAAGACGGACGAAGCGGGCAAGAGCGCCTCGTCGCTCAAGCGCCCGTCCACCAGCACTTTCTGCGGCTTGCGGGAGAAATACAGGTCTTCCGCCCGCTGCAGCCCGTTTTCGGTGTAAATGAGGGTGTCGCCGGTGACGCACGGGTTCGTCGCGATGAGGTCGTGGAAGTACCACGTGTTGGACATGCGGTTGGAGTAGTCCATGCGCACGATGCCCGGCTCGGCGGAGGCCCACGCGGACTCCACGATCATGCGCCACAGGTCCCGGGCCCGGACCGTCTGGTACACCTTGACGGGGTAGCCCTTTTCCTGCCACCGCCGCAGGTTGCCGTCCCACTCCCGGTCGTAAATCTCCTTGCCGACGGCTTCGTAGTCGGGGAAGACCAGCTGCCAATCCTCGTCGTTGTCCAGGGCCCGTTCAAAGTCGTCGGTCAGGCCCACGGAGATATTGGCGTTGGTCAGGACGCCGAAATCCCGCTTGGCGTTGATGAACTCGATGATGTCCGGGTGCCAGACGTTCAGGATGAGCATGAGCGCGCCCCGCCGGGAGCCGCCCTGCTCGACCAGGCCGGTGGCGGTGGAGAAAAGCTGCCCCCAGCTGACGGCTCCCGAGCTCTTGCCGTTGACGCCCTGGACGTAGGCCAGCCGCGGGCGCAAGGTCGACAAGTTGATGCCGACACCGCCGCCCCGGGCCATGATCTCCACCATGTTGCGCAGGGTGTCCATGATCGCCCGCCGGCTGTCGTTGCCGTAGGACGGGTCGTCGGGCCGGATGGGAATCACGTAGCAGTTGTAGGCTGTGAGGTTCTGGCCGGTGCCCAGCATGGCGTTGATGCGCCCGCCGGGGACGAAGCGCCAGTCCTGGAGCAGCCAGCGGAACTCCTTCTCGAGCTCCTTGCGCTTCTCCTTGGGCTCTACCGCGACGATGGCCCTGGCCATCCGGTCCCACATGTCCTCGGGCCGGGTTTCCAACGGCCGGTCGATGCGGGAGCGCTTTTGGGTAATCACCTCGCCTGAGCGCAGGCGGACCGTGATGTCGTCGCCGTTCACCGCCTCAACGACGCCGACTTCCTTTTGCGGGTACTTGGGGTGCTCCTTGGTCATGACGACCACGGTGTCGCCGACGGTGATGTCGGCGCGGGAGCCCTTTTGCGCATAACGATCTAGAAAAATCAGTTCCTGGAGTTCGCTCCAACGATAGCGTCGGCCGCGATCTTGCGCCGGCACTGTCCGGCTGGGTTCCTGGACCATACCCGAGCCTCCTTGCGTTGGGTATCGGTGGCGTCCCGGTTGGTCCCATGCGCCACCGGGCCACTACATGTTGTGGCTTGCCAATTGTAACACACAAAATGTAGGAGATCGAGGGGGTAAATGGCGGGGAAAGACGGGATGTCCGACGAACAGCCGGACATCCCGTCGCGCGCTCACTCAGACGGGCGTTTTCTGGTCAAACTCTTTCTAGCGAGGATTTTGTTGCCCGGTATGGCTTTGTTGTGCTTGCGGCGTGTCTTTTTGTGCCTGCGCTGCATCCCGGGGTCGGAAAGTGTAGCAGCATGTCTCCGTGGAAACCCGCGCCGGCGTCTGCCCGATCTCGCCGATTTCCTGATCGTGCTTGCCCCCGCCGTGCAAACGGGCGCCGGGCTGTCCCATGCGGGCGATGGCGGCGTCGCTGATGACCAGGATCGTTTCGGCGCTGCACCGGTTGCCTTCGTACCAGTAAGTGCAGTTGCTGACCGTACAGCGGACCTCGGGCACAAGGCCCACCTCCTGTCTTAAGCGCAAAGCTGGGTTCGCCGTGCCTCGACACCGGTAGGTTGCCCGCATACCGGGCAGGGAATGCACCGCAGGCAGGGAATACGCGGTGACAAGAGCCAACGGTCGGCGGAGGGGAGACTCCATGGCTGAACACGACCATCCTACGGCGCCGGACTGCCCGGCCGTCGATTTCCGTGCGATTGCGGACAAGATCGTCGGCACGTGCCTGCGCGTTCGGCCGGGCGAAGTGGTGCAGATCGGCGGCGGCGTGCACAATTTCGCGTTTGTGGGGGCGCTGGCGGCCGCGGTGCGGCGCGCCGGGGCCTTTGCCGAGCTCAACGTCACTTCCGACGACCTGCAGCTGGAAACCTTGACGACGGTGCCGCTTGAGTACCTCCAGATGGTGCCGCGCCACCGGCTCAAGTGGCTGGAGGACGTGGACGCGCTCATCGTCACCGATTCGGTGGCGGATCCCAGGCGCGCCTTGAGCGTGCCTGAAGAGCGGCGCCGGGCCGCCGAGGCGGCGGCGGAGGCCGTGCAGCGGCACATCTTTGAGCGGGGCTTGCGGGTGCTGTATGTGCCGTACCCGACGCCGGCCGCCCGGGCGGGGTTGCCCATCACGTTTCCCAACCTCTGGACCATGTTTTGGCGGGCTGTGGATGTGGATTACGAGGCCATGCAGCAGGAAGCGGCCGCCGTGGCGGCAGCCCTCGAAGGCGCGACGGAGGTCCGGCTCCTGTCGGACAACGGCACCGATCTGACATTGACGGTCGGCGACCGGCCAGTGCTGGTGGACGACGGCGTCATGTCCGACGACGACGTGGAACAGGGCGACACGGCCGTCAACCTGCCGGCAGGCGAAGTCTTCGTTGCCCCGGTAGAGACGTCCGTCCACGGCCGGGTCGTGATCGACTTTGCCTACCGCAACGGCCAGACCATGCGGGGGCTCGAGCTCACCGTCGAGCAGGGCCGGGTGACGCTCCAGGGGACTGCACAGGGCGGCTGCGCGTTCCGGGAAGTCCTCGCGATGGGCCACGGCGATGTGGACGTCATCGGGGAGCTGGGGATCGGCCTCAATCCCGGCGTGGACCGGTTTTGCGGCTATGGGCCCACCGACGAGAAGCGGCGGGGGACCGTGCATCTAAGCCTGGGTGAAAACCGCTACTTCGGCGGCAACAACGCGGCGGACTTCCACTGGGACCTCTTCATCGAGCGGCCGACGCTGGTGGTCGACGGGCGGACCGTGATCGATGCCGGGACCCTGCGGCTGTAGGGAAAGACAAAGGACCGCTGGCCAATGGCCAGCGGTCCTTTTTATGTGGAACCGGACCGGTCCGGTAGAGGTCAGTTCTCGACGATGAGACGGCCGGTCATGCCCAGAGCCTCGTGGCCGGCCTCCACGCACACCGAGGTGAACGTGCCGACGCGATCCACGGTGAACTCGTAGGTGGCCGTCTGGCCGGGCTGCACCCGCGGGGAGGCCAAGTTCAGGTCCCGCACGGTCCAGTCGTGGGCGACGGTTCCCGTGTTCTGCAGCGTGAGGCGGACCCGCTCGCCGCGCTTGACCGTGATCTCCGCGGGCTCAAACTTGAAGTCGCTCAGGACGATAGTGATCTCACGCGTCGCGGCCTGGCTGGTGGTGCTGCCGCTCGACGAGGGGGCCTGGGACTGCTGCCGGCTTCCGCCGCCGCCGCCACAGCCCGTAAGCAGCACCGCGAGCACAAGCAAAACCGCCAGCGCGCTCCAAATGCGCCGCTTCGGCATGGCAATTACCCCTTTCATCCCGATAATAAATTGTCCGGATCCAAGCCAGAGTCTATAGGTACACCCGGGGGGCGTCAAGGGACAGATGTCCCTTTCGGGCTACATGCGTTTTCTTGCAGGAACCGCTCGCCGGTTTCTTGTAAGAAATGTTTGCCTAGTCCGATCAGGCGACGCGGCCTTCTTCATTGCTGCTCTGGAGGGACAGCCCGTGCCGCGACCCAAGGTGTACGTGACCCGCCGTATCCCTGAGGACGCGATGGCGATCCTGCAGGCCCATTGCGACTGCCGCATCTTCGACCATGAGGAAACACCGGTGCCCCGGGAGACGCTCCTGAAGGAACTGGCCGACGCGGAGGGCGCCTTTGTCCTCTTGACCGATCGCATCGACGAGGAGGTGCTGGCCGCGGCGCCGCGGCTGCGCATCGTGGCCAACATGGCCGTCGGGTATGACAACATCGACGTGGCCGCCTGTACCCGCCGCGGGGTGCTGGTCACCAACACGCCCGGGGTGCTGACGGAGACGACGGCGGATCTCACGTGGGCGTTGCTTATGGCCACCGCCCGGCGTATTGTGGAGGCCCAGAAGGTCATCGAGCGGGGCCAGTGGCGCACGTGGTCGCCCATGTTCCTGACGGGCCAGGACGTGTACGGGAGGACCTTAGGGATCATCGGTGCGGGGCGCATCGGCAGCGCCGTTGCCCGGCGGGCGCGGGGCTTTGACATGACCATTCTCTACCACAACCGCCGCCGCCGCCCCGAGCTGGAGGCCGAGACGGGCGCCCGCTACGCGGGTTTCCATGAGCTCCTGGAGCAGTCGGACTTTGTGGTGGTCCTCGTGCCTCTCACGGCGGAAACCCACCACTTGATCGACGAGGATGCCCTGCGCCGCATGAAACCCAACGCCATCTTGATCAATGTTTCCCGAGGCCCGGTGGTGGACGAAAAGGCCCTCTACAAAGCACTGACGGAAGGCTGGATCTGGGCGGCGGGGCTGGATGTGTGGGAGAAGGAGCCCATCGGTCCGGACCACCCGCTGCTCGCGCTGCCCAACGTGGTGGCACTGCCGCACATCGGCTCCGCGAGCATCGCCACCCGCACCCGGATGGCCGTGGTGGCAGCCGAGAACCTTGTGGCCGGCGTCACGGGCAGGCGGCCGCCGAACCTCGTGAACCCGGAGGCTTGGGAGCGCCGGGCTGGCGCCGGGGAAGGAGCGGGCCAAGGTGGATGACTTGACCGTCCGCCATTTCCGCGTGGCGGAGGCCAATGCCATGGTGCCCACCCTGGAGCGGCTGCTCACGCGCCTGCAGGCGCTGCTGGAGGAAGCCCGGGCGCGCCAGCGGGAGCTGCAGCTGATCCAGGCGGTGGGGTGCCGTGAGGACGGTACCCTGATCATGGCGGCGGATCACCGGGAGGCCAAGGCGCGCCTGCGGGCCGCGGTCAGCGAGGCCAACGAGATCATCGACAGCATCCAGCGGGCCGGCTGCCAGCTGAAAAGCGTCGAGCTGGGCCTGGTGGATTTCCCGGCCGTCATCAACGGGCAAGAGGTGCTCTTGTGCTGGCGGCTCGGCGAGCCCGAGGTCATGTATTACCATTCGTGGCACGAAGGCTACGCCGGCCGGCGCCGCCTGCGGCCCGACGACGACGATACGCCGCCTCCGCCGCCCGCCACGGCGCCCCGCCCACCGGCCGCTTGACGGCCGGCCCGCGGTGCCTCCTGGCGCTCACCGATGACTGGCGCACGCGCAGGGCCCTCGCGGCGGGCCGTGTCTCACGGCCCCGTGCCTTGTCTCACACGGCGATGCCGTGCCCGAAGATCAGGGCCAGCACCTCGGCGCGCGTTTTCTCGTCCTTGCGGAAGATTCCCCGCATGGCTGACGTCACGGTCCGCGAACCCGGTTTCTTGACGCCCCGCATGCTCATGCACAGGTGTTCCGCTTCCAGCACCACCGCGACCCCTTGCGGTTTCAGGTGGGCCATGAGCGCATCCGCGATCTGCTTGGTCATCCGCTCCTGCATCTGCAGGCGCCGGGCGTACGCCTCCACCACCCGCGCGAGTTTGCTTAAGCCCGTGACCCGCCCGTCGCTGGGGATGTAGGCGATGTGGGCTTTGCCGAAAAAGGGCAGCAGGTGGTGCTCGCAGAGGGAGTAGAACGGGATGTCCCGTACCAGCACCAGCTCGTCGTGCTCTTCCTGAAAGTACACTTCCAGGTGGCGCCCGACGTCCTCCCGCATCCCCGCACACATTTCCGCGTACGCTTCCGCCACCCGCCGCGGCGTTTCCACCAGGCCCTCACGCTCGGGGTCCTCGCCGATGGCTTCCAGGATCATCCGGACGGCGGTTTCGATCTTCTTTTTGTCAACTTGCGGGACGCGGGCCGCGGTTTCGTGAGCCATGGAAACCGGGTGACCTCCTCCTGCGCTCGCAGGCTAGCGTAGCCCAGGCTAGCGTAGCCTTAAGTGGCGCGAGATTTGCCGCTTTGGCAAAGAGATTCGCCGGTTCGGCAAAAAGGTTTGCCGCTATTGTATCCCTGCTCCTACGACATGTCCATAACGGCCGGCTGCCGTGTCCTGCGTGCCGCCCCGGCCGGCTGCCGTAACGGGTGGTCGTAGCGCCGCAACGGGCGGGGGGCCTGGTTGTAGCGTCGTAACGGGTCAGGAGCGGCGCGCCCCGGCTCGGATCCCGAGAGGAGCCGGATACAGCACGATTGTGAAGGAAAACGCCCGAAAGTCTCGTCGGCCCTCCTGCCCGGCTCGACAGACCGGTTGCCCTCCCTTTAGGTATAGTCGGTTTTGCGACTCTCACCGCCAAGGAGGGACAAGCGCATGATCGACAGGGCGTTCATACCGCTGGCCCGGGAGAGAGTCGCGTGGTGGCGGCGCGGCCGGGGCGGACCGGCTGCCGACGCACCTGAGAAAGGTTGGCCCCGCCTGCTCGCGGAGACCTACACCTGGTGGTTGCCCACACTGATCGGATTCGCCCTGGGACGCGCGGCGGTCTTTGGGGTGCTGGTGCCCTTTGGCAGCGGGTTTTGCGCCGCCTTGGCCGCGCGGGGGCGCACCCGGCGGGCGGCGGCCGCGGCCATAGCGGCGGTCATCGGGGGATGGACTATCCCGGCCTCGGTCGCGGTCGGCGTGCCCGGCGCGCCGTGGACGGCTCCGGTACCTGTCATCGGCATGCTGGTGGCCGCCGCAGCCCTCCGGTGGCGGCGCCGGCCTGGCCTTGCCGCCTTGACCGGCGCGGCGGCCGCCGGAGCGGTGCGGGTGTGCCTCGTGCTGCTTGCCGGGGGTGATGTCCTGGCCGCCGGCATCACGGCCGCCGCGGAGATCGCGGCGGCGCTGGCGCTCTTGCCGGCTGCCGGGCTGTTCGGCGCGCGCCCCGGGGCCTTGAGCCACGGGCAGACCGTATCCCTCGTGGCGCTTACCGGCTTTTGCCTCCTGGGATTAAAGGGCATCGGCTGGCACGGCTTTGCCTTGGCTGACCTCCTGGCGAGAGCCCTGGTCCTTTTGGCCAGCATCGTGGGCGGGCCGGGGTTCGGCGCCGCGACGGGCGCGGGGCTTGGCATCGCGGCTTTTCTCGCCGCGGGACCGGTGGTGCCGGCCGGTCAGTGGGTGTGGGCAGCCGCTGTGCTGCCGGCCGCTGGGCTCTTGGCCGGCCTCGGCGCCTTGGGCGGCAAACCGGGCGCTGCCGCGGGGTTGCTGGTGGGCCACCTCTTGCTGACGCCCTTGGCGGGCAGCGGCGCGGAGATCGGCCGGGCCATCTTTGAGTGCCTGGCGGCCGCAGGAGGCGTCGCCTTTGTCCCGGCCACGGTGCTGCGCCGCTGGGCGGGGCGGCTGCCCGGCACACCCGAGCGGGAACGCCTGCACCGGGAAGGGCAGCAGGAAGCCCGGGCCCGGGCCGAAGAGCAGCTGCAGCGGGTGGCGGCCGTGTTTGCCGAATTGAGCCAGACCTTTGCACCCCAGG
>PKQR01000207.1 GCA_017578085.1 Bacillota bacterium
CTGATCGGCGTCCACAAGCGACGGTACTGTGGAATGCCTGCACGCGCCGCGCGCGTGCAGGTATTCTTGTGCGCGGCGTCCGGGAACTGTGAGACAATAGACCCGACGGAGGTGTGGCAGCATGGCTTTTCCCGCCGAGCGGACAGGCGAGGAGATATGGGTTGTGCGCGTCGAGTACCTCAACGGCAACCGCCACTATTTCGCCTTCCAGTCCGAAGAGGAAGCGCGCGAGTTCCGCAGCCGGGTGAGGGACACCGGCTTCGGGCAGATCAAGCGGGCCGTCGACTTCTCGGTGCCCATCTGCAAGCTCATCCCCAAAGAGGACGAGTGAGCTGGTCGCGCCGGGCGGCTTTCTTGTTGGGACAAGTACCGCGCAATCGGGAGCCGGTTCCTATTGCCGGGGCGCCACCCTGCGAATAGGGTAAAGCGACGGTCGAAAGCCGCCGGCGCCTCTCCTCCTCCTGGTCCGGTGCCACCGAGACGGCCTTTCGGCCGTCCTTTTTTGTGCCCGCGCGCCCTCCCGCAAGCCGCACCCGGGTGCCCGCCCTGCGCACAGTGCAACGATCTTTCGCCCAACGTGGGCATGACCAGCCCCCGTTGGCATGCCCGCCCACCGCCCCGGACATGCTAGGACGGGAGGTGAGGGTCGTGGGAGACTTTAAGGTGGCCAGCGTCATCGAGCTGATCGGCGAGTCCACGGAGAGCTGGGAAGACGCCGTCAACCAGGCCGTGGAGGCGGCGTCCAAGACGATCCAGCACATCACCGGCGTCGAGGTGCTCAACCTGACGGCAGTCGTCGAAGACGGGCGCGTCACCCGCTACAAGGCCGACGTGCATGTGGCCTTCGGCGTCGACGATAAGCTCCGCAAGATCAAAGAGCCGGCCATGGCCGCCCAGACGACTCCGGTCTATTGAGCCGTTTCCGCCGATCGTGCGGGCCATCCCGGCGCCGGGATGGCCCCATCCACTTCTCCAGCCCCCTGCTGTCCTTGCGCCAATGGACAGTCTTTTCCTAACTACTTCGTGTCATCTCTATTGACAGATAACTCGCGCAGTCAGTATATTTTATCTAACTCGTGCAAGGAGGTGCCCTGAACATTATGCGCCGGGTGCCTGGACACAGCCTTGCGGTAGCCCTTGTAGTCACCTTGTCGTTGGGCACGGCCGCGCTGGCCCAGTCGGCCTTCGTCAGCGACTTCGAAACGCTCGTGCAGGCACCGTCCATCCAGAGCGCGCTGTCGTACATCGAGGCGGACCATGAGCGCCGGGTCCAAGAAACCCTGGAGCTGGTGGCGATTCCCGCTCCGCCGTTCAACGAACGGCGCCGCGCCGAGGAGCTGGCCCGGCGCTTCCGGGAGATAGGTCTCGAGGACGTCACCATCGACGCCGAGGGCAACGTCCTCGGGTACCTGCGCGGCACGGGCGGAAGTCCGAAACTGGTGGTCTCGGCCCACCTGGACACCGTGTTTCCTCCCGGCTATGACCCCACCCCGCGCATCGACGAGCAAGGCGTCATCCACGCACCCGGCATCGGCGACGATACCGCGGGCCTAACGGCCCTACTCAGCCTGGCACGGGCCTTCATAGCCAACGACATCCGGCCCGTGGGCGACATCCTTTTCGTGGGCACCGTGGGAGAAGAAGGCCGCGGCGACCTGCGGGGCGTGAAATACCTGTTTGCGAGCCATTCCGACATCGATGGGTTCATCTCCATAGACGGGGGCGGAAGCGGGCCCGCGGATATCGAGCGCTTCGGCATCAGCTATATGGCCCTGGGCAGCAAGCGCTATGAGATTCATTTCCGGGGTCCCGGGGGCCACAGCTGGGGCGCCTTCGGCACGCCGAGCCCCATCCATGCCATGGGCCGGGCCATCGCCAAGATAGCGGACATGCAAGTTCCGTCCGATCCCCGCACCAGCTTTACCGTAGGTGTCGTCTCCGGCGGCACCTCCGTCAACAGTATTGCCGCCCATGCGGTGATGGAGACGGACACCCGCTCCTCCTCGCCCGAACAGCTGGAGCGCACGGTCGACGAACTGCTGGCCAACGTCCGGGTCGCGGTGGCCGAGGAAAATGCCCGCTGGGGCCGCTGGGTCATCGACGCGGACATCTACCTCGTAGGGGACCGTCCTAGCGGCACCCAGTCGGTCGATTCCCCGCTGGTGCAGGCCGCCTACGCGGCGGCCACCGTATTGCCCCATACGGAGCCGGACTTGAACGACACCCCGGGGAGCACCGACGCCAACTTGCCCATCAGCCTCGGGGTACCCTCCGTTACCCTCAGCCGGGGAGGCCGCAGCAGCGCGAGCCACGCCCCCGAGGAAAGCTGGGACCCGGCCAACGCGTGGCGGGCGGTCCAGGCTCTCTTCCTCACCATTGCAGGAGCGGTCGGAGTCGACGGCATCAGTGAGCCCTTGCTGCCCGAACATCCAGGCTACAGCTACGAATTCCCGGGCCTGCCCTTCATCCCGGAGATGTACCTGGTGCCGGGCGAGGAATACCGGCTTTCCTGGACCCACGTGACCCCGTAACGGGGAGCCGGCGAAGCCTAACAAGGAGGTTGGCGAGATTGGCACAGCGGAGGGTTTGGTTGCTGGTCACCGTCGTCTTGGGCACCGTGCTGGCGCTGGCGTCGACCGCCGCCTTCGCGCAGCAGAGCACCCTGGACCTGGTGCGGGCGCGCGGGCATCTGGTCTGCGGCGTCAACAACGGGCTGCCGGGGTTCGGCTACCTGGACTCCGACGGGCGCTGGAGCGGCTTTGACATCGACTACTGCCGGGCCGTGGCCGCGGCGGT
>PKQR01000073.1 GCA_017578085.1 Bacillota bacterium
CAGCCGCCGACGGCCCACGCGGTGCACCGCGTGGGCCGTCGTCACCGCACACCTCTCACGCTCTCTATCGATACCCTTACGCTTTTTCGCAGTTCAGGGACTGCCCCGTAACTATTGACTCACATGCCCCGGCCGCGGGCGCCACCCACACCCAGCCGCTGCGGCCCTCCCCAAGGCAGGAATGCGCCCCGCATTTGGGTAATGGTGCAAAGGCTGGGGAATCACCCGTATGGGGGAATCGCCCGTGGAAGTCATTAAGATCAGCCCGCGCGGCTACTGCTACGGCGTAGTCGACGCGATCAACCTGGCCAAAAAGGCCGCGCTGGATCCATACGTTCCCAAGCCGGTGCACATCCTGGGCGCCATCGTGCACAACCGCCACGCGGTCGCGTCCTTGGAGCAGTACGGCATCATTTCCCTCGACGGCCCCGACCGGGAGGCGCTGTTGGACCAGGTGACCGGCGGCACCGTCATCTTCACCGCTCACGGCGTGTCGCCCGCGGTCAAGCGCAAGGCCAAGGAGAAGGGCCTCTACTGCATCGACGCCACCTGCCCCGACGTGACCCGCACCCACGCCCTAGTGCGGGAGCTGGCCGCCCGGGGCTACACCATCCTGTACATCGGCAAGCGGGGGCATCCTGAGCCCGAGGGCGTCATCGGCGAGGCGCCCGACAGCGTGCACCTGGTTGAAACCGAGGCCGACGTGGATGCGCTCCAGATCGATGCGGACAAAATCGCGGTGACCACCCAGACCACTTTGAGCAAGTGGGACACCGAGCGCGTCATCAACTACATCCTCAAGCGTTTCCCGCACGCCGAGGTCTACAACGACCTGTGCCTCGCCACCCAGGAGCGCCAGGAAGCCGCCGTGAACCAGGGGCGCCACGCGGATCTCGTTCTGGTCGTCGGCGACAAGCGCAGCAACAACTCCAACCGCCTCGTGCAGGTGGTGCAGGAAATTGCCGGCCGTCCCGCGCGCCTCATCGACAGCGTCGCGGACATCGATCCCGAATGGCTGCGCGGCGTGCGTCGCGTCGCGGTCACGGCCGGATCGTCGACGCCCAGCGAGATTACCCGCGATGTCATCCGCTACCTGGAATCCCTGGACCTGGATGTCCTAGCGCCCAAGAAGTGAGGCACCCGGCAAGTGCAGTAGCCGGCTGGACGGCCCTGTCGGGTTTACGTGCAAGCGCCGGCGCCCGGGACCAGGCCTTGAGTACCCGTGGTACGTGCCCGTCCCAGCGCCGGCGCGCGTCGGGTCCCGCGCCTACCCCTAGCCCACCCAAAGGCCGCTTGTTACGCGGTCCGGTCGGCGCTCGTCTCCCCGAACTCTTCCTCCAGCCGGTTGAGCAGCTCCTCCTTGCGGCCAAAGGCGTAGACAACTTGGGCGTAGCGCAAACCCGCCTTGCGGGCCACCGCCTTGAGCGTCAAGCGCTCGCCCCGGCGCTGCAGCTCCCGAGCCGCCTGCAGCGCCCGCTCGGTCGTTTCCTCCTTGGACAGGCGTCCCGGTGCAGGCTCGGCGTAGCGGGACGGCAGCATGGCGGTTTCCGCGTTGTTGAGGCGCTGGAACGCCTCCAGAGTGAACTTGTCGATCCGGCGAATCCCTGCGCTGATCTCGTGCAGCGTCAGGTCCTGCTGTTCAAGCTTGTGGCGAATCGCGCGCAGCTCCTCAGCCAAGACATCCAACCCCCGCCGCACCGCCTGCTCGATGGCCTCCCCCGGCACGGCCGCGGAGCGCCCCGCCATATCGCCCAGGGAATCCAACAGGTTGGCGAAGGCCCGGTACGCCCTAACCCCTAAGTCTGCATACAGCTGATCTTCTCCGCGCAAGTCTACCAGCACGGCCTCTCCCTCCCTCTGCCGCTCCAGCATACGCTCGGCGTTTTCCGCCTGCTCGATGGCTGCGTAGTACCGCTGCTTGGCGCGTTGCACCCGGTCATCCCTCCACCCTGCAACGATTTCAATCCTAGTCTTCGCGGAACGCGATTCATTTTATGCTGAGAAACCGGAGGGGAACTCCGAAGCGGCGCGGCAAGGCAGTGGCGTGGGGAGGCAAAGCGCGGCGAGGCTCGACGATACTCTAGACGCGCCGCCTTACCCGCCGCTCCCAAAAAGCCGGATGAAAGAGGACCAGCACGATGAGGACCTCCAGGCGCCCGATGATCATCAACAACGCGAGATACAGCTTAACCGCCGGGGAAAGCCCGGCGAAAGTGTGCCCGGGCCCTATGGCCCCGAACCCGGGCCCGATGTTGCCCAATGACGCGATGGCCGCCGACGCGGCGGTGACCAAGTCCAGCCCCAGGCCCGCGAGCACAACGACGCTGGCGAACCACAACGTCAGATAGAGGAAAACAAACCCCGCCACCGCCGCGAACACCTGCTCGGAAACCGGCCGATCACCGATGCGCAACACCTGAACGGCCCGGGGGTGCAGCAGGCGGTTGAGCTCTTTGATCCCGTGCTTGACCAGCACCAGCAGCCGGATGACTTTCGGACCGCCGCTGGTGGACCCGGCGCTGCCGCCGACCCACATGAGCACAAACAGCACCGCCTGGCTCAACGGGGGCCAGCGGTCATACGAGGCGGTGGTGTACCCCGTCGTCGTCATCACGGAAACCGCCTGGAACACCGCCGGCCGCAAGCACGCCAGGACCCCCGCCCCGGTTTCCCGGTGCAGGTCAAGAGTCACAAGGAGCGAGGCCCCAAGAAGCAGCCCGGTGTACGTCCAGAACTCCCGGTCCGCCACCACCGCCCGCCAATCGCCCAAGCGGAACAGCCGGTACTGCAGCACGAAGTTGGTGCCGCCCAAAAACATGAACAGCACCAGCACCCACTCGGCCAGCGGATTCGCGAAGGCCGCGACGCTGGCATCGTAAGTGGAGTACCCCCCGGTGGCGACGCTGGTGAGGCCATGGTTGACGGCGTCGAACCAATCGAGTCCTGCAAGAAGCAGCAGCGCCACCGCCGCCGCGGTCAAAGCGAGATAGATCCCCCACAACAGCCGGCCGCTTTCCGCGACGCGGGGCAGGAGCTTCTCCGGCGCTGGGCCCGGCACTTCCGCCTTGAACAGCTGCACGCTCCCGATCCCAAGGCCCGGAAACACCGACACAAACAAGACGATGATCCCCATGCCCCCTAGCCACTGCAGGAGGCTGCGCCATAGGAGGATCGCCCGGGGCTGCGCAGCGATGTGGGTCATGACCGTCGCGCCCGTCGTCGTAAATCCGGACACGGACTCAAACAACGCGTCCGTCCAGTGGGCAAACACGCCGGAGAACCAGAAAGGCAGCGCACCCGCGACGCCGGCTGCCGCCCAGCCCAAAGTCACCACCGCGATGGCCGTGCGGGCTTCCAGTTCTTCCGCGAGGGGAATCCTGGCCAAAGCGAAGCCGGCAGTTAAGACCAGCGCGGCGGACAGGCCGAAGGCCCGCACCGTCGGGTCGCCCGTGGCGAGGGCAAAGGCGAGGGGAATCAGCATGCACAGGCCGACCAGGAAGACCAGCCGGCCCACCAGATGAGCCAAGAGGAGGGGCTGCATGGCGGCGTTCGCTCAAACGCGGAACAGGTCTTGGACCCGGTCCAGGGCCTCCACGGTGCCAAACAGCACCAGGTGGTCTTGCGCGCGAATCTGCGTCGCCCCCTTTGGGATGATCACCTCGTCGCCCCGCACAATGGCGCCGACGATGGCCCCTTTGACGCGCGGCAGGTCCTCCAGCCGCTCCCCGTCCGCCCGGGAGCCTGCCTCCACCACCAGCTCCACCGCGGCGGCGCGGCCTTCCTCCATCAGCGACAGCTGCACGACCTCATCCCGGCGAGCCAGTTTGAGCAGGGTGCTGGCCGTGATCAGGCGAGGCACCACCGCGGCGTCGGCACCGGCCCGCTCGGCCAGCGGCACGTAGTCTTCCCGGGACAGCACCGCGATGGCCTCTCGCACCCCGAGCTGCTTGGCGGCGATGGTGGCCAGGAGATTGGTGGCATCATCGCCGGAAGCGGCCACGAAGGCGTCGGAGCGGTCCACCATCTCTTCCCGCAGCACTTCCGGCTTAGCGCCGTCGCCGCAGATGATGAGCACGCCGGGCAAGGCCGCCGCCAGCTGGCTGCAGCGGTCGGGATCCTTCTCGATGAGCTTGATCTCAACGCCGCGCCGCTGACCCCGGGTGAGGATCTGGGCCAGCGGAAACCCGACGCGCCCGCCGCCGACGATGGTGATCTCCCGCAGGGGCCTGGCCGGGGAACCGACCAGGGACCGGATCTCCGGGAAACTGCCCGTCCTGCCCGCAATGTAGATCTTGTCGCCCGGGTGGATGACGGTGTCGCCGTCCGGGATCAGGATTTCCTCATCCCGCACCACCGCCGCCACCACGCAGCGCTGCGGCCTGACCTCCCGCAAGGCGCCCCGGGTGATGGGTGCGTCCGGCTCCACCTTAAGCCGCACGAGGCTGACGCGGCCACCCGCAAAGTAGTCGATTTGGGTGGCCGTGGGGGTTTTCAAGAGGCGCGCGATCTCCAAAGCTGCCGTCCGCTCGGGGTTGACCACCACGTCGATGCCCAGCTGCCGTTGGGTAAAAGAAGGGTCCTCACCGGACAGGTAGTCCTCGTTGCGCACCCGGGCGGCGCAGACGGGGACTTTGCGGCGCTTGGCGGCCAGGCACGCGATGATGTTGACCTCGTCGGGCCCGGCCACCGCCATAAGCAGATCGGTCTTATCCACCCCGGCCCGCTCCAGCACCTTTGGGCTCGCGCCGTTGCCGTGGATGGCCAACACGTCCAGCTTATTGGTGACCTCAGTGAGGGCTTCTTCCTCGTTGTCGATGACGACGATGTCGTGGCCTTCGGCCGCCAGGAGCCTCGCGATTTCGAAGCCCAGCTTGCCCGCCCCGACGACGATCGCGCGCAAGGGAACGTCTCCTCAGGCTGTAATCCCTTGGGTATTCGCAGTGGAACCAGCTTCTCCTTTAAGGAAGGGCCGCATGCGCGGCAGTGCGGGAGGAGGATTCGCCCGGGACACCGGAGCCGCCGGCGCTCTCGCCCGGGATCCCGGCGGCATGGGAGGCGGTTTCGCCCCTTGGATGGGCGCCATTGGTTGTATGGGCGCCGTTGGCGGCGCTGTCGGCAAGTACGGGGACATACGGAGCAGCGAGGCGGAAGCGCACTGTCTGCCCAGGCACGGGCGGGTTGACCGTCGACACCCGGATGGTAATCTCCCGCTCCGGATCGGGTTCGGTGCCCAGGCCGGCCACGGCCACCACCAGCTCCACCGCGTCCCCCTCAAAGAGGACGGTGCGGACAATGCCTGAGAAGGGCCCCTCGGGGTCCAGCTGGAACCACTCGGGCCGCACGCAGACGGCCACCTGGCCGGCGCCTTTCGGGCACGCCGGGTGGCACGGGAGAAGGCCGAGGACCGTCGCGACGCACAACCCATCCTGCTCCACCAGCTGCCCCGCCAGCACATTGGACGCGCCGACAAAGCGCGCGACAAACTCGGTGGCCGGCAGCGCGTACAACTCTTGCGGCGTGCCCACCTGCTCGAGCCGCCCGGCGCGCATGACCGCGATCCGGTCGCAAATGGCAAAGGCGTCCCGCTGGTCGTGGGTGACGAAGATGGCCGTCACGCC
The DNA here is from genome assembly GCA_017578085.1 of Bacillota bacterium. Lineage (GTDB taxonomy): Bacteria > Bacillota > Limnochordia > Limnochordales > ZCTH02-B6 > ZCTH02-B6. The sequence goes on from PKQR01000073.1 coordinate 5,619, forward strand.
TTCTTGCTTGAGGATGCTGCGGACTTCGTGGCGCATCTGGCAGCGCAGCGCGGCGTCCAGGTTGCTGAAAGGCTCGTCGAGGAGGAGAACCGCGGGGCGGGGCGCCAAGGCCCGGGCCAGGGCCAGGCGCTGCTGCTGGCCGCCGCTGAGCTCGTGGGGATAGCGATCGGCCAGGCCGGCGAGACCCACCAGCTCCAGCACTTCCTGCACCCGCCGGCGGGCGTCCCGCATTCCCCGCAGCCCGAAGGCCGCGTTGCCCGCCACGGTCAGGTGGGGAAACAGGGCGTAGTCCTGGAAGACCATGCCCACGTGGCGCCGCTCCGGCGGGACCCACGCCCCGCCGCCGGCCACCACGCGGCCGCCCACGACGATGCGGCCCTCATCAGGCGCCTCAAAGCCCGCGATGAGCCGCAGGGCGGTCGTCTTGCCGCAGCCGCTGGGACCGAGGAGTCCCATGATCTCGCCTGGCTGCACCGTGAGGCTGACGCCGTCCACGGCGGCCACGGGACCAAAGGTCTTACGGACATCCAGCAGTTCGACTCCCGCCATCGGGCAGCCCTCCGCCGCGAGTTAAGGCACCTGGGCAATGGCGAGCCGGATTTCCTGCCCGGCTGCCTTAGGCGCGCCTAAATTCGCCTTGAAGGTATCACAACCCGGGACATCTGTCAACGCGAGCCAGGCGAATCCGGGAAAACGAGGCCACGCATGGGCGGGCACCCGCCCCACATACAGATGCACCACCGGTGGCGTGCAGGAGGCTGCTTCCCCGTGTTCTCGTTTGGTTGGCTGGCCCGCTGGGGCCACGATCCCCGCGAGCCCACCCGCGGCCGGCGGCACACGGCCATGCCCCGCCGGCCCGCCCGCATGCGGCTGGCGGCGGCGGTCGTGCTGGCCTGCGTGGGACTGTCCGCGGCGGCCTTTTTTGCGGGGTTGAGGATCGCGGCGGTGGTCGCCGTAAGCGCCGGCGGAGGCGAACTGGGCATCGCCCGCATCGGGCGGCTGCTGGCCCAAGGCGCGGCCGTGGACGGGCCTTTGAGCGGGGTTCTGGTGGCGGTGGATCCGGGCCACGGCGGCCCCGACCGCGGCGCGTGCCACCTGCCTTCGGGGCTGGTGGAAAAGGAGATCAACCTGGACATGGCCCTGCGGCTGGAACGGGCTCTCAAAGCCAGCGGGGCACAGGTGTTTCTGACCCGCCGGGACGACACGTTCGTGTCCCTGGACGAGCGGGCGCGCCGCGCCAACGAGCAGGGCGCGGACGTGTTTGTGAGCCTCCACGTCAACCGCTTCCCGAGCCCCGAGTGCTTCGGGGCCCAGACCTTTTACCTGCCGGAGTCGCTGGAAGGCCGCCGCCTGGCCCTGCTCATCCAAGAAGAGCTCCGCCAAGTCTACCCGCCCAACTATCGGCAGGCGTTGCCGGGCAATTACCGGGTGCTGCGGGGCACCGCCATGCCCGCGGCCCTGGTGGAGATAGGGTTTGTCACCAACGCGACGGACCGGGACCTCATGCAGCAGGACGACTACCGGGAGGCGGTAGCCGCCGCCATCGCCCGGGCCATCATCCGCTTCGTGCGGGGCGAGTCAGCCGACCAGCCGGCGTAGGACGATGACTGAGCGCCGGCGGCGCGAGGCGCGCCGGCGCCGCTGGGGCCGGGCGCCATCCCGCCGCGGCCGGCCGCGCTCGCCTTGTGGGCGGTCTCCTTTCGGCTGCTCCCGTTCCGCCTGGATCTTCCTCTGTGCCATCTGCCGGAGGGTTTCCCGGAGCTGCTCCACGTAGGGGCGGCTCAAGTAGGCTTCGGCGCCCCGCAGGATCGTCTGCACGTAGTCGGCGTGGGGCGGGACCTCCTCCGGCGCCTTGTCCACCACGACGTACGTCAGCACGTCGTCGTAGACGTTGCCGTCGGCGGTTTCCACGCGGACGTGCTCGCGCCGGTAGTGTTCCGGCGCCCCTTCCCGCTCGTCCAGGGCGGGAAGCTGCTCGGCGGGCAGGCGGTACAGGACCCCTTCGACAACGCCGCCTTCATCGGGCACCAGGTCCGCGACGCCGCCCCGGCGGGCGCGGGAGTAGCGGGTGAAGGCCAGGCGGTACCCCCGCACCAGCGCGGGCCCCACGAGCTCGAACTCTTCCACGTCCCGCGCCAGGTCCTCGGGGCTCATGCAAGAGCCGTAGGCGAAATAATAGACAGCGTCCACGGACCCCCCGCCCCCTTTGCACCGGCTTCTGTTTATGGTACGCTCCGGCGTGGAAGGTGTGCGGCGCGCTCTGTTGTCCCGTCCACCCGGGTGGAAGACTAGCCGCGCGGCCGCATAGGAAGCGCACGGCGCACCAGAATGGAAGGTGCGCGGCGCATTGGTGTGGAAATCGGAGGTGCAGTCTACCACGGCACCCTGCCAAGAGCCCGGCGCCAGGGACGCCGGGCTTGGGGACAACGATCTATGACATTGCTTGGCCTGCTCATCCTCTTGTCCGGTTTATTCGTTGGCTGGAACCTGGGCGCCAACGACGCCGCCAACGCCATGGGCACCGCAGTCGGCGCCCGGGTGCGCACGATCCGCGAAGCCGTCATCATCGTCGCCGTCTTCAGCTTCCTGGGAGCCGTGACCTTCGGCCACCGGGTCATCAAAACCATCGGCTCAGGGATCGTCCCCCTCGACCAATTGGAGACGGGACAGGCGACGCTCATCGCCCTCGCCTCGATGCTGTCCGCGGGCGTCTGGCTCATGTGGGCCACCTACCTCAAGTTGCCGGTGTCGACCACCCATTCGGCGGTCGGGGCCGTAGCCGGGGCGGGGCTTGTCGCCGGCGGCGTGCCGATCTACTGGAGCAAGCTGCTGGACATTTTCCTGGCGTGGATCTTGACGCCCATCGGCGCCGCCATCTGCGCTTACGTTCTCTACCAGGCGTTGCGGCTCATCGTCCTGCGCTTCGTGTCCGTCCCCGACAAGGTGTGGGGGTGGCTGTTGACCGCGAGCGGCATGTGGATGGCCTTTTCGTGGGGCGCCAACGATGTGGCCAACGCCACCGGCGTTATGATGGGCGCGGGCTTCGCCAGCCCCATCGTGGCGTCAATCCTGGGCGGCCTCTCCATCGTGCTTGGTATCGCCACCTGGGGCTACCGGGTGATGGAAACCGTCGGCACCCGTATTACGCATTTGCTGCCGCCCACGGCGTTCATCGCTGAAGTGGCCGCGGCGCTAAATGTGTATCTATACACGCTGTTGGGCCTGCCGGTGTCCACCACCCACTCCATCGTCGGCGCGATCTTTGGCGTCGGCCTCGTGTTTGGCCGCACCGCCATCGATGCCCGCACCGCGCGGGACATCGTCCTGGCCTGGGCAGCCACGCCCGTCGCCGCCGGCGTCGTCAGCGCGGTGCTGTATCTGCTGCTGGCTCAGATCCTGTAAAAGGGCGCTCGTCGCAGGCAGGAGAAAGGGGGAGCGGGTAATGCGCAACATTTTTGGCTGGATGGGCATGCGGGAGCAGCAGCGGGCGCTGGAAGCGTCCCACCAGCATATGGAGCAAGTGCGCAGCGTTGTGCACCTGCTCAAGGAAGCCCTGGACCAGTTCTTGGCGGGCAACCTACAGCAGGTGGCCCAGATCCATGAGCGGGTCACGACCGCGGAGCGGGAAGCGGACGAACTGCGCCGGGATCTGTTTGACCAGCTGTCCGAAGCCATGTTCCTGCCGACAGACCGGGAAGACCTGGTGCAGATGGTGGAGCGCACCGACGACGTGGCCGACTACGCCAATTCCGCTTCGCGGCTGCTGGTCCTGTTCGAATCCCCTCCCCCGGAGGAGCTGCGGTCCGACCTGGCCCGCTTTGGCGAGCTCTTGGTCCAAGCCGTCGAAAAACTGTCGGAAGCGTTGGATAAGCTGCTGGACGGCCAGCGCCGGGAGTCGCTCCAGCTGTGCACGGCTGTGGAGCGGTGCGAGGAGGAATGCGACTCCCTCAAGGCGTCCCTTTACCGGCGCCTGCTGTCGCTGGACCTCCCGGCGGGCAAGCTGCTGCTATTGCACGATCTGATCGAATCTATGGAAAACACCGCCGACCGGGCCGAAGACTCGGCGGACCTGGTGCGGGTGCTGGCCGTCAAGATCCGGTAACGCCGGAGTCCGAATCGCCGGTCCTGGACGCCTCGCCGGCCGCGCCAAGAAGGTTCGGCATCTCCAAGGCGAAACCGGGACCGCCCGCGCCGGTTTCCACCCACAGGAGCCGCGCGCCGTCGAAGACGGCCGCGCTCACCGGATCCAGCACGATGGTGAAACCGTTGCAGACCACCTGGACGTCGCCGGGACGGGCATCGTCGAAGGCCATGCCGTAGGAAATGCGGCGGCCGAGGCCCTTGAGCCAGATGCGCAAGGCTTTGCCGGTCTTGCCGCGGGCGTGCATGTACTCCCGCATCTTGGCCGCCGCCAGCGGGGAAACGGAGATGACAGCCTTTGGACCCGGCCGGTCCTGGGAGCCGGCCGGGTCGTTTTTGGCGCCCTTGGGGGCTTCAGCGGAGCCAAGCAAAGCTATTGACCGCCTGCAGCCAGTATTCTTGGTTGATGCCGCTGTACTGCGATGTCAGGCCGAGCCACTGCAGGTAGACGTTGTTGTCGCCCTTGTTAAAGAAGACGGCGCGCACCATCGCCTGCTGCCCGCCCGCCGTGCGCCCCTGGATGACGATGAACCGCGCCTGCAGGCCGTTGCTGGTGGTGATGGTGCGGTTCTCCGTGGTCTGCACATTGGTCAGCACGTGCTGCCACTGGCTCTGGAGCACCTGCCGCGCCCGGTCCAAGGCCGCGCTGCCGCCGCCGAAGCTCACCACTCGGATGACGGGGCTGCCGCCGCGCAGGGTGATCTCCAGCATCTTTTCGCCGAAGATATCCCGCTCCGTGTACTGCTCGCCCTGGGAGGGCACCAGCAGCTCATACAAACGGTTGTCGCCCTGGTACCACCAGAACCGCTGGTCAGTATGGACGTAAAATTCCCCTCGGTACT
>PKQR01000008.1 GCA_017578085.1 Bacillota bacterium
TCCTGCAGCCGATCTTGGGCGCCGTGGTGGACCGTTCCGGCCGCCCGTGGATGCTGCCCTTGGCCGTCTTGTGGTGCGGCACCTTTATGGCGGTCTATGGGTTCGCCACCAACTACGTGGTGCTGTTTGCCGCCGCGGTGCTGGCCGGGTTGGGTGCAGCGTTGTTCCATCCGTTGGCCTCGGTGAGCCTGCGGGCGGTGGTGGGCCGCTACAGCGCGGGCGCCATGTCCATTTTTGGCGTCGGCGGCACGGTCGGCATGGCGTCGGCCCCGCTGTTTACCACGGCGGTCATCGCGTGGCAGGGGCTGCCGGGCATCCGGTGGCTGGTGCTGCTGGCCGTGCTGGTGGCGGGGCTGCTGGTGGCCGGTGGTCTCCACCGGCTGTCGTTGCGCCCGGCGGCTGCGGCTGCGGCGGAGGGTGCGACCACGCCTGCGCGGGCTGCTACGCCCGGTGCGGCAACGGGCAACCTGCGGGCGCTTACCTACTTGGCCGCTACGAAGTTTGTCCGGACCATCGGGCAGATGGCCTTGGTCAACTTCCTGCCCCTGTACTATGTCTCCCGCGGCGTTCCGGAGAGTCACGCCGGCCTTATGCTGACGGTGTTTCTGGTGGTGGGCAGCGTGAGCGGCATGGCCAGCGGGTACGTGTCCGATCGCGTCGGGCGCAAGCCCGTCGTGTTCTGGTCCAGCGTCCTTTGCACGCCGGCGTTCATCGGGTTCCTGCTCACGGACGGCCTCCTGCAGGTGGGTTTCCTCGTCCTCACGAGCCTGTGCCTTTACGCCACGTTCTCGGTGGTGCCCATTTACGGGCAAGAGCTGGTCCCCAACCAGCCCGGTATGGGAGCAGGCCTCATGATGGGCGGTGTGTGGGCGCTGGCGTCCCTTTGCCTCATCCCGTTGGGCTCCTTGGCGGACATGGTGGATATCCGGCTGGCCCTGTTGGTGGCGGCGTGGCTGCCGCTGGTTTCAACAGCTTTCCTGATTCCTGTCCCGGAGACGCGACCGCCGGCACACCCGATTTTGCGATTGTCCTCGCGCCTCACGCGATAGGGTGCACGTTTGGCGAGCCCCGCCCAATTCAGCCCGCTCTTTAGAAGAGACAAGACTCAGCCGATTTGAGCGGTGAGCCCCTCCCCATGCGACGATGTTCGGCCCGCAGAGCGGGCCGCCGGTAAGGCGCGACTCCGCCTAAACGCCGGGCAGCCAAGCCATCGAGCGGCGACCGCCCAAGACCCCACCGGATGGCCATTGCCGCCCTCCTGCCGCCTGACAATATGGTGAATTCTTTTATCCAACTTGCCACAAAGACCACCGGTTTTATCCAAAATGGATAAAGGAGGATCCGATAACTAGGCCAAACATTCCAGAAACCAAAACCCGTTTCTAGAGAGGAGTGTACGTTGATGGTCGCAGCCTGGAAGCGAATTGCGGTGCTGGTGATGGCCCTCGCTTTGGGCTTGGCGGCCGCCGCACCGGTCTTCGCCAAGGAGGACGTCATCCGCATCGGCGCCGCAGTGAGCTTGACGGGCACCTATGCCAGGGAAGGCCAGTTGACTCGCGACGGGTACCTGTTCTGGGTCGAAAAGGTGAACGCCGCTGGCGGGATCCGGGTCGGCGACAAGCGGTACAAGGTTGAACTGATTGTCTACGACGACCGCAGCGACCCGCAGACCAGCGTCCGCCTGACGACGCGCCTCATCACCGAGGACAACGTGAACTTCATCTTTGGGCCTTACTCCAGCGGGATCACCAACGCCACCAGCGCGATCGGTGAGCGCTACCGGGTGATCACCATCGCCACCACGGCCAACGCGCCGGAGCTGTACGAGCGGGGCTACCGGTACCTGTTCGGCACCTTGCCCTTGGCCACCACGTACCTGTATCCGGTGTTGGAGATGGCCGCGAACTTGCCCAACCCGCCCAAGAAGGTCGCGATCATCACGCCCGATAACTTGTTTGCCATCGCGGCCGCCGAAGGGGCGCGGCAGTACGCGGAGCAGCTCGGTTTCGAGGTAGTTTACTTCGCCCGCTACCCGGCGGACACCACGGACGTGTCGTCGCTTTTGGCGGCCATCCGCGACGCGGGCGCCGAGGTGTTGCTCTGCACCGGCTTCCTGCAGGACGGCATGCTGGTCGTGCGCCAGGCCAAGGAGCTGCGCTACAACCCGGCCATCATGGGCTTCACGGTGGCGGCCAGCATTCCCGACTTCCGCATCAACCTGGGCAAGGACGCGGAAGGCATCATGGGCGGCGAGTGGTGGACGCCGCAGATGGGCTGGTTCGATGACTTCTTCGGCACGGCGAGCCAGTACGCGGCCGAGTTTGAGGCCCGCTTCGGCTACACGCCGACCTACCACGCGGCCAGCTCCTCCATCGGCGGCTACCTCCTGCAACTGGCCATCGAGCGGGCCGGGACGCTGGACACCGAGGCCGTGCGCCAGCAGCTCCTGAAGCTGGACGAGGTCACCATGTTCGGTCCCGTCAGCTTCAACGAGAAGGGCGTCAACGTGGCTTCCAGCGCCGCGGGCTTCCAGATCCAGAACGGTGAGATCGTGGTCCTCTGGCCGCCGCGCATCAGCCAGGGCAGCATGATCTACCCGAAGCCGGCCTGGTAATCGCGGGACTGTCACTTTGCCCGCTGGTAATACCCGGCGGACGTCCGGGAGCGGAGAGAGTCGGCGTCGTGCCAAGCGCCGCTCTCTCCGCTTCGTTTCCGGGGTGCGAGGGGGTGACTCGGGATGACCCAAATCGTCGTCAACGGCCTGTTGACCGGCGGCGTGTACGCCCTGGTGGCGGTTGGTTTCTCCCTCGTCTGGGGCGTCATGAACGTGGTCAACATTGCCCACGCGTCGTACATCATGCTTGGGGCCTACATCTCGTACTGGCTGTTTCACCTGTACGGCTGGGACCCGTTCTTGTCCATCCCAGTGTCCATGGCGGCGCTGTTCGTCCTTGGCTACCTGGTTGCGTCGGTGGTCCTCAACCGGGTGATCCGCTACGGCCTTGTGATGACCTTGGTGCTCACCTTCGGTGTGGACCTGATCCTGCAAAATGCCGCCTTGATACTCTGGTCGGCCGATTACCGCTCCATCACGCCGTCGTACGCGGGGGCGTCGCTGGCTGTCGGGGGCGTCATGATCCCGTACGTGCGGTTCGCGGTCTTCCTGCTGGCGCTCGTCCTAGTGGTGCTCTTTTCCTTGTTTCTATCCAAGACCCGCACGGGCAACGCCATCCAGGCCACGGCCTTGAACCCCTTTGCCGCGCAGCTCACGGGCGTGCGGATCGATCGCATCTACGCCTTGACGTACGCCATCGGGGCGGCCTTGGCGGCGGCGGCAGGCAGCATGATCAGCGTCATCTACACCATCCAGCCCCAGGTGGGCAACGTCTTCCTCACCCGGGCCTTCGTCATCACCGTGCTCGGAGGGCTCGGCAGCATCCCCGGGGCGCTGCTGGGCGGGGTCTTGTTGGGGCTGGCGGAGAGCTTTGCCACCGTTACGGTGGGCATCGGGTGGTCCCAGGCAGTTAGCTTTGGTCTATTGGTCTTGATCTTAGTCGTGCGGCCGCAGGGGCTTTTGGGGCGTCGCTTCTTCGGCGGCGTCGGTTAAGCCGTGGCCAGTGGGCCAGGAGGTGAACGGTTCCGTTGAGCGCGTCGCAGTCCTCATCATTTGCCCGTCGCGCCGCTTGGGCGTTCGTCGCCCTCGTTCTGGCGGTGGCCGCGGTCCTACCGCCGTTCTACTTGTCGGGCTACTGGGTGCGGGTGATCACGAGCCTTCTCATGTACGGCGCGTTGGCGTCCGCCATCAACATCATGGTGGGGTTCGCCGGTTACCCGGCCCTGGGCAACATCGCCTTCTTCGGCGTCGGCGCGTACACAGTGGCAGTCCTGATGGTCAAGTATAACGTGGACTTTTTCGTGGCGCTCTTGGCGGCAGGGGTGTTGGCAGGGCTGTACGCGGCCCTCTTGGGCAGGGCGGTGCTGCGCCTGCGGGGAGCGTATTTCGGTATCGCCACCATCGGCATCAACCACGCCACCAGCGAGATCGTGACCAACCTGGACAGCCTGACCGGCGGCGGGCGCGGCACCATTGTGCCGTTTTACCCCGGCGGCATTCAGGAAGAGCGCATGTTCTTCTACTTCCTCATGCTGGGCCTCATGCTTCTCGCCGTCGGGACCACGTGGCTCATCTCCCGCTCCCGGCTGGGTTACGGCTTGCGGGCCCTCAAGGCCGACCAGGAAGGAGCGAGCGTCATGGGCGTGAACACCACCCGCTTCAAGGTCATCGCCTGGACCGTCTCCGCCGGGCTGACGGGGCTTGTGGGCGGGGCCTACGCTTACTGGCTCTCGTTCCTGGAACCCCCGTACGTCTTTGACATCACCATGGGCGTCAAGACGTACATCATGGCCATCCTGGGCGGCGCGGGAACGGTCGTCGGGCCCGTGCTGGGGGCGTTCACCCTGGAGCTGCTTTCAGAACTTATCTGGGGCCGCTTCCTCGAAGCCCACATGCTGGTGCTGGGCATCGTCGTGGTGCTGGTGGTGCTCTTTATCCCGCAGGGGTTCATGAGCCTTTTCGCCCAGCTGGCCGCCACGCTCAAGCGGCGTCGCACAGGGGAGGTGCGGGCGGATGGCTGAGCAGCGGCCGGCGGAACGGCCGCCGCTTTTGGTGGGCCGAGGCGTGACGCGCTATTTCGGCGGCGTCGCGGCGGTGCAGGATGTAGATTTCGAAGTGCGGGCCGGCGAAGTGCTGGGCCTCATCGGCCCCAACGGCGCGGGGAAGACGACCCTGATGAACCTGATCAGCGGCCTGCTTCCTTTGAGCCGCGGCGACTTGATCTTTAACGGCCGGTCGATCAAGGGGCTCTCCCCGTGGGACATCGCCCGCTTGGGTATCGCGCGGACGTTTCAGATCGTGAAACCGTTCACGGGCATGACGCTGCGGGAAAACGTGGCCATGGGTGCCATGTTCGCTCGGGACGGCAAGGGCGTCTCCGCCCGGGAGGCGCTGGAGGTGGCCGGCGAGGTGCTGGAGATGGTCGGCCTCGGCCACCGGATGAACGCCTACACCGACGAGCTCAACATCGCGATGCGCAAGCGGCTGGAGCTCGCCCGGGCGCTGGCCCTCAACCCGCGGCTTTTATTGCTGGATGAGGTGATGGCCGGGCTCAACCTGCGCGAGGTTGAGCGGCTGATGGAGCTGGTCCGATCCATCAACGCAAGAGGCGTCACCATCATCGTCATTGAGCACGTGATGAAGGCCATCATGGGCATCTCCGACCGCATCGTGGTGTTGCACTACGGCAAGAAGATCGCCGAAGGCACGCCGCAGCAGGTCGCCCAGGACGAGAGGGTCATCACCGCCTACCTCGGGCGGCGGTTTGGCCAGGGTAAGGGGGCGTGACGGATGGCGCAGGTACCGGCCGCGAAAGACGCTTTGGCGCCCGGGAAAGCGCACCATGGCACCGCGGCGCCTCAGCGGCAAGAATCACCGCTGCTCAAGGTTGAGCAACTGGAAGTGGCCTACGGCGAAGTGCAGGTCATCTGGGGCGTCGACATGGAGGTGTACGACCGGCAGGTGGTGGCCCTGGTGGGCTCCAACGGCGCCGGGAAGTCCACGATCTTGAAGACCATCGCCGGGGCCCTCAAACCCAAGGCCGGCCGCCTCATCTTCGCCGGCCAGGACGTGACGGGGCAGTCGGCCGCGGACGCGGTGCGGCGGGGGATTGTGCTGGTGCCCGAGGGGCGGCAGCTGTTTGCCGGGATGACGGTGCACGAGAACTTGCTGATGGGGGCCTACGCGCGGCGCGATGGGAAGCGGGCCATCCGCGAGGACCTGGACTGGGTCTATTCGCTCTTCCCGGAGCTGGTCAGAAAGCGCGGCCAGCTGGCCGGCACGATGAGCGGCGGCGAGCAGCAGATGTGCGCCATCGGGCGGGGGCTGATGGGCCGGCCGCGCCTGCTCTTGCTGGACGAGTTGTCCTTGGGCCTCGCCCCGGTGGTGGTCGACCGGCTGGTGGAGATCGTGACCCGCATTCACCGGGAGCGAAACCTGGCGATCTTGCTGGTGGAGCAGGACCTCAACGTGGCCCTGGCCATGGCGGAGCGAGGCTATGTGCTCGAGACCGGCCGCCTGGTACGGGCCGGCACGGCGGAGGAGCTCTTGGCCGACGAGACCATCCGCACGGCATACCTGGGCATCTGACTTTCGCCGTCGTCCGACGGGGCTCTGAGGTGTTGGCACAATGGCGGCCATCGGCACTGCCCGCTTGCTCAAGCGGCTGGTGGAACTTAATCGCATCGGCGAGACGGTGGAAGGTGGCGTCACCCGGCTCGGTTTCTCCCAGGAGGAAGAAGCGGCCGTCCGCCTCTGTGAGCAGTGGATGCGGGAGCTGGGGCTCGTCGTGCGCCGGGACAGCGTGGGGAACTTGTACGGCCGGCGGCCGGGGCGCCGGGAAGGCCCGGCGGTGGTGACAGGGTCGCACGTGGACTCGGTGCCCAACGGGGGGAAGTATGACGGGGTCGTCGGCGTCCTGTGCGCGCTGGAGGCGGTGGGCCTTTTTGCTGCCCGGAACATCGTGACCGAGTACCCCCTGGAAGTCGTCGTTTTTCGCTGCGAAGAGTCGAGCCGCTTCGGCGTCGCGACGCTGGGCAGCCGGGCCGTTGCCGGCTCCTTGCGGGAGGAGGACCTGCACCGCCTGTGCGATGCCGACGGCGTGACGGTCGCCCAGGCTATGGCAGCGCTCGGGCTTGAGCCCCGCCGGCTCGCCGAGGCGCGCCGGTCGCCCGGCTCGGTGCGGGCCTTTGTCGAGATCCACGTGGAGCAAGGCACCGTGCTGGAGCGCGCCGGTTGCCCCATTGGCGTCGTCACCCATATCGCCGCGCCGACGCGCTACCAGGTGCGGGTGAGCGGCGAGGCGGCCCATTCGGGCGCGACGCCCATGAACCGGCGCAAAGACGCCTTGGCCGCGGCCGCGGAGATCGTGCTCGCGGTGGAGCGGGCCGCCCAGGATGAGGCCGCCTGCGGCACGGTGGGCACAGTGGGCGTCTTGACGGTGAAGCCGGGGGCGATGAACGTCATCCCTGGCGACGTGGAGATGGGGATCGATATCCGCAGCATCGACGGGGAGAGCAAGAAGCGGGCGGTGCAGCGGATTTTGGCCGCCATGGAGGAGACGGCTCTGAGGCGGGGCGTGAAGATAACGGAGAAGCTTCTCGTGGACGAGGAGCCGGTAGCCCTGTCGCCGTGGGTACAGGAGCAAATCCGGTGGGCCGCGGAGCGGGCGGGCCACCGCCACATGCCCATCGTCAGCGCGGCCGGTCACGACGCGATGCACATGGCCCGCATCGCTCCCACGGGCATGGTGTTCCTGCCCAGCCGCGACGGGGTGAGCCATAACCCGCTGGAATACACCGACATCGAGGACGTGGCCGCCGGAGCGGAAGTGCTGTTTTGGACCTTGTGGCGCCTCGCCGAAGCACAGGGAGAGGCGCCGCTGGAGGTGGAGCCGTTAACAGCATGATGACCGGTGGCGCCGGAACAGCCGGAAAGCGGTGCAACGACTGGGCTTGAGGGGAGTTGGGCATATGACGGACTTGCTGGTGCGCGGCGGGATGATCGTGACGGCGGGCGGCGTATTCCCGGGCGATATCCTGGTGCGCGGCGGGCGCATCGCGGCCGTCGTGCAGCGCGCGGAAGAGTTTCCCAACTGGGGGACGTGGGTGGCCGGCGGTGCCGGTGAAGGCATGGAGCATGTTCGGGTCCTGGATGCCACTGGGCTGCACGTGCTGCCCGGCCTCGTGGACGTCCACGTCCACCTCCGGGATCCCGGACTGACCCACAAGGAAGATTTCTTAAGCGGCACGGCGGCCGCTGCCTTTGGCGGCGTGACGACGGTGCTGGAGATGCCCAATACACTGCCGCCTGTCGCTACCGCGGCTTTGTTTGCGCAAAAGCGCGAGCGGTTGGCCGGGCGGTCGTATGTGGACTACGGCCTGTACGGCGTCATCGATGAGGCGAACTTCCCGCACCTTCGGGAACTGGCCGAAGCGGGCGCGATCGCCTTCAAGCTCTTCCTTGGACCCACCACCGGCGACATCCGTGCTCCCGGCTGGGGCCGGCTGCAGGACGTGTTCGCCCTCGTGGCTGAGCTGGGCTTGCCGTTGGTTGTGCACGCGGAGGACCGGGACGTGATCGAGTACGCGCAGGCGCAAGTCGGCGAGGCGCGGGACTACCGGGCCTTCCTGGCCACGCGGCCGCCTTTCGGGGAGCTCGCGGCCACCCAAACCACCTGCCTGCTGGCGCAGGTGAGCGGTGCCCGGGTGCACATCGCCCACGTGAGCCTCGGCGACGCCGTCGACCTCATTCGCGAAGCCAAGGAGCGGGGAGCGCCGGTTACGGCCGAAACGTGCCCCCCGTACCTTTTCATGACCGCCGAGGACTGCGAGCGGCTGGGGCCGGCCAGCAAGATCTTGCCGCCCATCCGGGAACGCAAAGACCAGGAGCGGCTGTGGGAAGGCCTGCACGACGGCACGCTGGACCTGATCGCCACCGACCACGCGCCTCACTTGACGGAAGAGAAGGCGTCCAAGTCGTGGTCGGCCGCGCCGGGAGGCATGATCGGCCTCGAGACCATGCTGCCGCAGCTGCTCACCGCCGTCGGGGAGGGCCGGCTCACCTTGCCGCAGCTGGTCGAGTGGACGAGCACGCGCCCGGCGACGATTTTCGGCCTGGCCGGACGCAAGGGCGACATCCGGCCTGGGCTTGACGCCGACTTCGTGCTCGTCGACCTCGACGCGGAATGGACGCTGCAGCCGGAACACCTGCACAGCAAGAGCAAGAACAGCCCCCTTTTGGGTGCCCGGCTGCGGGGCAAGGTGGTGCACACCATCGTGCGCGGGCACGTTGTGGTGGAGAACGGCAAGCTCGGTGAACCCATCGGCCAATGGCTGCCGGGCGCGTGTTGGACCGCCGGGACCGGCCAACCTGCCAGGATTGGGGGGTGAGGGGGTTGGCTTTGCCTGCGACGCCCGCCAACGTCCCCTGGCACATGGTCACCGGCACCGTGGCGGCGGCCCACCTGGACGCTGCCGGGTACCGCCGGCTGGTGGTGCATGCGCCGCCCGTGGCCGCCGCGTGCGGGCCAGGGCAGTTTGTGATGGTGCGGGCGCCCGAGTGGGGCATGCTGCTTTTGTCCCGCCCCTTTGACGTGTACCGCACGGACCCGGAGGCGGGGACGCTAGAAATCCTCTTTAAGGTGAAGGGTGAGGGCACGCAGCGGCTGGCCGCCCTGCGGGCCGGCGACCCCATCCACGTGCTCGGGCCCCTGGGGCGTCCCGTTCCGCTCCCGCAAGACGGGCGCGGCGTGCTGCTGGTTTCCCGGGGAGCCGGGGTTTCCCCCATGGTGCGCATTGCACAGGAGTGCGCCCAGCGCGGCATAAGGGCGCGGGCGCTCGTCTCCGCTGCCAGCCGGGAGCGGCTGGTGGGGATTCAGGATCTTGAAACCCTCGGCGTGACCGTCCACCCGCTGACCGACGACGACCCTGCCGCGCTGCGCCCTGTTCAGATTTTGTCCGGCTGGGCCGCCGGCGGGGACTGGGGCGCGGTGTATGTGTGCGGGTCTCGGCGGCTTGCCCGCGCGGCCAGGGATGTATGCCGCGCCCACAACCTTGCGGGCTACGTCTTCGTCGAAGCCCACATGGCGTGCGGCTTCGGCATCTGCCACGGTTGCGCGGTGCCGGTCCGGCCGGGCCCCGGAAACCCCACGGGGCAGGTCGCCTATGCCTTGGCGTGCGTGCGGGGCCCGGCATTGCCCATTGAGGAGGCAGTCCTCGATTAGCCGTCCGGGAGGAGGGGCTGCGATGGAAGGCAAGCGTCCAAACGTCGCTGCGACGACCCCCGACCTATCGGTGCAGGTCGGGCCGTTGACCTTGAAGGCGCCGGTCATGCCCGCGTCGGGGTGTTTCAACGTGGGCCAGGAGGTGGCCCACCTTTTTGACCTCTCGTGCATGGGGGCCATTATCAACAAGACGGTCATGCCCGGTCCGCGGCCCGGCAATCCCCCTTACCGGGTGCTGGAGCGGACGGCGGGCCTGATCAATTCCATCGGTATCCCGAGCAAAGGCCCGGCCGAATTTTTGGAACACCAGCTGCCCTTCATGCGCAGCCTCGGCACGCGCGTGATCGTCAGCATCGGGGGCTTGAGCGAGGCGGACTACGCGGGCCTCGCTGCTCTCATGGACGCTCAGGAGGGCATCGACGCCCTGGAGCTGGACCTATCGTGTCCCAACCACGCCGAGCGGCGGCCTTTCGCCCTGAGCGCGGACGCGACCCGCAGCCTCGTGCGGGCCGTGCGCAGGGCCACCCGCCTGCCGCTCATCGCCAAGCTGGCGCCCAACGTCAGCGACATCGTCGCCATCGCCGCCGCGGCGATGGAGGCCGGAGCGGACGCCTTGTGCGTGGCCAACACGTATCCGGCCATGGGCATCGACATCGAGGAACGCCGGCCGGTTTTGGGCCTGCAGACCGGAGGACTGTCCGGCCCGGCCATCAAGCCCATGACCTTGCGCCTCGTCTGGGAGATCGTGTCCGAACTGGACGCGCCTGTCATCGCCTGTGGCGGCGTGACCACCTGGCGCGACGCGGTCGAGTACCTCTTGGCCGGGGCACGGGCGGTGCAGGTAGGCACGGCCAACTTCACGAATCCCCGCGCGATTCCCGACATCATCGACGGGCTGCGGGCCTACCTGGTGCGCCACGGTTTCGCCCGGGTGACCGACATCATCGGTGCGGCCCAGCCGCCCGAACGGAGGGCCCGCATCGCCCGCCCGTCGGCGTAGCGGAGGGACGGCCGTGTCGCGCCTGACCGTCGCGAAGGCCCTGACGCTGCCAGCCCTGCGGGGGACACGGGTGCTGGCGGGAGCCAACGGGCTCGACCGGATCATCGAATGCGCCACCGTGATGGAAGTACCCAACATTACCCGTTGGCTGCGCGGTAATGAGCTCGTCATCACCAGCCTTTACGCATTGCGAGAAAGCCCGGAGGAGCAGGTCCGCCTCATCGCAGACCTGGACCAGGTGGGCATTGCTGCCCTCCTCATCAAGCCCAAGGTCTACGTGGATCGCCTGCCCGATCGCATGCTCCAGGAAGCCGACGCGCGCGCCATGCCTGTGCTGGAGCTGCCGGTGGAAACCCCCTACATCGACGTGCTCAACGCGGTCATGGCGGAAGTGTTCCGCCGCAGCAGCGTGCGCCGTTACGAAGCCGACATGGTGGAGGATTTGCTGGCGGGCGTCATCGCCGACCCTGCCCAACTGCAGGCCCGGGCCGAAGAGGTGGGCTGGAACCCGCAAGGCGGGGCGGTAGCCGCCGTCATCCACATCGATCCGCCGCAAGAGCGCGGCGTGAACGGCGGCGTCCTCTCCCGGCTCTGTGACCGGGTCGCGGACGAGGTGCGGGCCGCGGTGCGGGGCGGGAACGGCCTGGTGGCGGCCAGCGGCAGCCGGGTTAGGGTGGTGCTGGCCAGCGGCCGCGAGGGCGTGCCCGTGCCACGGTCCCTGGCGCGCTCCCTGCTCCAGTCGGTGCAGCAAGACCTGGCCCGCCGGGGGGTCGCGACGCTGTCCATCGGCATCGGGGTTCCCGTGGACGGATATGCCGCCTTGCCCGACAGCTATCGCACGGCTTGCCGCTGCGTTGACTTGGGCCGCCGCCTGTGGGGGCCGGGCCGGCTCGTCATGCCCGACGACGTGGCCATCTACCATGTCCTGGAAGCCATCGGCCCGGGTGGAGGCCCTGTCACGGGCGCGGCGCCCACCGCGTTGCCCCTGCACCCAGGCTTGCAGCGGCTGTTGGAATACGACGCGGCCAACAAGGCGCAACTGGTGCCTACCCTCCGTTGCGTCCTGGACGAGCAAGGCAACCTGCGCCGGGCCGCCGGCCGCCTCTTCGTGCATTACAAGACCGTCCAGTACCGCATGGCCCGCATCCGCGAGCTCACCGGCTGGGACTTGAGCCGGCCGGAACTGCGCCTGGCCATCGAAGTTCAGCTGCGCTGGCTGGACCTGCACAGCGACCGCGCCGAATGAATCCAGGCGCGCTGCGCCCTTACGCGCCGGTCTCCGGCGGGCGCAGGAAGATATGCTGGCTGGCCGTTTGCAGGTCGCGATAGACCCGGTTGATGGGCTCGGTTTCCCAGAGCACCCGCATGCCCATGTAGGCGAACACGTCTTGGACCGCTGCGACAGAGGCGGAGACCAGGCGCCGCACGCCTTGGATGATGACTTCCTTTTCGGTCGCGGGAAACTCAGCGCCGGCCTGCACGTGGGACCAAGCCCGTTCCGCCAATAGATAGAACAGACCGCGGTACTCCGCGACCGCGTCGGCTTGCCGCTGCCGCGTGCCCAGCGTCTCCCAGCGCGGCAGTTCGCGCGCCAGTTCGAAAAAGCGGCGCGCCAGGCCGATGCTTACGGACGCGATGGTGGTCACCGCCAAGATTTCGAAAGGAAGCCGGTAGAGGGCAGCGGCCACGGGCTCGGTCACCGCCCACCGCACGTTGCCCACCGTAAACGCCCTCGACTCAGGGACGAAAGCGTCGTTGACCACCATGCTATTGCTGGCGGTGCCTTTAAGCCCGTAGGCGCCCCAGTCCTCGATGATCTGCACCTGGTCTGGTGTAAAGGCGAAGGCCCGGACGACTTCTTGGCCGTCCTCTTCCAAGATGGCGTTGGCGGTGAAGAGGGTGGCATACTGGGCACCGCTGGCATAGCGCCACCGGCCGCTGACCCGGTATCCGCCCGGCACCCGCCGGGCCCGGCCCGCCGGGTAGCCGCTGCCGGCGATGACCGCTTCCCGGGGCGTGAACAACTCCCGCGCGGTTTCCTTGGCGAAGGAAGGCGCGAAGTACCCGCCGGCCGCGCCGATATGAACCAGCCAGCCCAACGAACCGTCGACGGCGGACAGCTCTTCGAAGATCCGCAGCATCTCCGGCAGCGGTGTCGGCCGGCCGCCGAACTCTTCGGGAACCAGCAGCTTAAACAGGCGGTGCTCGTAGATCCATTCGAGGATGTCTTCAGGGAGCCGGCCCAGGCGTTCGATCTCCGCGCCCCGCTCCCGCAACGCAGGGGCCTTCGCCGCGATGGCCGCAAGCAAGGAGTCCACGGGTTTTCACCTCTTTTGCTCTGACGATGTGAGTCCGCTAAAGACCACGCGTCCGCCACGATGAAGTCTAGCACAAGATGGGGCGTGTGGGACCCATCAGGCGGGCCGGTTTCCCCGTAAACCTGCTGTGCAGGCCTTGACACCCGTTTTCCAGGCGTTTACTCTGAAAGCGATCGGCAAAACAACTGAATAGCGACGCGGGCATGGTGCGGCTGTCTGGTGGCAAGCACCGTGCCTGCACCGGGGGAGCTGGGTGGGCCCGGCTGAGAGGACGGAACCGATCCGTCGACCCCTTGAACCTGATCCGGGTAATGCCGGCGCAGGGAAGGACTGTCGGAAGGACTCTCGTCATGTGGAGCCGCTTTCTCCCCCTGTGGGAAAGCGGCTTTTTCATTCAGCGAAGCGGAAAGGATGACGGCCTCGTGAAAGGGCCGCTGGCGGTCGTGGGGCGCTATCTGCCGGTAATCGGTTTGGTGGTCGCGTTGCTGGCGGTTTGGGAAGCCGCGGTGCGCCACTTTGCAGTGCCCAAGTACGTGCTCCCAGCGCCCAGCGCCATCGCAGCGGCGCTGCACGGGGCGTTGCCTGTTCTTCTGAAGGTGCACACCCCGGTGACATTGGCAGAAGCCGGTTTGGGCCTGCTTATGGCACTCATCGCCGGGATCGCGTCGGGCACCGTGGTGCACAGCTCTGCCTGGGCCCGGCGAACCCTGTACCCGCTGCTCGTGGTATCCCAGACTGTGCCCGTGATCGTGCTGGCGCCGCTGTTGGTCATCTGGTTCGGCTACGGCATGCTGCCTAAGCTGCTGGTGGTCACCATCGCCTGTTTCTTCCCCATCGCCGTCGCCGTGGTGGACGGCCTGGACGGCGCCCATCGCGGCATGCTGAAACTGCTCCGTTCCATGGGCGCCAGCGGGTGGCAGCAGTTTGTGATGGTCAAGGTGCCCGCCGCCATGGGGAGCCTGTTTACGGGCCTGCGGGTGGCCGCCACCTACGCCGTCATGGCCGCGGTCATCGCGGAGTGGATCGGCGGCGACGCGGGCCTCGGGGTGTACATCGTCCGTTCCGCCAACTCGTTCCGGACGGAGCAGGTCTTCGCCGGGATCGTTCTCGTCACGGTCTATTCCATCGCTATGTTTCTGTTGGTGGGCCTCGTCCGCCGGTGGGTGCTGCCCTGGGAAGCCCACCTGCGAGCCGCTGGGGAAGCCGTAAAGTCCATCCCGGTGTCGTCTGCCAAATCCCAAGAAAGGAGCCGGTGAAACCTCATGATGCGGGTACGCGCAAGGCGGATGCTTCTGTTGGGTGTCGCATTGGCGGTGGCCTGCTGGGCGTTGGTTGCCGCAGCCCTGCCCGCCTCGGCCCAGCGCCGGGCTGTTTTGCAGCTGGACTGGACGCCCAATACGAACCATACGGGGATCTACGTTGCCCTGGATAAGGGCTGGTACCGGGAGGAAGGTGTCGATCTCCAAGTCGTCACGCCCGGCACCGACCCCAACACCCTTGTACTGGTGGCGGCGGGCCGGGCCCAATTTGGCATCAGCTTCCAGGAACACATGACCAGTGCCCGGACGGAAGGGATTCCCGTCGTGTCGGTGGCGGCCATCATCCAGCACAATACGTCTGGCTTCGCCTCCATCGGCAAGGGCATACGGAGCGCGCGCGACTTCGCCGGCAAGCGGTTCGGCGGCTGGGGCTTCCCCATGGAACGCGCCATCCTGAAGGCGATGATGGAACGGGACGGGGCGGATGTGGACGATGTGGAGTTCGTCACCATCCCCGGCAGCGTCGACCTGGTGACGATGCTGACCCGGGACATCGACTTTACATGGATTTATTACGGCTGGCAAGGGATCGACGCGCAACTGCGGGGCGTCCAGCTGGACGTGGTGATGATGGACCAGTACTTTGACGCGGTGCCCGATTACTACACGCCCGTCCTGGTCACCTCTGAGGCCCTCATCGCGTCGGATCCCGAACTGGTGCGGGCCGTGGTCCACGCCACCGCGCGCGGCTACACGTACGCGGCGGAACACCCGGACGAGGCAGCGGAGATCTTGCTCAAGTACGCGCCCGAAAACGATCCGCAGCTGGTCCGGGAGAGCCAGCGGTGGCTGAGCCCCCGCTACATCGACGACGCCCCCTACTTCGGCTACCAGCGCTTGGAAGTGTGGCAGGCTTTCGGTGACTGGATGTATAAGAACGGGCTGATCCGCGAGCCCTTCGACGCCCAGGCGGCGTTCACCAACGAATTCTTGCCCAAGCCTTGAGCAAAGGAGTAGCGGTGGAGCGCCGCACCCTGCCGGGAGGGGAAACCGGGTGCCGAAGCTGCTGGTGGAAAACTTGAGCAAGTCCTACGTCCAAGAGGGCCAGCGCCTGCCGGTCCTGGACGGGATCAGCTTTGCCGTGGAGCCGGGCGCCTTTGTGGCCATCGTCGGCCCCAGCGGCTGCGGCAAGAGCACCCTGATGGAGATCATCTGCGGCCTCGAGCCCGCCGACGCCGGCACCGTGGCCGTGGACGGCAAGCCCGTGACCGGCCCGGGCCATGTGGCCTACATGCCCCAGGAGGACTTGCTCTTTCCGTGGCGGCGGCTCATCGACAATCTCATCGTGCCCCTCCAGCTGAAAGGCGTGCCGCGCCACGCGGCCCGGCAGGAGGCCCACCGCTGGCTGCCTTTCTTCGGGCTGGACGGTTTCGCCGACGCGTATCCCAGCCAGTTGTCGGGGGGTATGCGGCAACGGGCGGCGCTCTTGCGGACCTTTTTGACCGAGCGGGAGATTATCGCTCTGGATGAACCCTTTGGGGCCCTGGACGCCCACACCCGCCGCCGCATGCAGGTGTGGCTGGCCGACGTCCACCGGCAGATGAGGCGGACGGTCCTGTTGATCACCCACGACGTGGACGAGGCGCTGGTCCTGGCCGATCGGGTCGTCGTCCTGGGCCCGCGCCCGGCCCGGGTGGTGTATGAGGCGGACATCGATCTGCCGCGCCCCCGGGACATCCTGTCGCCGGCCTTCGCGGCCTACAAGGGGGCCGTGCTGGCCCACCTGGGCAACGGCGAGGAGGATCCATCCGCTCCCGCCGTGGCAGGGCCGCCTCCGGGCGCCATGGCAGGTGGCCGGCGTGGACACTGATGCCTTGGGCGCTCTCTCCCCAGGCGCCCCTTCCCAGGGCGCTCCCTTGCTGGGCACTCCATCCCCGGGCGTTGCCTCCCTGGGCACGCCCTCCTCGGACGCTCCCGCTGGCGGGCGCGTCCTCATCCTAGCCGGCGGCGACCTGCACCGGGACGGGGGTCATGTCCACCTGCTCCAGGGTCCGTGGGAACACATCGCCGCCGTCGACCGGGGCGCCGCCCACGCCGTGGAACTGGGGCTGCGGCCGTCGGTCCTCATCGGCGACATGGACTCCATCGAGCCGCGCCACCGCCTGGCCTTGGCGTCCGTTCCGGCCATCGTCCACCCCGCCGACAAGGACAAGACCGACACCCACCTGGCCGTCGAGTGGGCGCTGGCCCAAGGGGCACGGGAGATCGTCATCGCGGGCGGGCTTGGAAACCGCTTCGACCACTCCCTGGCCAATGCCCAGCTGCTGCTGGCGCTGGCCCGCCGCGGCGCCCGCGGCGTCATCACCGACGGGCGACAGGCGCTGTATCTCCTGGACGGCCGGCTGGAGCTCACGGCTCCGCCCGGCTTCGTCCTCTCCATCCTGGCCCTGCTCCCTCCCTGCCGCGGGCTCACCCTCCGGGGCCTGCGGTGGGAGCTGACCGACTATGAGCTGGCACCGGGCGACACCCGCACCATCAGCAACGAGTTCCTGGACGGACCGGCCCGCCTTGAACTGCGGGAAGGGGCCGCTTTGGTCATCACGGGCCCGCCGGTTTAACGACGGCGCCGCGCCGTGGTCCGCCCGCACCCGCAGCGGGTGATGCCATCGGCTGGCATCCCCTAGACCGGCTCCCCGCCCCGGAGGGCTTGACTCAGACTCCGTGCGACAGTGGCTTGACGCCATCTCATGACCGTTTTACCTTGATAAAATGTTTACATGTTGATAAGTTAGCTTTAGGGATGCGGCGGGGATCACCTATGAGGCGCAAAACTTCGCGGTTGTTTCTTGCACATCGCAGCCTGCTGGTGATACGTCGCTTCCGCCACGCTATCCGCTCATACACGCGAACGGATAAATCCCTTGAACAAGAATAGCCGAACGACCCCTGAGTAATCATGACTCAGGGGTGAGTTGTCGTTGAGCTTCTATGAGAATAGTCTCTCGAACGATGGGGTGTGGACGGTGTCCATGAGAGACCTTAGGTGGAACGGTACGACCAACGCGACGCCGGAAACCACATGGGTGGTATGTGACAGCGACACCGTTATCGAACGTTTTCGGTCGCTTTTGGTTCGACTGAGCGAAGAGATCCGCGATTACGAGTTGGCCGCGATGCGGGATTCCGATGACGAGCGTTGCCGCGCTGCGGCCAAGGCTCGTGCCTTGTTGGAAGGACCGGGTATGCAGCTAGCGCGCGAGCTTGAGGCTCAGATACGGCGGGCTGACTCGGCGACCCTACAGGAGATGAAGGAGTCGATCGAGGCTGCCATTGCTTTGGGAGCAATTGCCCGGCGCCGTGACCTTAGTAACTCGGAGAATCGGGATCTGCTTCTCCAGTGGTGCAGGGAGACGTTGCCGTCACTCCGGAGAGCTTTCCGGGATTTGGTTGTCGCAGAAACCGTGTTTGCGCTGGAGAGGCCGGGGATGAATCTGACGCCTCCGAACTGGACAGAAGAAGATGAATCAAGCTACCGTATGCCAATGCATGTCCAAAGTCTGCAGTCGATTCATATTGCGGCTGCGTAGTCGTCTCCACGTAGACCAGGGGCGGGGCTTCACTCAGAGGTAACTCCGAGGAAGGGAGTTACCTCATTCAGTATTTTGCGGGGGTGGCTCCTCAGTGATATCCGAGGATTATCGGAAACTTGTGGAGCTGGTTCAGCTAGAGCAGCTTGCCCTCACGGAATTGCAGCATCGCCGGGTTGAGTCGGAGCTCCGGGTGCCGCTGACCGTTTCAACCGAATTTCGGGTCGAGCCGGTTACGGTGGAGCCCGGTCGCCTTGTGGCCAGGGCCTATTTCGACTTTAGGGCGAAGCCAGTCGCTCCAGAAGATGGTGATGAGGAACCGCAAGTAGAGATCCGGATGGTGTGGCGTGTACAATACGCGCTGCAAAATCCGGGTGACGTGGAACTAGACATTCAGGTGCTCGGGCCGGAGTTTCTCGAACGGAATGTTCCGATTAATGTCTGGCCGTTCATTCGCGAAACGTTGGCCAGTCTCACGGCTAAAATGGGAGCCCCCCCTTACTTGCTGCCTGCCTTACGGATTGTCCGGTGATAGACTGTGGCGGCAGTCCTCACACTGGTGCGAGAAGCTCCAGACCCCGCGGTCTACTTCCCCATACCCGTCCGAAATTTGGTCGAGTTTGTCCTTGCTCGGCCCGGTTTGTTACCTGCCTTGTTTGATTACTTAGCGAGCGTGAAGGTTACCGACCCCGAGTCAGTACGAGCGGAAGTCTTGGATGTATCTCTGAGAAAGTACCCGCGCGCTAAACGTTACTCTCGCGTCGTGCGCGCGGAACTCTGGCGCCTTCTAAACAGCGTTTACGCCCTTAAGTTACCGGGAAACAAAGACCCACGAGGAGTGGTAGTTGAATACCTGGTTTTTCAATCCGACCGTATTGGAAATCGCCACGAGCCACAGTACGTAAAGGAGTACGAGTGTTCCGTACGGTGGAGGTTGCCGAACGGACAAACAAAACGATTGATAGATTCGAAGGCGACCTTCGACGTGGCTTGGCTGTCAGATATCAGCTTTAGGGGTTACGAGTGCAAATGCCAGGTGGCGCCTTTTGTATCTTGGAGTGGTGGTTTGTCATCAGGGGCAAGAAACAAGCTCCAATTCATGCAAGGCACTGTGCTCGAACTTCGGAAGTTGGGCCGTGACAGCAGGAGCTACCTTGTCGGCTTGGACCGCAGCGTGGAGGACGTGCGCGAGTTGCTCGCGGCGGAGAACTTTCTGGAGATCGAGATCGTAGATGGTGACCAACTAGAACTGCTCTTGGCGTAGGCAAGACGGGCCCGGTAAGCGTCGTACTCATCCTGCTGGTCGGTGCAGGGTTGCCGCTGGCATCCACCGGGTTCCTGTTGCCCGTGCCCGAAGCCCGGCGGTAGCCACAGACACTATTGACATTTTGCTCCCGTCTGGTAAAATAATGGGCAACCAAATCGGCGTCGGGTTTGGTCGCTGAATTCTCCGGACAGGAGAAGCGGGGGACCCGTTCCGTCGGGGCGAATCCGTGCGGGGCGCCGCAGGCGTGGCGCACGGTAGGGCAAGCACCTCTGGCCCGAGCCCGTCAGCTAACCCCGTAAGCGCGTCAGAGGGAGTCTTGGGTGAGGTCTCCATCGGCACACGGGTCCGGCGTGCGGCCGGCCCAGCGCCCGAGGCTTTCTCGGGTGTTTTTGTTTTCATCGCGGGTCCCAAATCCACGGAAGGAAAGGAGGGAGGCATGAGCAGGCGGCCACGGCGCCACCACAAACGAAAAGGAGGCGGCGACTCTTGCGTGCTTGGCTCACGAGGGGTTTCCGAAGCTCGTCGTTGTCGGTGGCCACGTCCGGCAGGTGCTTGCCGACGGTTGCATCCACGGCGGTTACATTCACGACGGTTGCATTCACGACGGTTCCAGTCACGGCGGCTCCATTTCGCCTGGCTATCTTTCTCCTGACCTTCCTCTTCGCCGGCTTCTCCCTCAGTGCCCCGGCCCCGGCGGCCCAGGCGCAGCCGGTGGTGTTCGTCGACTTCAGCTGGGACAGCGTCCAGGTGCACAACCGCATCGCCGGTTTCATCCTCGAGCACGGCTACGGCATGAGCGTGGACTACTTGTTTGCGGACACGGTGCCGGGCCTGCTGGCGCTGGAGCGCGGCGACGCCCACCTGTCGATGGAGATCTGGCGGGACAACATCGCCGAGGCGTGGGAACGGGGGCTTGTGCGCGGCCGCTTCGCCGAGCTCGGCCGCAATTTCCCCGACGCGCCGCAGGGGTGGTACGTACCCACATACCTGATCAAGGGCGACCCGGAGCGGGGCATCGAGCCGCTGGCGCCCGACCTGCGCTCCGTGACGGATCTGCCGCGCTACTGGGAGCTCTTCCGCGACCCGGAGGTGCCCAGCAAGGGCCGGTTTTACAACGCCCCCAACGGCTGGGTGGTGCACGACCTCAACCTGGAGAAGCTTGCGGCTTACGGCCTCTTGGACACCTTTGTGCCCTTTGACCCCGGCTCGGACGCAGCGCTGGTGGCCTCCATGGCCGCAGCTTACGAGCGGGGCCAGCCGTGGGTCGGGTACTACTGGGAGCCCACGTGGGTCATGGGGCTCTACGACATGACGCTCTTGGAAGAGCCGCCTTACAGCGACGCGTGCTGGGAAACCGACAAGGCATGCGCGTTCAAGCCGGCGGAGGTGCTCATCGGTGCGCATAAGCCCTTTGTCGACCAGCACCCGGAGATCGCCGAGTTCCTGAACAACTACGAGACGACCCTGGCGCAAAACAACGACGTGCTGGCCTACATGCAGGCCCACGGCGCGACTGCCGAAGAGGCAGCCCTCTACTTCCTCCGCACCTATGAAGACGTGTGGACGGCCTGGGTACCGGCGGACGTGGCGGAGCGGGTGCGCGCCGCCCTCGAGGGCAGGTGACGCCCGTGGAGCGAGACAGCCAGGACATGGGCGTTGAGAGCCACGCGGCCGGGACTCGGGATTCGGCCGGGCTCCGCGTGCAGGGCCTGTGGAAGGTGTTTGCCCCGCGAGGAGTCGTTGTCGACGTCACCGACCCGGAGCGGGTTGCTCGCGCGGAGCGAGCCGGCGCCGTGGTGGCGGTTCGGGACGTTTCCTTTGAGGTGAAACCGGGCGAGCTGTTTGTGGTGATGGGGCTGTCGGGCAGCGGCAAGTCGACGCTGATCCGCTGCCTCTTGCGCCTGGTGGAGCCCACCGCGGGGACGATCGTCTGCAACGGGTTGGACGTGACGGCCATGAACCAACGGGAGCTCACCGAGTTCCGCCGTTATCGTGTGGCCATGGTGTTCCAGCACTACGGCCTTTTGCCCCACCGGACGGTGCTGGACAACGTGGCGTTTGGGTTGAAGCTTCGCGGCGTGCCCCGGGAAGAGCGCTACGCCCGCGCCCGGGAAGCCCTGGCCCGTGTTGGCCTGGAAGGGTGGGAGGACCGCTACCCGGCTGCCTTGAGCGGCGGCATGCAGCAGCGGGTAGGCATCGCCCGCGCTTTAGCCAACGACCCGGACATCATGCTCTGGGATGAACCCTTCAGCGGCCTGGACCCCCTCATCCGGCGGGAGATGCAGGATGAGCTTTTGCGGCTGCAGCGGGAGCTCAAGAAGACCATCGTCTTTGTCACCCACGACCTGGACGAGGCGATCCGCCTTGGTGACCGCATGGCGGTCATGAAGGACGGCCGCTTCGTGCAGGTGGGCACACCCTGGGAGATCGTCCACAACCCGGCCAACGACTACGTGCGCCGCTTCGTGCAGGCCCGTTCGCAGCCGGAGGTCAACGGCGCCGGCGCTGTCCGTGAATCAACCGGCGCCCATGACGCAGCCGGCGTCAGGAGGTCGGTGCCCCGTGTTTCCTAAGGAGTTGGAGCGTCACGTCGGGCCGGCCATCGACCGGGCGGTGGATTGGCTATTGTCGGAGTACGGGGCGGCGTTCGACGCGGTCAGCGGGGCGCTCTTGCGCGTGCTGCTCCAGGTCGAAGCCTTACTGCGGGCGCTGCCGTGGTGGCTCGTCATCGGGGCGGTGGGCGCTGTTGCTTGGCTGCTCTTGCGCCGGTGGGCCAGCGCCCTCGCCCTCATGGCGCTTATGTACATGATCGGCATGTTTGGCCTGTGGGCGCTGGCCATGGAAACGATGGCCATCATCATCACGTCGGTGGTGCTGGCCCTGGTGCTGGGCATCCCCGTGGGCATCCTCATGGCCGAGTCGGACCGTGTGCGGGCGGCGCTGACGCCCATCCTGGATGCGATGCAGACGTTGCCCAGCTTCGTCTACCTGATCCCGGCCATGATGCTGTTTGGCCTGGGGAAAGTGCCGGCGGTGCTGGCGACGCTCATCTACGCGGTGCCGCCCGTCATCCGCTTGACGGATTTGGGGATCCGGCAGGTGTCGGCGAGCGTGCAGGAGGCGGCTTTGGCCTACGGGGCGAACCGCTGGCAGATGCTGCGGGAAGTGCGCCTGCCGCTGGCGTTGCCGTCCATCTTGGCCGGCGTCAACCAGACCACCATGATGGCGTTGGCGATGGTGGTGATCGCGTCCATGATCGGCGCCCGCGGCATCGGGCAAGAGGTGCTCCTGTCCATCAACCGCATCGAAGTCGGCCGCGGCTTTGAAGCCGGCTTGAGCGTCGTCGCGCTGGCCATCGTCGTGGACCGCCTGACCCAGGGCTTCGCCCGCCGGTTCGAGCCGCCGCGGTGAGCGCCGGCGTTGCGGCCGCAGGGGCTTAAACCTTTGCGGCCGCTCCCGCCAGCAATCGCTGCAGGACGCGCTGCCCCTCCGCGTAGTGCTTCCAGCCCGCCGCCTGGAGCCGCTCCGATACGGCTGCCGCGGTGACGCCCAATTCCCGCGCGATCTCGGCCTGGGTCGTGCCGTTGCCAAGCCGGGCGATGATCTGCCGCTGCTGGGGCGACCAGCGCTGCCGCTGCCAGAGGAGCAGGTTCAAGAGAGCGGTGTAAAGGGCGTCCTGTGTTTCGCCGAAACCGCGGAACTGGACGAATTTGCGCTCCCGGGCCGCGGTGTCGATGGCGTCGGTGGCCGCGTGCCACGCCGGGCCGTCCATGCCGATGGCCGCGGGCTGCAGCCGCGTATGCAGCTCGCCAAAGCCAATGCCTGCCCGTAGCCTGTGGGGGTGCAGCGCGTCGTAGAACCCTTCGAGAATGGTGACAAGCTCCGGGCACGGCGAAGCCAATAGCCCCTGCACTTCGTCGCCGTGGGTGACGACGAAGCGGGCCGCGATGACGCCGGGAAACCGGACGTTTATCCCCTCGACGGCAGCCAGCAGGCGGTCCTGCAAGTGCTGCCGATCCGGCACCCGGCGGGAACGGACTACATCCAACTTGATGGCGACGTAGGGCATGCGTCAGCCTCCCAGGTTTGGGTCACGGCAGCATGGCGCGCAATCCCAAGCCCAAAAACAGCGCGATGACCAGGCTGTACAAGGTCCCGAGCAGGTAGTACTCCGCGAAGCTGGCCTCCTCCAGCTGGCGAAACCGGGCAATGGACTTGGCGGTCAGCACCAGTCCCACAAGGGAATATTGGGCGTGCAGCACGAGCGTGAAGATGAGCCAGCGTTCGAGCGCCCCGATCACGCGGCCCGCCCGCAGCGTCTGCCAGTCCGGATCGGGGCCGGCCTGGGCCCCCGCAGGTGCCGCCTCCGCCGCAACCGCAGCCTCCACCACTGGCGCAACCTCGGCCGCCGGCGCAGTCTCCGGCGCTGGCGCAGTCTCCGGCGCCGGCGAAGTCGTTGGCGCTGACGCAGCCTCTGCGGTTGGGCCAGGCGCTACGACTGGGGTAGCGTTTGCCGGTAGGGCAAGGTCTGC
Source organism: Bacillota bacterium (assembly GCA_017578085.1). GTDB lineage: Bacteria > Bacillota > Limnochordia > Limnochordales > ZCTH02-B6 > ZCTH02-B6. The sequence goes on from PKQR01000008.1 coordinate 23,800, forward strand.
CGGTGGCGCTGCTTCAGTGGCTAGCCTCGCCACGTCAATCGAGCGGGTGCCGCGCCCCCTGCGCACCACCATCTCCGGAACAAGCCGGTCGGTTTCCTTGTCCAGCAAGACCCGGATCACGTGATTTGCCGGGTGGGCCAGCAGGGCGTAGGCGGCCAAAACGCTGGCAGCAGCCGCAAAGTCGCCGCCCCCGAGCCAAGGGCTGCCCGCAAGCAGTTGCACGACCCACGGGCGCGATTGAAACCATGGATTCGCCAGCACCCCAGCAACCACCAACAAGGCCGTAGGGATCAGTTGCAGCCAGCGGAGGCGAAGGCTCCACCGAGCATGGGCCGCCGTCTCGAACCAAGCTAAGGGAAGTTCCAAGAGAGCCAGGAATGTCAGCAGCAGGACCACGTACACTGTCCGGGTGTCCGGCACAAACACGGCGCAGAGGAGGACGGACAAGACAGCCACGTGAAGGGCCCGGTAGAAGGCATACTGCCTTACCGACATGCCCCAGCGCATCGCGGGCAGGCCTTCCCACCAATGCTTGACGAAGTACTCTGTGAAGAGAATGAGACCCGTCAGCAGCCAACCGGAGCTGGGCGTACCAGGCATTTCGCTCCTCCTCACCTGGGCCTCGCACAAGCGAATGCTTAAGGCCTACGCCTTAACGGGCGACGCTTAAGCTTGAGGCGTTAATACGGGGCGCCTTGGCTGATCTCCTTTCAGCCGCACACGACGGGCGGGAGTTGACGACATGGCAGTAAAGGTCGCTATCGTACCAGCCGGCCAGTGGGGCACCGCCCTGGCCGTTCCCCTGGCCCGCGGCGGCCATGAGGTACGTCTCTGGTTTCGTTCCCAAGGTGCGGCGGAGGATTTCCAGGTCCGGCGCCAAAACGCAGCCCGGCTGCCGGGGGTGACGTTCCCCGACCACGTGACGGGCACGGCAGACTTGGCGGAGGCGCTGGACGAGGCTGAGTTGGTCGTCCTCTCTCCGGCCAGCGGCGGCTTGCGGGCGGTGTGCAGGGCGGTGGCGCCGTACCTAAGACCGGAAACCATTATCCTTTCGGTGGTGAAGGCCCTGTTTGCCCAGGGGCCGCCGCTGGTGAGCGGCGTTGTCGCCGAGGAGCTGCCCGGGGTGGTTGACCGCCTTGCCGTCTTGTCGGGACCCAACTTCGCGGTTGAGGTGGCGCGGGAGCTGCCGGCTGGGACCGTGGTCGCCAGCCGCGACGAGCGCGTCGCCCGCACCGTCCAGGACATCCTGCACACCGACCGCTTCCGCGTCTGGACCACCACTGACGTCACCGGCGTCGAGCTCGGCGGAGCGCTGAAAAACGTCATCGCCATCGCGGCCGGCCTCGCGGATGGGCTGGGCATGGGCCACAACGCCCGGGCCGCCCTCATCACCCGCGGCGTGGCGGAGATCAGCCGGCTGGGCGTGACCATGGGGGCCAATCCCTTGACCTTTGCGGGCATGTCCGGCTTGGGTGACCTGGTGCTTACCTGCACCAGCGACTTAAGCCGCAACCGGCGGGCCGGCATTGCCATTGCCCAGGGCAAGACGGTGGCCGAGGTGGTAGCTGCCATGGGCTCGACGGTCGAGGGAATCCCCACCACCCGGGCAGCCTACGCCTTGGCCCAGAAACACGGTGTGGAGATGCCCATCACCGCCGAGGTATACCGGGTTCTCTACGAGGGTGTCCGCCCGGAAGTGGGCGTGGAGCGGCTCATGACCAGGACGCCCAGGATGGAGCTGTGGACGTAGCAGCGCCGTGATTCAGGCACAACGGAGAAGCCCTGGGTGACACAAGAAAGGCGCGCGGGGTGATTGAAAGAATATAGTGTTTCGCAACACGCGCGACGTCAACTCGGCTGTCGGCTGTTGCTGGGCGGTCGATCCCGTTTCGCGGAGGCAGGCACGCTCCACACGTGAGGCAGACCACCGTTGCGGTGCAGTCCCACCATCGTCTGCAACAGCCGGCGTCACCACTGAGGGTTGCGGCTGCGGTTTCCCTATCCTTGTTGGGTGACTCCCTGCTGTACGCAGTGTTGCCGAGCCAAGCAGCGCGTCTCGGTATCCCGCTTGCCTTGGTCGGCCTGCTCTTGAGTGCCAATCGGCTCATTCGCCTTGTGACCAACAGCTGGGCCGGAGCAGTGTACTCCCGGCGGGCGCGGCAAGGGCCCTTTTTTGCGGCCATGGTCGGGGCCACGCTCACCACGTTCTCATATGCGTTACCGTGGGGTTTCTGGCCGTTCCTCGTGGCGCGCGTCGTGTGGGGTACGTGCTGGTCCTTTTTGCGGATGGGCCAGATGCTGGCCGTCTTGCAGACGGCTGGCGTTCACGATCGCGGCCTCTGGCTGGGGCGCATGCAGGCCGTAGCGCGGATAGGGACCATCTTCTCGTTGCTTTTGGGCGGGTATCTGACGGACCGTGCTGGTTACGCCCCCACCGTCACCTTGTTTGGTGTGCTGACCGCTGTCGGAGCCGGGCTCGCCTGGAGGGAATGGAACGCAGCTCGGCGTTGGCGCCGGCTTGACTCTCTGACCCGACGTGAACCCGAAGAGGGCCATCCTTCCGAAGGGCCCGCAGTAGACGCGGGCGCAGCATCATTGGTGACACGACCGGAAGAGGCATGCCCCAATCGACACGGCCAACTGCCGACGGTGCCCGGGGTATCGGCCAGCCAAGGGTCGTCATCCGGAGCGGAGGCGACAAGGTCGCAAACGCTGCTTACGTATGTGGCCGGTTTTGCCCAGGGATTCACGACCTTTGGCATCATCATGGGCACCCTGTCGCTACTGCTTCTCCAGCGTTTCGGTGAGCACGTAACCGTGTTGGGCGCGGTTGTAGGCGTCGCCACGGTGTCAGGAGCCTTGCTGGGTGTTCGCTGGGTCGTGGAGCTGTTGCTGGCCCCGGGCAGCGGGCGGCTTGCGGACAGGTTGGGGCGGGGAAGAGCCGCAGCCGTTGGAGCGCTGGTCCAGGCAGCGATGCTGGTCACGGTAGTGACCGCCAACCGCGTCGAGCTGATCTTCCTGGCCGCGTGTGGGTTATTTGCGGGTGCGGTTTTGTACTCTGTCAGCCTCGACGCGGCGGCCGCAGACCTGGCTGCCGTGACTGGGTCGACCAAGATTTTGAGCCGCTACGCGACGGCGCAGGATGTGGGAGCGGCGTTGGGACCTGCGCTAGGATACGCCCTGAGTGGAGTCGTTGGTCTGTCCAGCACCTACGCCAGCGTGGCGGCCACGTTGGTCGTGCTTGCCGGTGCGTTGGCTCGGTTGTCCCGACGCTGACGCGTAGACAGACGGGCAGCGGAACACGGGATGACTCCGGTCCCGCTGCCTGTGCGTCAAGACTCTAGCGCTGGTTCACAGCTTCGTGAGGTGGAGCAGCCGTGCTGCGCTTGTCTCGAAACAGGCCCAAGAACGGAAGCTCCGCCACGGCTTGCTCATCCAGGGCCCGCTGCCGCAGAAACTCGACCACAAAGGCGAGCACGATCGCGAGGAAAGCCCCCACGAACGCGGCCAAGGCGACGTTGAGCACGAGCCGCCTTGAGACCGGCCTATCGGGCACCAGCGGCGGGTCGATGAGGCGCACGATGTTGAGCTTGCGGCTGGCTTCGAGCCGTGCGGCCTCGTACTGCTGCCGGAGCAACTCGTACATTTCCCGGTGCAGGCTTACTTCCCGCTCCAGCCGCTCCAGTTCCACGGAGAGAGCCGGCACTTGGTCGAGCCCAAACGCAAACTGGGACGTGCCCAACCCGCTGAGTTCGCCGATGGAGGAATCCAGCGACGAAAGCACCCCGTCACCCGCAGTGCCGCCGGTTTCTAGCGCCCGGCGCTGCCGCTCAAGCTCGGCGATGCGGCCCAACAAGTCACGGACCTCGGGGTCGCGGTCGGTCAAGTACGTGCGCTTGCCGGTGAGCTCCACCGTTAGGGTGCGGATACGTTCCGATAGCGCCGCATGTGCGGCTACCAAAGCAGCCCGCTGCTGGTTGAAGTCGTAAATACCGTAGCGTTCCTTGAAGCTTAGCAGCTCCGCCTCTGCCGCCGCGAGCTGTGCCTCCACCTCTGCCAGCCGCTCCCGCGCGAACGCGACGACTTGATCGGCCTCGGTCACGTTGAGGGTGTTGGCCATGTCCTCGAACCGGTTCACGAAAGCCGCGACCACGTCTCTGGCCAGGACCGGGTCTGGGTCGCGAAACGTGACGGTGATGATGCCGTCGCGATCACTCGTCGACACCGAAACGCGCTCCTGCAGCTTGCGGATGGCCTCACTCCGGTCAGATTCGTTCCACCGGGTGGTGAGGCCCAGCTCGTCGACGACGACTTCCGCCAGCTGGCGGCTGCGCAGGATGCTGGCCAGAGTGGCAACCGTGTAGGTGTTTCTCGGTTGCGTGATCCCAACAGCCGGTTGCTGCGTCTGGGCGACGAACACGGCTCTTGACTCATACAGCCGCTCTTGCGCCATGGTGAAGCCGAAGGCGATCAGCGCCGCAGCCAGCGTCAGGCCTACGACGAGCCGGCGGGCACGCCAGAGGACCTTAATTAGGTCCAGCAAGTCGATCTCATCGCCCGTATACGCGACGTCACCGAGGTACCCGCTGGTTTGGTCAACGGGCGGCACCGCCGGATTGGCGCGGGCTTGGGAGCTCACGGCGCACCCTCCTCTCGCCCTGCGGCCACCGCCGCGGTTTCAAACTCAGCTCGATAGGGCACCACGATGGCGTCCCCTGCATGCAGCTCGCTGAAACCGGTCCACCGCGTCTCCACGCGGCCGTTGGCCTTGATCACGTAGATGCCGTCTAGGTCAGCGTCACGCAGCGGCCCGCCGACCTGCCGCAGGTAGTCGTCGATGGTGCGGCCAGGCACGTAAAGCAGCGCCTCGGGCATGTACACTGCACCCGCGACCAACACCGTGCCCGGGTAATACGGCACATGCAGCTGATCGCCATGGAGCAACAGGAAGTCGGCCACGTCGGGCGGCAGCTCATTGTCGCCAGCCCGTACATCGAGGATGACGCGTCCTTGCGGCGCCCGGCTTTGCATGATCTCGACCATGTTGGCCCGGTGCTCCAAGGCCCGCCAGCGGCGCTCCCGCTCGTCGGCCGTCAGGGGCATCTCCTCAAGGCGCGCCCGTTCCCGCTCGATGTAAAGCAGCTCGGACTGCACGAGGTCCTGGATAAACCGCTGCTGCTGCTCCGCCAGGGACGGCCGCGTCAACACCGCACCGTACAAGTACGCGTCGTCCGCCAAGCCGCCGGCACGCTCGAGCACATCGCCCAGCCGCTCGCCGGGCCGCAGGGCGTAGGTGCCGGGATAGCGGACGGCGCCGCTCACTTGAACCGTGCGCAAGCTCGCGTAATCGAAGCGGGTGCGCACGTAAACGGTGTCGCCCTCCTGGAGAAGCGGGTCGGCGTCATCGGCTGCAGCAGCACCCAGCGCGGCCGCGTGGACCGCGGGCAAGTCCGCCTCAAAGACGGTCGCCCCGTGGGGGCTCCGGCGGAAGATCTCGACCCGCGCCACCGCCGGATCCGCGCCCGCCTGGAGGCCCCCAGCCCTGGCCAGCAGGTCGCTCAAGCGCATGCCCTTGGTCAGCTCATAAGTGCCCGGGTTACGCACGAGGCCCGCGATGCGCACCTGTGGGACGTGCATCAAGTCGTCCGCCCCGTAAACCATCAGCAAATCGTCAGGCTCGAGGAGGACGTTTTGCGACTCATCGCCCTGCAGGAGCCGCTCCAGGTTGAGCACGATGACTTCGCGCAGCTCATAGGCCTCCGTGCGGTGGGCCCGGAACAGTTCCGCCCGGGACACGTAGGCCGCGTCCGTCAGCTCCCGCGAGCGGAAAATCAAGTCCCGCACTCTCATCCCGGGCGTCAGCGGGTACTCTCCGGGCTCATGCAGCTGCCCGGCGCTGCGCACCACCGGCTGCGGGATGACGTCCCGCACGGAGTAGATGGTGATGATGTCCCAGCGGGAAAGCTCCAGGTCGTGCTCCGGATCGCCCTGAAGGGCAAGGCTCACATCAAACGGCAACACCCGGCGCGTGTCCTGCGACACGAACCGCAGCACTTCACCCCGCGCCATCAGGGTCTCGTCAAGAACCCCGCCGGCCCGCTCCAGCAGTTGGCGGACGGTCATGCCTTCTACCCACTGATACCGGCCGGGCCGCAGCACGTGGCCTTCCAGCCGCACTTCGTCGCCCCAGGCCGGCAGGCGTGCGGAGTCGACGGACGGGATGAACACCAGATCGCCGTCTTGCAGGGCAATGGTGACCTCGCCGCGGGTTAGGGCATCGCGGTCAGGAAGGGCGATGTCTCGCAGCGTCCGCTGACCGTCCTCGCTGATCCGCTCCAGGCGAATGAACCGCACGTCCGCCTGGGCCGTGAAACCGCCCGCGTATTCGATGAGGTCGGCCAGTGTTTCCCCCTGGGCCAACTCATACAATCCCGGCCGGCGCACCTCACCGGCGACGCCCGCTTGCGGCCCCACGACCGGGACCGAGATGACATCGCCGTCCTGGAGACGCACGTTGGCGCCAAGGGTACCCGTGATGAGGAATTCGTACAGGTCCACAACGGCGATAACCTGGCCTGCGCGGACGACGCGCACGTTGCGCAAGGAGCCGGATTCCACAATGCCTCCCGCCGCCGCCAACGCGTGCATGACGTTGGCCAGGCCGCCGATGGTGTACTGACCCGGGTGAAGGACTTCACCTAGCACCCATACTTGAATCGTGCGCAGTCGGCCTAAGCTGACTGTGATGTCCACACCGACGTAGAACTCAAATAATTTCCTTTGGATTAAGGCCCGGGCCTCGTCAAAGGTTAAACCCGAGATTTCGAGTACACCCGCCTTGGGCAGGAAAATGCGGCCCTCCTGATCCACCACAACCGAATGCCTCTCGCTGACGGCACCGGAGATCTGAATCACAAATTCATCGTCCGGACCGATTCGATAGCTCGGATGAACGGGTCCGGTAACCGGAGGCGGTGTCAGAGCCAGCTGTTGAAACAGTCGATAGCCAAACGGCGTCAACCTTGAGCGTAGCTCCCATTGCGAATCCGTCTGGCCAGATGCTTGTGCGTCGAAGGGGGGACTTGCCCACAAGTCTGCCGCTGAGACCGCAGGTAGGGTCGGCTGCCCGGCTACCTCCGGGGCAGCCTCTTGCGCAGCCGAAAGACCGCTCACGACCGCCATAGCCAGAAGAATCCCTGCTGACAGGGCCAGCAGGCGGCCCTGCCACCAGCGCAAGATGCGGAGAACGCGCGCCAACGACATGACCCCCGACCCCCCGGTTTCATCGTCGGCACCGGGGATAATTCGAAGTGTTCTTGTGCTGTGTCAGGAAATCTAGCTAGTAGCTAGAGCGTCTTACATGCTTAGTCAATCGCAGTCAATTTCCTGCCGCCAAGCTCAATAGCAACCGCACGTAGGCGCGAGCCCCCTTGTCCAGGCTCTCCAGCCTAAAGAACTCGTTGGGGGCGTGCACCTGGTTGTCCGGATCGCCGAAGGAGAAGAAGATGAAATCGGTCTTGAGGATCGACTTCACCATGGCCGCGACCGGCAGCGTCCCGCCCGTGCGGGTGAACACCGGTTCTTCGCCGTACACCTCCCGCAGCGCCTGGGCCGCCTTGGCCAGGATCGGGTGGTCCCGCGACATGAGATAGGCCGGCGCCGAGCCGGGGAAGCGGGTGATGCGCACCGTCACGCCAGGCGGCGTGTTAGCGCGGATGTGGGCTTCAATCGCGTCCAGCACCTGCTCCGGATCCTGGTCCGGGACGAGCCGGCACGTGATCTTGGCATGGGCTTCCGCCGGCAACACCGTCTTGGTGCCTTCGCCCTGGAAACCGCCCCAGATGCCGTTGACCTCCAGCGTCGGCCGTGCCCACAAGCGCTCCAAAGTGGAATAGCCCGGTTCGCCGAACCCTTCGGACACGCCCACGCGTTCGAAGAACTCCTTCTCATCAAAGGGCACCCGGGCGATGTCGGCCCGCTCTTCGTCGGTCAGCGGTCGCACGCCGTCGTAGAAACCTTTGACCAGGATCTTGCCCTCGGGCGAGCGCATGCTGGCCAGGATGGCGGCCAAGGCGTGAATGGGGTTTTGGATGGCCCCGCCGTAGGCCCCGGAGTGCAGGTCGCCCTTGGGGCCCTGCACGTCGATCTGCATGGCGCAGATGCCGCGGCTGCCGATGGTGATGTCCGGTTTCTGGGGCAAATAGAACCCGCCGTCGGCGCACAGCACCGCGTCGGCCCGCAGCCGCTCCTTCTCCCGCTCGAGGAACGCCGGCAGGTTGGGGCTGCCGATTTCCTCTTCGCCCTCGAGCATGAACTTGAGATTGACCGGGGGCTTGCCGTCCAACGCGGCGATGGCCTCGACCGCCTTCAGCGCTAGAAAGAGGCAACCCTTGTCGTCGGCGGCGCCCCGGGCGTAGATGCGGCCGTCCTTGATGACAGGTTCAAAGGGCGGGTTTTCCCACAGGTGCTCCGGGTCCACCGGCTGCACGTCGAAGTGCCCGTAGATGAGGTACGTGGGCTTGTTGGCGTCAACCGTCCATTCCCCGTACACGATCGGATGGCCGCCGGTCTCCAGGATCTCGACCTTGGGCACGCCGATGGCCCGCAGGTGGTCTGCGGCCCACTGCGCCGCCCGGCGCACGTCATCCTTGTGCCGGGGTAGGGCGCTCACGCTTGGGATGCGCAGGAAGTCCAACAGCTGCTGTACGTGAGTTGCCCGGTGCTGCTCAAGATAAGCGTCGTACTTGGACACGGCCCGTCCTCCCGCTCGGCGATGGCAAAAAGGCCCATCGCTGGGTGTCGTTGTCTGGCTTGATTATAACACCAGAGCCGGGGCGGCGCTCGGGGAGAAAGGCCCCCGTGTGCGGTTTCCACCGGTGAAGGATTCCCCGATCGCGGCCGATAACAATTCCTGGAAGGGGTGGGGGTCTCTGGAGGCAACCCAGAGGGAAGTCGCTGGGGACCGCGCGATGGCTCGTGGTCGCTCCCGAGCGTTGGCGCTGCCGGGATGGGATGCCTCCGACCAGCGTCAGGCGAGGTGGCAACATGCAGGCTCACTCACCCGTTCCCGTCCAGGCTTGGGAAGACGAGATCGATCTGCGGCAGCTGATCGAAAGCATCTGGCGCCGGAGATGGTTTATTGCCAGCCTGGTTATCGCAGCGGTGGCGGCGGCCGGAGTCCTGAGCTATTTCGTGCTGCCGCCGAGGTACGAGTCTTCCATTACCGTCGACCTCTTGGTGCCCCAGGCCACCGAGCTGGGTCTTAATCCGGCGGTCTTCGAAGCGCTGGCCACCAGCAACCGGGTCTTGGAAGCCATGGTCCAGCTTGGGTTCCTGGACATGACCCCGGACCGCGTGCGCGGTTCGATCGCGGTGAGCCTCAGTAAGGACTCCCGCTTGCTGACCGTTACCACCCGCGCGCAATCGGCGTCACAGGCCCAGCAGCTCGCCGTTCTCTGGTACGAAGCGTTCCGGCAGGAGGCCGGAGCCTATGCCCAAGAGAGGGTCGCCCAGCGGCTGGACGTCGCCGAGGCGGAGCTTGCGGCGCGGGAAAGCATGTACTCTGCGGCCCGGGACGCCCTCAACGCGTTTGACAGCACTGTTATGCTGCCCGTCATGGAAGCCAGGCTGGAAAGCCTCCAGGCCGAGCTGGTCGAGGCCGAGGAGCGGCTGCGCACGCTCACGCAAAGCACGATTCCGGCCGACGAAGCCCGCTTGCAGGCCATCCAGCTCGCCCTCGCCGAGCAGCCGCAGGTGCTTGGGGCAAGCAGCCATGTGATGGTAGTGCCCGCCGTCGACTCTGGAGCGGGCGTCACAACCAGCGACGTCACCATGCTGAACCCAGTTTATTTGCAGCTCAGCCAGGACTTGGCGTCGACGCAGACGCGCCTCGCCACCAATCGGCGCTCGGCTGAGCTCCTGTCAACCGTTGTGGCCGAACTGCCGGCGCAGATCGAAGCGCTGCAGGCCAGCTTGATTGCGTACCGGGAAGAACGGGCTCGCCTGGAGCGGGAAGTCAACGCCTTGAAGCCGATGGTGGACGAGGCCCGCGCTCAGCGCGACACCCTGCTCGCCCTGAAGCGCGCGGCTGACGCGGCCGTTCCGGCGGTGGTGTCGGATCCCGCCTTGCCGTCCGCCCCGGTCGCGCCGAGGAAGCTCTTGAACATGGCCTTGGCCGGCTTTCTCGCGGCGTTTGTCGGCATATTCGGAGCGCTTATCATGGAATTGTGGACCACTGGTAAAGAGGAGCAGTGACATACCGCGACGCGCCGCCGTTCGTCCGACATTGTCGGCGAGCATATCCTGGCAGAAGCGGTAGACCACGGCCGCCGTCACCCATGGGGTGGCGGCGGCCGTGGTCGCGTCTGCGCAAGGTGTTTCCGGCGTCGGGTTGACAAGGTCGGCAGCATGGTTCATCATGTTTGCTGTACTTACATCTCGCTCCCCGCATGTGAACGCACCAGCCTCCTACGCGGCGATATGACGGCCGCCGTCACCTTTTCAACTCCGATGGTTTAGCGAAGCTTGAGCAGGAACCCGCCGTCCCGTGCCGTAACGGGGGAGATACGTCTCTATTTTTGTAGGTCGTTCTTGTATGCTGGGGTGCTATCTTGTGACTTGCCCCGCGGGGGATCCGGGTGGCGGGGTTGTGGCAGTAACGCTGGCAGAAGCAGGACATGGACGCGGTGATGAACGCGTTGACGTTGCCATGGAGCAACGGGCCGGTGGAAGGTCACATTAACAAGCTGAAACTCTTAAAACGGCAGATGTATGGGCGAGCAGGGATTGAGCTGTT
>PKQR01000208.1 GCA_017578085.1 Bacillota bacterium
GACATGCGCCCCTTGGACGGGCTGTAGAACACCATAACGCCGCCACCCTTTCGCATAAGAGTATATCATTTGCGAAAGGGCACCACAACAAAGCCCAGCTAGCGGTCGTTGGATTTTTCTGGCTCTATGCGAAACCGGCGCAGAGCGGCACTCAAGCGCACAAACTCGGCGACGCTCAACGTCTCTCCCCGCCGGCCGCCGTCGATGCCGGCTTCGGCCAAGGCCGCCGGCACCGCGTCCTTGTCCCACAAGCCGGCGCCGCTCTGCAGGGCGTTGCGCAGCGTCTTGCGCCTCTGGGCGAAGGCGGCCCGCACGACGGCCGAGAAAAACGCCGCGTCCTCCACTTCTTCCGGCAGCGGCCGCAAGGTCAGCCGCACCACCGCCGATTCCACCTCCGGCGGCGGGAAAAACACCCCTGGCGGCACCGGGGCCACGATCTCCGCGTGGGTTCGCAGCTGGACCGCGACGGAAAGCGCGCCGTAGTCCTTGGTCCCCGGCCGGGCCAAGAGGCGCCTGGCCACTTCCTTTTGCACCATGACGACGGCCAAGGAGATGGGCAGCCCTTCCTCAAGGAGCCGCATCAAGAGGGGGCTGGTGATGTAGTAAGGCAGGTTGGCCAGCACCTTGGCGCTGCCGCCCGGCCCCGGTGGGTGCGCGGCCAAAAGCCCCGCCAGGTCGACGGTCAAGGCATCGCCGTGCACCAGGCGGACGTTGGGCTGCCCGGCAAACAGCGCCCGGAGCCAGCGCACGAGGCCGGCATCCAGCTCTACGGCCACCACCGAGCGGGCTCGCCGGGCCAGTTCCCACGTGAGCACGCCCAGCCCCGGGCCGATCTCAAGCACCGTGTCCTCAGGGGCCAGCTGGGCCGCGTCCAGGATCTTCGCCACGATGTTGCGGTCGACGAGGAAGTTTTGCCCGAGGGCTTTGCGGGGCGACAGGCCTAGGTGCCTGAGCACCGCCGCCACCCCGGACGGGGTGGCCAACTGGCGGGGATCGACGGGCAGGCGGCCCGCTGCGGGCCCATCCTCAGCGTGCCAAGGCTCAGCGTGCCTATGCTCAGCGTGGCCGTGATCGACGTGCCTATGCTCGACGTGCTCTTGCTCGGGCTGCCTGCGCTCAGTCAACGAGGATATACACCTGCACCCGGCGCCGGCCGTAGTGGAGCGCTTCCCGGTACGTGTCAAAGGCCAGGTCGATGCGGTAGCCGCGGATGGCCGAACCCACGTCGGCCGCGACGGCGATGCCGTAGCCGGGAACGTACACGCGGGTGCCCAAGGGGATCACCGCCGGGTCCACGGCCACGACGCCGTGGCCGGCCAGCATCCCCGTGGCCGTGCGGCCGTCGGCAAAGCGGCCGGTGCTCTCAGGACCGGGATAGTAGGCCGTCGCCTCCATCTCCAGCACGTCGCTGTAGCGGATCCGCCCCGCGGGCGTCTGCATGGTGCGGAAAAGGACGCGGGTGCCGACGCCGATAATCTCCGCCCGTGGCCGTTCGACAATGGTTCTGGACAAAATCTCCTCGCGCACCAGCTTCCCGTTCTCGTAAATGAGGCGCACCCGCTGCTCCTCCACGCCCGGCTTGCCTTCTCGCAGAATGCCGACGCGGCCCTTTTCCCAGCTGGGTTCCGCCCAGCGCCACGTCTCGTAGGGGATGGAGACCCGCCGCACAACTTCTTCCTCTCGCACCCGGGTGACCCGGATCACCATGTTGGGTTGGACGGGCGTGTCGGGACTTGGCACGACCCGGTCCAGGGGCCCCAGCTCCACGCCGGCCTGCTCCAGCACGTCCGCCACGGTGCGGGCGGGCGCGCGCACCGTCTGCTGCCGCCCGTCCACGGACACGACGGCGGTGACCGCCCGCTCGATGGCCACCGTCATGCCTGAGACCAGCGGCGTATCGGGGCCGGGTGCAATGACATCGCCTTCCCCGATGGGCACCTGCAGCTGCTGCAAGGCGTCGGCCACCGTCCCGCGAAACGCTTCCGCGTGGACGACCCGCCCCTCGTCGATGACCGTAAGGCCACGGATGGCCCACGACGGGGAAAAGGCCACTAGACCGTAGATGACCGCCAGCATCACCAGGGCCTTGACCCGTTCATCACGCAGGATGGGCATCCGTATCCCCCGGTATGAACCGCCCGAGCTTCTCCCGGATTTCCTCCTCGGACAACTCGTCGAGCCTGTCCACCAGGTCGATGATTTCCGTCAAGTCGTCCTCGCTGATCACGCCCCGCCGCGCCAAGCCTTCAAAGGCGGTAAGAAAGCGCAGCTTCAGGCGTTCCATATCCTCAAACAAGCCCAACGACCCTCTCCCCCGGCTCCCGCGCCGTCACACCTCGTGGACGTCGATGAAGCGGGTGTACTCCTTGATGAACCGCAAATACACCGTGCGGGTTTCGCCCTTGCGCTGCTTGGCGAAGATAACCTCCACCAGGCCTTCGGTCCCCTGCTCCTTGGCCCGTTCGGGGTAGTAGTAGTCGTCCCGGTAGAGGAAGATCACCACGTCGGCGAACTCCTCGATGTTGCCGCTGTCCCGCAGGTCGCTCATGACGGGCCGCTTGTTGTCCCGGGATTCCACGCTGCGGTTGAGCTGGGACAAAAGGATGATGGGCAAGTTGAGCTCGCCGGCCAGGTCCCGGATCTCCCGCACGATGTCGCCCACGACCAGCGCCCAGTTCTTGTTGGTGGCCGCCGGCGGCTTGATCAGCTGCAGGTAGTCGATGATGATCAGGCCCAGGCTGGGGTCCTCGGCCTTGA
>PKQR01000209.1 GCA_017578085.1 Bacillota bacterium
CGAGGACGCGCGCCATGCCCAACGCGAAAAAGGCGGCCGAGCGCTCATCCACATGCATCCAGACCCGCAGCCCCGGATGATCGGCGCACACCATGGCGATGGGGGTCGACCGGGAACCCGGGCAGATGCACACGTGGCGCACGCCCGACCGGACCAGCTCATCGACGAACGCGCTGACGAACACGTGGGTGACCTGTTGGCTATTCATCGCCCGTTCGCTCCCAAGGCCGCCAGCATGGGGCGCAGCTTGAGGCAGGATTCTTCAAACTCGCTCTCCGCATCCGAGTCGGCCACGATCCCACACCCGGCGTACAACAAAGCCCGCTCCCCTGCCAAGAGCGCGGAGCGGATGGCCACGGCAAACTCGCCTTCGCCGCGCACGTCGACCCAGCCCACCGGCCCCGCGTACCAGCCGCGATCCGCGGACTCCAGCTCGCGGATGAGCGCAAGGGCCTTGTCCGTCGGGTGCCCGCCCATGGCCGGTGTCGGGTGGAGGCGCTCAGCCAGGTCGAAGATGCCGGCCCCCGCACCCAGGCGCGCCCGCACGGGGGTGTAAAGGTGCTGCACGTTGGCAAACTTGAGCAGCCCGGGCTCGGCCGGCGCCTCAATCTCCGTGCACAAAGGCGCCAGGGCCGCCCGGATCGCCTGCAGCACCAGTTGGTGCTCGTGGCGGTTCTTGGCGCTCCCGAGCAACGCGTCGCCAAGTCGGCGGTCCTCGTCGGGCGTGCTCCCCCGGGCGATGGAGCCGGCCAGGCACGCCACCTGGACTTCGCCGCCGTGGAGGTGGACCAAGCGCTCGGGGGTCGCCCCCAGGAAGCAGCGGCCGCCATGGGCAACCGCAAAGATGTAGCAGTCCGGGTAGTGGTCCCGCAAGTAGCGCAAGGCCGGGCCCGGCGCAAAGCCGCCCGGCGTGCTGACTTCCACCGTGCGAGCCAAAACGGCCTTCTCAAGCTTCCCCGCCCGGATCGCCCGCACCGCGGCGTGAACGGCGGCCAGCCACTGCTCCTTCGCGGGCACGTCGCGCCGCGCGATAGCCGGACAGCCCGGTGCGCCGGCCGCACGGCCCGTCTCCCGGGCGGCAGGGCCGCTGGCCGCCTTGGGGCCGCCCGTGGCCGTCCAAGCCGGTGCCAGGCCAGCTTGGCACGCCGCGAGTTCCGCTTCGACCAGGCGCCGGGCCGCGGCCAAGTCGTCATCGACGCCCGCCTTGGCCTGCACATGGACCCATGCCCGGTCGCCTTCCAGGCGGTAGACCCACCGGGGCACCCAGAAGCGGGCGTCGCCAAACGGGGCCCAGGGCCCATCGTGATCGCCCGCCGCAAAGGCAAACCCGCCCATGGCCAAAGGCCCTGGCGCCGGTCCGTTGCTGGTGGCCAGTCCGGACTCGCCGTAGATCCCGCCGTGGTTCTCGTCGCCGGCTGCGTCGGATACTGCGCCGCGCCGGCTCAGACACAAGGCCGTCTCCGCCAACGCCCGCCACTCGCGGGCCACCTGGCGAAACCGCCCGGCGCCCTCGGCCGCCAGGGTGGCCACCGCCCCGACGCCCACCAAGGCAAATGCCTGTGCGGGCAAGTACCACAGGATGGCGTCCCGGCCTTGCCCAAGAGCCTCCTCAAACACCCGCACCGGATCGGCCGCCGGTGCGGCGGCTACCAGGCTGACCAAGCGCGTGCCGTCTTGCGGGCGCGGCACCGGCTGCGCCAGGGTTTCCGTATCCGACCGCGCCGCCACGGCAGCCTGCTGGGTCATTGGCCAGCGCCTCCTTCTAACTCGGCGCCGATGCTGCGCAAGAGCATGGCCCGCAGCTCAGGTAAGGCTTTGTCCAATGGATCGGGCTGCCCTGTGTAGAGCCAGCGGGTCACGACCTCATTGATCGCGCCCAGCCACGCGTACGCCGCCAGCTCCGTATCCAGGGGCGGAATGCTGCCCTCGGCTACGGCCCGGTCCAGGTACCGCTTGATCAGGCCGGCGAAACCGGCATGGAGTTGAAACAGCTTGTCGTTGAAGGCGTGGCCCAGCCCAGCGGCTTCGATGAGCAGGATGCGGGCCAGCCGCCGGTGCCGGGCAAACTCGCCCAGCACCGTCCGAAGCGCCGCGTCGACTTTGTGGATGGCGCCCCGCTCCTGCTCGATGGCGCTTTCCACCCGCCGCAGCAGCATGGAGTACATGTGGTCCACGAGGGACAAGAAGATGCCCTGCTTGTTGGGGAAGAAATGATAAAAGGATCCTTTGGAGGTGTCCGAGGCGCGCACGATGTCGTCTACGGCCGTGGCGTAATAGCCCTTCTCCGCGAACACCTCGGCCGCCGCCTCCAGGATGCGGCGTTTCGTATCGGATTCCGCAGCCGAGTCCACCCACTCGCTGGAACCCGTCCGGGGTTTCTCCATCTACGACACCGCCTCTAACTCCGGGGGTCCCGGCCGCGCACTAGACTGACGCGTCGGTCTACCCAAGTCCCAGCATACCCCCCGGCCTGCGGGAAGTCAATCGCCGGGGCAGCGGTGCTGGCCTCCTGCGCGGCTGCAGCCCGGTCCATGAAGTGGTGCCCGCGGCGTGCTGTATACAACATACGGACTGTCGTGAAGTATACAACATACCTTCTCAAATCCGCAGGACGGAACACCCCAGGCGCCGAATCCCTGGCGACATTTATAGTAAAATGGACTGTCCACACCAATCTCGCCCCGGTCCTCCCCATTCCGGGCACAGGAGGATGTCCCCATGAACGTCGAGACCACGATGGTGCAGCAC
>PKQR01000210.1 GCA_017578085.1 Bacillota bacterium
TGGGACGGCTCGGGCATCGCCTGCAGGCAGATGTAGGCCACCACGCCAAACATGAGCGTGATGATCGCGCTGTGGAGCATCATCACCAACAGCGACAGCTGCGTCAGCACCGACAGGCCGCCGCTCACGATCTGCGCCGCCAAAAGACCGATGGTCCACAAGCTGGCCCGGTAAACGTCAGGCCGCCGCTCCCGCTCCGCATACGCCAGGCGGACCAGCCACAAGAGAACCAAGACCGCCCCCGCCGCTGCGAGGCGGTGAGCAAACTGGATGCCGACTGCACCGGACAGGGTAGGGATCAGCTGCCCGTTGCACAGCGGCCAGTCCAAGCACGCCAGCATCGAGTTGGTGTGCCGTACATAGGCGCCCGTGTAGACCACCACGTACACGTAGACGAGGCTGAACCACGCCCAGCTGCGCAGCCGGCTCGAAACGGGCACTTCCCGTCCGGTCCCGCGCCCGTGCAGCTGGTAGAGCATCACGCCGGCCAAAAAGACGCCCGCGTAAGCCGCCAGCGAAACCCCGAAGTGCAGCGCAAGCATCCAGTCGGGCTGCGGTGCCAGCACGACCCACGCGCCCAGAAACGACTGGAGCAGGAGGAAGAACACCGAGGCGCCGGCCAAGAACCGCAGCTCCGGCCGCCAGCCGTAGTGGCGCCACAACACCACGGCAAATATCAACACCGCTAGCCCGGCGATCCCGGTGACGGCCCGGTGGCTGTACTCGATGATCGAATTGATGTTCGCTTCCGGCAGCCACTGGCCGTGGCACAAGGGCCACGATGCGCCGCAACCTTCCCCGGACCCGGTCTTGGTGACCAGGGCGCCGGCCAGGAGCACCGCGAACATGCCGACCACCGAGACCCAAATCAGTCCTTTAAGACCCCTGGACATCTCCAACTGTCCCCTCCGAGTTAACCAGCTTGCGCGCCCAAAAGACGCGCAAGTGAAGCCGCGCCGTTCGACGTGCGCCGAACATTGTCGCTTCGCGATGTTGTTCTCCCCGCGCCGCCCTGCATCCTCTCACAAGCGGCCGGAGAGTTCCCCGCCGTCTGCGGCAGTCTACGGAAGGAGAAGCAGCTTGCCCGCGGTGGCACGGCTCTCCAGCAGGCGATGGGCCTCCGCCGCCTGCGCCAGCGGCAGCGTGCGGTCGATGCGCAGGCGCAGCTTGCCCGACCGGATCCAGGAAAAGAGCTCTCCGGCCCGGGTCGCGAGCTCCTGCGGGTCGGCGATATAGTGGCCCAACGACGGGCGGGTTAAAAACAGCGACCCGTACTTATTAAGGAGCTGCGGGTCAAACGGCGCCACGGGCCCGCTGGACTGGCCGAACAGGACGAGCATACCACGCGGCCGCAAGCACCGCAAGCTGGCCTCAAAAGTGGTCCTCCCCACCGAATCGTACACCACATCGACCCCGCGCCCGCCGGTCAAGCGGCGCACCTCGGCCTCAAAGTCGGTCTTAGTGTAGATGATAACCTCATCGGCCCCGGCCTCCCGGGCAAGGCGCGCCTTCTCTTCCGTGGATACCGTCCCGTACACCGTCGCGCCCCGCAGCTTGGCCACTTGCACCAAGAGCTGCCCGACGCCCCCCGCCGCCGCATGCACCAGCGCCCTGTGGCCGGGCCCCAGCGGGAATGTGCTGGTGGCCAAGTAGTGGGCGGTCATCCCTTGCAGCATGGCCGCGGCCGCATCCTGCAGCGACACATCTGCGGGCACCTTCACCAGCTTGCTGGCGGGCACCACTTGGTACTGCGCATAGCTCCCCAGCTGCATGGCATGGGCGACCCGATCGCCAGGCGCGAAGCCCTCCACTCCCGGACCGACGGCGTCCACCACACCCGCCGCCTCGCTGCCCGGCGTCATGGGCAAGGGCAACGGGTACAAGCCGCTCCTGTGGTACACGTCGATGAAGTTGACCCCGGCCGCCTCCACCTTGATGCGCACTTCCCCGGGGCCGGGCTCCGGCAGCGGCACCTCCGCAAGCTCAAGCACCTCCGGTCCTCCGGGTCTTTGGACACGAATAGCCTGCATTGACACCACCTCCCGGACAGGATTTCCGCCTGGCCTTGGCAAAACCCTTGGGAAATCTGATTGCGGAATCTGATTGAGGAGGCGCGACCCTTGTCCGACACACCTGTCCAAAAGGATCTGCGCTCCCGCAGCATTGTCATCAGCGAGGGCGAAACCCGCGCCCCGAACCGGGCCATGCTGCGGGCCGTAGGTTTCACCGACGAAGACTTCAAGAAGCCCATGGTCGGTGTGGCGAGCACCTGGAGCGAGGTCACTCCGTGCAACATCCACATCGACGAGCTGGCGCGGCGGGCCAAGGCGAGCATCAAGGCCGCCGGCGGAGCCCCCCTCATCTTCAACACCATCACGGTGTCCGACGGCATTTCCATGGGCACCGAGGGCATGCGGTACTCCCTGCCCAGCCGCGAGGTGATCGCCGACTCCATCGAAACGGTCGTGCAGGCTGAGCGGCTCGATGCCGTCCTGGCCATCGGCGGGTGCGACAAGAACATGCCCGGCTGCATGATCGCCATCGCGCGCTTAGGACTGCCTGCCGTGTTCCTGTACGGCGGCACCATCCGCCCGGGCAGGTGGAAGGACCAGGACATCGACATCGTCAGCGCGTTTGAAGCCGTCGGCCGCTACAACCGCGGCGACATCGACCGGGAGGAGCTGCACGCCATCGAGTGCCGCGCTTGCCCGGGGCCGGGCTCGTG
>PKQR01000074.1 GCA_017578085.1 Bacillota bacterium
CCCGCGGCCTGAGCGGGACCGGCGGGTGCACGAGATGCTGGCCATGGTGGGCTTGGGCGATCTGGCCCACCGGCGGCCGGATCAATTGAGCGCGGGGCAGCAGCAGCGGGTGGCCCTGGCGCGGGCCTTGGCGCCCCGGCCCAAGACGCTCCTCTTGGATGAGCCGTTGTCGGCGCTGGACGCCGCCATCCGCGTCCGGCTCCGGGAGGAGCTGCGGGAAACCCAGCGGCGGCTTGGCATCACCACCATTCTCGTCACCCACGACCAGGAGGAAGCCCTGGCCATCGCCGACCGGGTGGCGGTCATGAACGAGGGCCGGCTAGAGCAGGTGGGCACGCCGTGGGAGCTTTACGACCGGCCCCAGACCCGGTTTGTGGCCGGCTTTATCGGCCGGGGCAACTTCCTGTCCGGGCGGGTGGCGGGTGACGCCATCGACTTCGGCCCCTTGGGCCGGGTACCCAAAGCCGCCGTGCCCGGCGGCGCGGGCCTCACTGACGGGCCGATCACGGCCCTCGTCCGGCCCGAGGCCGTGATGCTGCAGTTGGACGGCGGTCCCGAGCACGCCCCTGCCGCTTTGGCTTGCGGCCTCGGCCCGGCCCCCAGGCGAGACGCGCGCGGTGAACCGCTGGCAGGCCTCACCGCCTCGGCCGTCATCGTTGATGTGATCTTTGGCGGCGAGCGCTCCCTGGTCAAGCTGTCCGTCGACGGGAGCCCTTGGATCGCGGCGGCGTTCGGCGCCGCGGCCCAAGAGGCCCTGCGCCATGTGGGGCGCACCGTTACCCTGTGGGTGCCGTTCGAGGCCGTGCGCGTCCTGCCGCCGGCGTGACGCCCGCGCCCGGCTTGCTCCCGAGGCGAAGGCGCCCGCCCCGCTCAAATCCCGGCGAAATAGCCGACCAGGCGCATGTTGACCTGCTCCTCGCTTAACCCGGGGAGCAGGTCTTTTTCCATCACCAGGTCGTAGAGCCTCTCCATGGGCTCCCGCTTGTCTTCCCCGCGCTGCCGCTTGTCGTTTAGCATCGCCCACGTGGCCAGCACGTAGTTGCGGCCGTTGCGGCCGGGGGACTCGAGTACCTCGTCAAAGAACGCCCGCAGCTTCGCCACATCCTCCACAAACCCGGGCCCGAAGCGATTGACCGCGTTGTCCGACAGCAGCGCGATCTCCGCCTCGTACATGGGCCGCTGGGTCGCGGGGTCTTTGCCGATCCACGGCGTTTCCAAGATGATGGGCTTGTCCTTGGCCACCTCGTGGTGCACGATGCGGTAGATGGCGTCGAAGCCGATATACCCAGAGCCGATGGGCGCGTGCCGGTCCTTGCGGGCGCCGCGGGGGTTTTTGCTGTCGTTGATGTGGATGACCGCGAGGCGGTCGAGCCCGATGATGCGGTCGAACTCCTCCATCACGTCGTCGAAACGGTCGATGATGTCGTAGCCTGCGTCGTGGGCGTGGCAGGTGTCAAAGCACACCCGCAGCCGGTCGCTGTGGGCGGACCGGGAGATGATTTCCGCGAGCTCCTCGAAGGTGCGGCCGATCTCGGTTCCCTTGCCCGCCATGGTTTCCAGGGCGATGTGGACGTTGCCGTCGACGGAAAGCACCTCGTTCAGCCCTTCCACAATGCGCCCGATCCCGTATTCCAGGTCCTTCTCCACGTACGCCCCGGGGTGCAGGACGATGGTTTCCACGCCCATATAGGCCGTCCGCTCGATCTCCTGCTGCAGGAACTCCACCGCCAGCCGGAACGTGTCGCGCTTGGGCGACGCCAGGTTGATGATGTAGGGCGCGTGGACGACGATTTCCTCGATGCCGTGCTCCTTCATGAGGGCGAGGCCCTCGGGGACGTACTGCTCCTCCATGGGCTTGCGGCGGGTGTTTTGGGGCGCGCCGGTGTAGACCATGAACGTGGTCGCGCCGTAGCTGATGGCCTCCTGCGCCGCATTGAGCAGGCCCTTGTCGGAGAAGGACACATGGGAACCGATCTTCATGCGCATGCACCTCACGGATTGTGTTCGCCCCGCCGCCGCGATGGCCTGCCGGGTCAACGCGCGGAAACCGGCCCCAGCTCAAACCGGCCGTCAATGGGGATCCCGTTCAAGACGGCCAGCTCCCGCACATTGAGCAAGTGCAGCACGGGCACGCCCCGCTGGCTCATGACGTGCAGCATGCCGGGCACGCCGCCGGGGCACGGCCGGGCCTCGCGCGTCAGGCCGGCGGGCCAGCGCTCGGAGTCGGGGCAGCTGCCGAGGCTGGCGTGACTGCCGCCGACGTTGATGAACAAGGCCGGCGGCCGCCCGCCGCTCTCCGCTTCCAGGACCTGGAGCCGCAAGGCCACCGCCTGCTCAAGGCTCTCAGGCTCAAGAAAACGCAGGCCGCTGGCTCGCGCCGCCTCCCGGAGCGCGTCCACGCCCTCCTCAAAGAGCAGGCCGATGCCCCGGTCTTCGTCCCCCCCGAGGGTCACAGCGACGGAGCCCGAACTGACGATGCCCTGTTGCCGGAGGACCGCCTCCATGGCGGCCCAGGTGAAACCCGGCAGGTTGGCACCCCACGTGGATGCCCCCAGGGACGAGACGGCCAGGAGCCGCACGCCCATGGCTTCCGCGGCGGCCAGCACCGCCAGGTTGAGCCCGGGAAACGAGCCGGAGAAGGCGGCCCAGACCGTGTCGCCGGGCTCGACCCCTGCCTCCCGCATCCAGCGGACGACGACGCCGGCCCACGCCGGGTGCGTGGCGGTGCGCTTGGCTTCCAGGTTGCCCAGGGTGGTGGTGATGATGCTCCATTCCACCCCGATGAGCCCTGTGCCGTTTGGGTCGATGCGCCGGTCGATGGGAAACCCCGCGGCTTCCCGGGCGGCGGCGATGGCCCGCATGCCGCGTAGCATGATCTCCTGCGCGGCTTCCTCGGCGGTCATGGCGCGCCCGCCGTCCCAGCCCGCCTGCTCGCCCCACCACGCGTAGGCCCCGACGGCGATCACCGCCATGGCCGCGAGCACAGCTGCCGGCACGCGCCAGCGCCCCCGGGCCGGCCGGTACGGCCGGGGTGGCCTCCCTGGGCGCCGGGGCGCAGATCCACTTGGCGGCCCGGACAAGCGATGCGGCCTAGACACCGCCCAACACCCCGGACCTGAGCAAGAGCGTCGTCGCCAATCGCACGATGACGGCGCAAAGGAGGGCGACGGCCGCCGTTGACACAACGCCCTGCTCGTGCATCTCGTTGGCCAAAAGCCCCGGCACGATGAAGCCGATGACCCGCAGCTCCGCGCCCGCCGGGCCCAGCCATGGCCCAACCCGCACCAGCGCCTCATCGAGCGCGAAGTTGACGAGGAACCCGACAAGGATCATGGCGGCATACTTCCGCCGGCCGTAAAGGATGATGTAACGGGACAGGAGCCGCACCGCGGCCAGCGTCGCCACCGCCGCCATCAGGGTGGCGGCGATGCGGCCGGGCCGGTCCAAAAAGAGGGCCAAGTACCCTGGGACGACCATGCCGCCTGCGGTGAGGCCCAGCAGTTCATAGCTCAAGAGGTTGAGGGCGATGCCCAACCCGACGGCAAACTCGATCACGACGGCTCCTCCCCGCCGGGCAGGCGCTGCCCGCTCAACACAGCCCCTGTCCCGGCTTGTCCAGCGCCAGCCGCCCCCGCCCCGTCCGGGAAACCGCTGGCCACAGGTTCAAATGCCTCCATCCCCCGGGCATTGCCGCAACCGATCACGACCACTGGCACCGGCAGGTCCGCCACCGCCTCGGCCACCGCACGCTCCTCTGGCGGGAACGGCAGCCGCCGGATGCGGTCCTGCGGGATGCCTGCACGCAAGAGCTCCCGCTCGGCGCCCGGGTCGCCCGTCACCAGCACCCGGGGAAGCGGGTCCCAGCCGGCGATAAGGCCGGCGAACACCCTGGTGCGCATCGGCCGGTCGGCGCGATGGTTGAGCAAGGGCACCCGCAGCCCAGGCGGCATGTGGGGCCCCGCGAGGAACGCTTGAAAGGAGTCCGGGTCGTTGTTGGACCAGAGGTGCAGCCAAACCGCGCCGGACGCCGGCGCGGGCAGCGGCTTCACCTGCGGGACGAGGCGCGGCAGCCGGGCCGCGGCCTCCTCCACCCGGCTCGCCGGGAAACCGGCCAGCTTGGCCACCTCGGCGGCGATGGCCCGGTGCTCGGCGGCCGGATCGCCCGGCTCGCCCGCCTGCGCCACGACCACCTGCGTGTTGAGGGGCGCCGCCAGCTCCGCGAACAGCGGTGCGAAGCGCTGATCGGCCGTCACCAGCCAGCCGTCCCGGGGGATGGTGTTGGCCAGGGAGCGGGCGATCTCGTCCAGGCTCCGGCCCATGTCCTCCAGGTGATCGGTCCGGACGTTGGTGATGACGCCGATGTGGGAGCGGATCAAGCGGTGCTCGCACACCCACTGGAGCACGGGATCGACGGCCATGCACTCGACGACGGCGGCCTGCGCTCCGAGGCCAGCCGCCACCTGTAGAAACCGGACCTGCTCCTGGATGCGGGCGCGGCCGCGCCGGGGCCACGGGCGTTCGACGCCGTGGGTGTCGATGAAGACGGGCAGCGTTCCCGTGCACTTGGCCACCGTGGGCACACCGAGGCTGCGCAGCAGCGCGGCGATAGTTTTCGTCGCCGATGTTTTGCCCCGGGTGCCGTTGACGTGCACCCTGATCGGTATGGCCGCGAGAGCTTGCCGGTGCCGCCGGGCTTCCCACAAACCGAGGGCGGCTAGACCGCCCGATATGCCGATGAGCCCAAGCAAAGGGCTCGCCATCTGGCCTCATCCGCTCCGTTCCAGTCTCAGTCCGACTATAGCACGGATGCAGCGGCCCGTGCCAGTTGGGCAGCCCGGGCGTTGCCGTGCCCGGGCGGACAAGGTGATGGATTGGCCGCCAGCGAATATGGTGCAGGCCGGCGGCCTCTTAGGCGGCCGGTGCGCTGCCAGTCCCCGCTGGGGGACGGCATGCGGTGTGAGAAAGGAGCTCCTGTCTTGGCCTGGTTGGCGGTGTTGGTGGCCGGCCTGCTGGAGGTAGGCTGGGCCACGTCCATGAAGCTTTCCAACGGTTTCTCCCGTCCGGGCCCGACCGTGGCCACCTTCGTGCTGATGCTCATCAGCTTCGGGCTGTTGAGCTTCGCCATGCGCTCCCTGCCCCTGGGCACCGCCTACACCGTCTGGACGGGCATCGGGGCCGTAGGCTCGGTGCTGGTGGGCATTCTGTTTATGAAAGAATCCAGCGATCCGGTGCGCCTCATCTGCCTCGGGCTGATCATTGCGGGCATCATCGGCTTGCGGCTGACGTCCCCTGAGTGACCCGCCATGGAGCGGATCCTTCACGCCCGCCTCCTGGACACGCCAACCGTCTACGAAAGGGAGACGTACGAGAGCCAAGCGCAGGGATAGAAGCGACACGATCGAATGCGGCACGAAACGAAGACGCACGAAGGAGAGACGGAGGAATGATCCGGGTTGAACGTTCGCCGGCGGCCGCCCGGCAGGCGGCCCACCGGCTGGTGCTCTACGCCGGGGTGCTGGACAACCCGGCGGGCCAGGCTTTCCTGCGCCTGATGGAGCTGCTGGATCAAAGCCGAGGCGGCGGGACCGGCTCTGAACCGGTCTGGGAAGCGTACGCGCAGCTGTTCCGCCTCCTGGCGGCCGACGTGGAGCTGGGCACCGAGGCTCCCGTCGGCGACCCGTGGCAAAACCTGCTCCTTGAGCGGGTGCTGGCGGACGAAAATCCCTTTAGCCTTAAAGCCGCCGCGTCCGGGCTTGAGGCGATGGGCGCGTCGCTGGTGCGACAGGCCCGCGAAGACTTGCGCTGCCTAGCCGAACTGGCGGCGTGGGACTCGGAAGCCGTCGCCCAAGCGGTGGAGGCGGCCACCGGCACGAAGCCGGGCGGCTGGGCGGCGCTGCGGCCGCGCCCGGGCGCAGCGGGCGAAGACCCGCTGGCGGCCGCCCGCCGCCGCACCAAAGAGCGCTTGGTCAAAGCGTCCGACTGGGGCGATTGCCTGGAAGACCTGGCCGCGCACTACCGCACCCACGGCACGGGCCTCTTCGGCCGCTTCCGCGCCTTTCGCTGGGACGGGGGCGAGCTCGTGCCCGTCCCCCATCCGGATCCGGTGCGGCTTGAGGACTTGCCCGGCTACGCCCGGCAGCATCAGCTGCTTCTGGACAACACCCAACGGTTTGTGCGGGGTCTGCCCGCCCACAATGCGCTCCTGTTTGGGCCGGCAGGCACGGGCAAGTCCTCGGCGGTTAAGGCGGTCGCCCACGCGCTGGCCGGTACCGGGCTGCGCCTGGTGGAAGTCGGCCGCGACGGCCTCAAGTTCCTTCCCAAAGCGCTCGACCTCTTGGCCGCGGCCAGCAACCGGTTCATCCTCTTCATTGACGACCTTTCCTTTGAAGACCACGAAACCGAATACAAGGCGCTGAAAGCGTGCCTGGAGGGCAGTGCGGCAGGCCGGCCGGCCAACGTGCTCGTGTATGTCACGTCCAATCGCCGGCACCTTGTACGCCAGCGGGTGAGCGAACGGCCCGGCGCCTCCACCGACGAGCTCCATCCCCAGGACGCCATGGCCGAGAAGCTGTCCTTGGCCGACCGCTTCGGCCTGCGCATCGCCTTTTACCCGCCCGACCAGCAGGCGTATCTGGAGATGGTCGAAGCTTTGGTCCGCCAGGCGGGGATTGCCATAGACCGGGACGAGCTGCACCGGCGCGCCCTGGCGTTTGAGCGGGAGCAAGGAGGCCGTTCGGGCCGCACCGCCCGGCGGTTCCTGGACGAGCTCAAGGCTGAGCAGGCGCTGCGGGCGGAGCAGTCCCGGCGAGCCGACAAGGCGCTGGAGCCGGCGGGCTGAGCCCATCGGAAGGAAGGCGACCGGCTTTGCCGAAATTGGCCGATTGACAGACTATGGCAATTGCTCGTCAGAAATAGCGGTACGTCTGCACCGAAGCGCTGGGCCAGCTGGCGCCGGGCGGGAGCGGCCGCTGGCGGCCGCCTCGACCGCGGGCAGCTGAGCCATGAGGTGGGAGGAAAACGATACCCATGCGCAGGCGTCCTGTGCCCGGCTTTCGGCCCCGTCGCCGCCGGCGCCCGTTGTTGCTCGTCCTGACTGTTCTCTTGGGCCTTCTGGTGGTCGGGGCAGTGGCTGTCGTCGGCACCGGCTACTGGTATTTGAGCCGCTCGGCACCGCCGCGCCAGGGTACCCTCTATCTCACAGGGCTAAAGAGCGAGGTGCGCGTCTACTGGGACGACCGCGGCATCCCCCACATCGAAGCCTCCAACCTGCAAGACCTGTTCTTTGCGCAAGGCTACATCACCGCCCAGGACCGGATGTGGCAGATGGACCTCTTCCGGCGCATGGCCGCCGGCCGCCTGGCGGAGGTCGTGGGCGAGTCCATGCTGGACCAGGACCGCTTCTTCCGCACCCTGGGGTTCCAGCGGGCGGCGGAGGAAAGCATGGCGCAGGCGACCCCCGAGGCGCGGCTCATGGCGGAGGCCTATGCGGCGGGCGTGACCGCTTACATCGAGCAGGCGAAGGAGCGAGGCACGCTGCCCATCGAGTTTCGCCTGCTGGGCTACGTGCCCGAGCCGTGGCAGCCCACCGACTCGCTGCTCATCGCCCGCCTGATGGCCTACTACCTCAGCCACAACTGGGAGGAAGAGATCTCCCGTTACATTGCCGGCGAGCGGCTCGGCTGGGACGTGCTGCACGAGTACTTGCCCGATTACCCGGCCGACACTCCGGCCATCGTCGCGTGGCAGCCGCCCCGGCCGTCCGGCCAAGGGCAGGGTGCCGGTATGACCCCGGCTTCAAACCAGGCGCCGGCTTCCGACCAGCCCCCGATGGCCGGGCAAGCTCCAGCGCAGGGCCAGCCGGAGAACAACCCTGTCCCGGCTCCAGAGCAGGCGCCCGCGGCGACGCCCGACTCCGGCCCGGCTCCTTCCGCCCCTTCCGCTCCTTTCGCCCCTTCCGCCCCGACCGGCGATGAGCCGCCCATCGACCCGGCGGTCGGTGCGACTGCGCCCCTGGCCCGCGTGCGGCTGGAGGACCTGGAGCGCCTCCTCCAGTTTGCGCCGCCGCCTTTCCTCGGCAGCAACAGCTGGGCCCTGAGCGGGCGGCGCACCGCCTCCGGCGGCGCGATGTTGGCCAACGATCCGCACATGCAGTTCGTGGTCCCCGCCCTGTGGCACCAGGTCCACCTGGTGCTCGAAGGCGACCTGAACGTCATCGGCATCTCGGTCCCGGGCGTTCCGGGCGTCGTCTTTGGCCGCAACGAGCACATTGCGTGGGCCATCACGTCCCTCATGGCCGACAGCCAGGACCTGTTTATCGAGCGGCCCAACCCCAAGAACCCGAAAGAGTTTTTGTACAAAGGCGCCTATGAGCCAGCCCGGGTCCGGCAAGAGGTCATCTACGTGGCCGGGCGGTCGGAGGCCGTCGTCATGGAGGTCCTGGAAACCCGGCACGGCGTGGTGCTCAACCCCGTCATCGACGAGGAGCCCGCCGACGTGCTCGCCCTCGCGTGGACGGCCCTTGGCCCCACCCGCGAGCTCAACGCACTGCTGCCCTTGATGCGGGCGCGGAACTTCGAGGACTTCGAACGGGCCGTCGACCTGTTCGACATGCCCGCGCTGAGCTTCCTGTACGCCGACGCCGCGGGCAACATCGGCTACAAGTCCTCCGGGCTCTTGCCCATCCGCCCGACGGGCGACGGCCTCGTGCCGCGCCCGGGCTGGACCGGCGAGTACGACTGGCTGGGGACGATCCCCAAGGACGAGCTGCCCCGCAGCTACAACCCGCCCGAGGGCTTCATCGTCGCCGCCAACAACCTGCCCGCCCGGGAGCCCTACCCCCACTACATCGGCGACAACTTTGACCCGTGGCGGGCGCACCGCATCCGCGAGGTCCTCGAGCAGGCCACCGGTTTCACCCTCGCGGACATGCAGGCGCTGCAGCTGGACATCGTCAACACCCACGCCCGGCGCACGCTGCCCAAGCTCTTGTCCGCCCTGGAAACCGCCATCCGGGTCACCGGCGGGCCGCAAAACTTGAGCCCGGCCGAGCGGGACGCCCTCGCGATCTTGCAGGAGTGGAACTTTGTGGAAGACGCCGGGAGCCCGGCACCCCTGATCTGGCATCTGTGGCAGCGGGAGCTCAGGCGCACCATCGTGGACCGGGGCCTCGGCTTCAACCTCAAGGGCCAGGGCATCGTGGACCACCTGTTTGCCGCGATGCCGCCCAGCGAACAGCAGCGGGTCGCCCTGGCCGCCTTCCGAGATGCGGTAGGCGCGGGCAGCATCCTGCAGGGCAGCGATCCGAAGCTCTGGCAGTGGGGGCGCTGGCACCGCCTGACCGCCTATCATGCGGTAGGAGAGAACGTGCCGCTCTTGGGGCTCCTGTTTAACGTGGGCGAGTGGGCCATGAGCGGCAGCGACAAGACGCCGCAGGCCATGGGCTTTGACGACTCGACCGGACGGGTGCTCTACGGTGCCGCGTGGCGCACGGTGGTCGATCTCGGGACCGGCCGGGGCTGGGACATCCTGCTGCCGGGCAACTCGGGCCACCCCTTAAGCCCCCACTACCGCGACCAGGCCGAGCGGTGGCTCGCGGGGGAGCTGGCCGAGCAGCAGTGGCGCCCGGACCAATACCGGCGATCGGCCCTGCAGAGGCTCCTGCCGCAATGATGGCAGGATTCGCCGGGCGAACCAGCGAACTGATGGATGGGTTCCGGACCGCGCCAACATTGGTCGCGCGGTGGGCAGCGTGTGAACCGGATTCCCATGAGGAGGATGACGCCATGAGATTCTCCCGTTGGCTGGCTTGGGGATTGCTTGCTGCGCTGCTGGTGACTTTCGCGTGGCCCGCCGCCGCATCGGCCCAGACCGCAACGCCCGAAGAGGCGTGGGACGTGGTTTTCAGCGGTGTGGTCGTCCTGCGGGTGCGCTTCGGCATTGACGACCTGACGCCTCTGCAGCGGCAGCACCGGATCTACCAAAACCTGCGCGAGGCCGTGGACAGGTTGGGTGCAGATCTTTCGCCCGACTTGGTCCAGGTGACCGAAGCGGACGGGGAAGTCTACCTGCAGCTGGGGCCCTACGTCATTACGGTCGTCGATGAGGCCCACGCCCGCTACCAGCGGAGCACCCGCCAGGGCTTGGCGGCAATCTGGGCGGCCAACCTGCGCCGGGCCATTGAGCGCTATATCGAGGTCCACTCCAACATCTGATCGGCGTCCACAAGCGACGGTACTGTGGAATGCCTGCACGCGCCGCGCGCGTGCAGGTATTCTTGTGCGCGGCGTCCGGGAACTGTGAGACAATAGACCCGACGGAGGTGTGGCAGCATGGCT
>PKQR01000211.1 GCA_017578085.1 Bacillota bacterium
TCCGGCCCATGTCGATCAAGGGCTCAACGGAGATGAGCAGGCCGGCCAAGCCCACCGGCAGGTTGAGCAGCGACAGCACCAAGAGGGCCGCAAAGGTCGCACCGCCGCCGACGCTCGCGACGCCGAAGGAGCTGAACGTCACTACCGCCACCACTGTGAAGATGTAACCCGGGGTGAAGGGATCGATGCCTACCGTCGGTGCCGCCATCATGGCCAGCATGGCCGGATAAATGCCGGCGCAGCCGTTCTGGCCGATGGACAGCCCCAGCGACCCGGCCAGATTGGCCGTCCCCACGGGCACCCCTAGCTCCCGCTCCTGGGTTTCCACGTTGAGAGGCAGCGTAGCGGCGCTGGAGCGGGACGTGAAGGCGAAGGCCAGCACAGGTGCGGCCTTGCGCACGTACGTCACGGGATTGAGGCCGGCCAGCGCCAGGAGCAGAAGGTGGATGCCAAACATGACCGCGAGGGCCACGTAGGAGGCCACCACGAACTTGCCCAGCTGGACGATGGATTGGTAATCGCTGGTCGCGGCGACGCGGGCCATGATGGCCATGACGCCGTAAGGCGTCAGGCGGATGACGATGCGAACGATCCCCATCACGATGCCGTGCAGGGCGGCCATAGCCCGCCGGAAGGTGGCCGCCGCCTCGGCATCGCGGCGCATGAGGGACAGGTAAGCCATACCGACGAACGCCGAGAAGATGACCACTGCAATGGTCGACGTTCGCCGGGCACCGGTGAAGTCTTGGAAGATGTTAGTGGGAAGCAGCTCCAGCAGCTGCTGCGGCACCGTGCGCCCTTCGAGGGTAGTGGCGTAGGTGCTCTCAAGCCCCGCCATCCGGGCCAGCTCCCGCTCGCCCGCTGCGATTTGGCCGGCATCCAGGCCGAACACCGCCGTCGCGCCGATGCCCACCAGGGCAGCGATGGCCGTCGTCCCCAAGAGGATTGCGAGGATGAGGCCGCCGACCCTAGCCACGTTGTCCCGCAGCTCCATCTTGGTGAAGGCGGTGACGATGGACACAAAGACCAAGGGCATGATCAGCATCTGGAGCAGCCGGACGTAGCCGTTGCCAACGAGATTCAACCAGTCGATGGATCTGTTGATGACGCTCCCCGCTCCATACACCCACAGGAGCACCCAGCCGAACACGAGGCCGAGCACGAGGCCCGTGAAGACACGGGCACCGAACGAGACGCCACGGCGCTGCATCCCGTAGAGGCCTACGAGCAACAAGACAAAAACCAGCAGGTTGACAGCAACCTGCCACGTCATCCGACAACCCTCCCAGTCCTGCGGATTTCACCGGACAAACCAGCGTGCTGTACCGTTACGCACGCCGTTGTCTTCAATTTAGCATATCTGTGCCGAAAGGGTTCCTGGATGGCGGCGCAGGGGTCGATAAGACCCGGCGGTTGAGCTAGGCAGGCGGCCGTCTAAAACTCCGCTTGGGCATTCATCGAGCTCTGGTCGGTATCGTGGGCGCTGCCCTAATTTTGGCAGCGGTCCCGCTTTGCGGTTGCTGCCGCGAGTACGAGGACTATCTGCGGCAGCACGGCATGACGGTGGTTTCTATGGCCGTCGCCGACCCGACGCCGTACAAACCGGAAGGTCTCGCCTCGCGCTACTGGAGCTGCCACACAGCCGTGGTAGATGGCTACTTTGTCGAAGGCCACGTTCCGGTGGAAGCCATCGTCAAGCTGCGGCAAGAGTGCCCCGATATTGCGGGCATTGCTCTGCCCGGCATGCCCTCGGGTTCACCCGGGATGCCTGGCGAAAGAAAAACGGACAGTGGACCATTTGCGCCCTGAGGAACGGCCAGGCGATCCCATTCGTGTACTACTAAGACGCGCCCTCTCACGAAAACGACTCGAATTCCCACCAACTATCCACTGTGTGCGGGATCGGGAGGACGAGCGCAGGGCCAAACTGCCACGGGCGGAGGGCTGGGGGTATCGGTCGGCCGGTTCGTTCCCTGGGGGAAGGGAAAATACCGAAAGGGGTTGCAAACCGAAAATGAGACGCATATGGAAAATATTGATCAGCGCGGCGGTGGCCAGCCTGCTCCTGCTGGGCAGCAGCGTGATGGAAGGCAAGAAGCACGATGGCGAGTTCCACCACCTCGTGCCCTCGCGAATCGAGGCACGAGGCCTAAATGTCATGACTGGTTGTCCTTCAGAGCACACCCTGTGCGTTGTTCTTGAAACGACGCGGGACTGAAGGGCCTGCTTTCTAGTCGCCATCTCCTGGCTCCTTTGCGGAACTGCCAAAGCGGCCCTGCCTATGAAGCAGTAGGTTGCCGACGTCTCCCCTTCTGGGCATTGGACCGGGCTCAAACCGTTCGCTAGGAATTGTGGCTTTCGGGGCAAATCTATCCTCCGGTAAGTTGCTTACGAGCAATAACCGTCAACCGGAGGGATAACGGTTGGAACTGAGGGAACTGGTCAAAGGTGCTCTCATAGCCGGTGCCGGCATGATCGACCGGGCGCTTGCGGATTTGTCGGAGGAAGAAGCCGCCCAGCGCCCGCATGGGTTGACGCCCATTGTGTGGCAAGTGGGGCATCTAACAGTCAGTGAAGCCCGTATGGTCCATCAGCTGACGGGGGCCGAGCTCGCGCTCCCGGAAAAGTATAAGGACCTCTTTGAGTACGGCACCTCGGGCGAAGGCCCCTTCCCGCCGCTGGCGGAGGTGCGCGAGTACTTCACCAGAGGCCAG
>PKQR01000212.1 GCA_017578085.1 Bacillota bacterium
TCAAACAGGCGCTTGAGCAGCCCGAGCATAGCGGGCAGTCACCTCTTTTTCCGAAGCAAGCCAGGACGCGCCCGCACACGGTCGGGCACGTCGGGTTCCAGTATACCATGTTTGCGGACGCCGTTCACACCCGGGAGGTTCGTCGGTCGGACCGGCC
Source organism: Bacillota bacterium (assembly GCA_017578085.1). Classification (GTDB taxonomy): domain Bacteria; phylum Bacillota; class Limnochordia; order Limnochordales; family ZCTH02-B6; genus ZCTH02-B6. Next base: position 158 of record PKQR01000212.1, read on the forward strand.
GCTCGCGTGCGCGGCCTCGTTCCAGCTTGCTCAGATCAGCACTGGCCGGACGGCCTCCAAAACGGCGCGCACCGCCGCCTCCACGGGGTCCTGCTGCAGCAAGGCGGCGCCAAGGAGGCAATCGCCGCCGTCCGGGCCCGGCAGGGCGACGCCGGCCAGCACCACCATGCGCGGGCCCATGGGCACCTCGCGCACATCTTCAAGCGCAAGCGGCACAACGCCAGCGGTAAATTCTTCAACCGCCCGCACGGCGGCCACGGCCGCAATGCGCAGCCGGTGGTGGGGCACATCCGGGCCGCTGGCCACCCCTTCGTAGAGGGCGTCTTCTGACCGGAGCCGCACCGTCACGCGGCACCCGAGACCTGCGGATTCGACGGCCACGGAAAAAAGCGACAGGCCCGGTGTCCGGCCGGCTGCGGCCCGGGCCGCGCTCTCGCTCCCCGCGCTCGACGGCTCACCTATGGTTTCGCCGGCGCCCTTGCCGGCGTCATGGTCGGGATGCAGCACGCGAAGCTTGCGCTGATCAACGTCGCGGTTGGATCGCCGTACCTCCGGCATTGGGAACGTCGCCCCCACTGGCAATCGCCGGTTTCGGCTGATCCATTCCTGTTTCGTCTTTCGATTCCTGCAATTCGCGCAAAGCGGCGTCCAACAGCGCCCACACACCGCCGGTCACAAGGCCATGCCCCCCGAGGATCACGGGCAGCGATGCCTCCATGGCCGCAGCGGTCAGTTCTTGCAGCCACGGGTCCGTGACGTGCTCGGGACGGCCCAGATCCGAGTAAAACCTGTCGGCGGCGCTCACCTGGCGGCCCGCGTGGGCCAGCAGCACCCGGGTATCCAGAAACGCGGCGCTGCATAACGTTTCCAGGCACCGGAAAAAGCCGGCCATTCCCAGGGCTTCCAGCGCGAATCCCAGCACCGCCCGGACTTCCCCGCGCACGTCGCGGCCCAGGGCTTTCATCCCCCGCTCCTCGGAAAGAAGCCGTATGCGGCAGCGGCTGTGCTGGTCCAGGTACTGGAACAACGCCGCATTGATGCGCCCGTAGAGAAACACGTCGGCCCGGGGGTTCACCAGCGCCGCCTTGGCCCGCTGGATGCGTTCTAGGTCCAAGTTCCAGGCGCGAATGCGCTCCCGGACCCGGGGGCCAGTCTGCGGGTGCACCGCCAGCACCAGCACGTCGGTGGGCGTGTCCACGTCCAGTTGCATCCCCAAGGTGCGCGGCAAGGGCATGAGGGGCAACCCGGCGTCATGGTGCAGCACCAGCGGCAAGGTGTTGTCGATGGGCGGCGGATCGATCGCGAGCATGGCCTCCGCCGGCGCGAAGGCCACGATGTCGGCCGAGTAGATGTTGTTGGCCGCCACGACCGGGCGCCCCTCGGCCAGGAGCCGCCCGATGCCCGCCAGTTCCGCAGGCGTCAAGAGGGGACCGGCGGCGCCGCCCATGCAGCAGACGGCCGTCAGGCGCCGCTCGCGGATGAGACGCTGCAGGCGCCGGCCAAAGTGAAAGGACGGGGCCGGTGAATCCAGCTCCACATCGGCCCCGAGCGCGGCCGCTTGGGCCGCGAGATCCGGCCGGTCGGTGCACAGGATGACCGCACCGAAGGTCCCGGCTGCGTGCGCCTTTTCAATTTGCTCCAGCACGATGGCGGCCCGCACGTCCTGGAGCATGCGCTCCGGGTCGCTCGCGGCAGCGCCGCCCTCAAAGATTGCCAAGACCGGTTGTGCCTGCAAGCGACCCGCCCTCGATCAGTACTCGGGTTCGATCAACCCGTAGTTGCCGTCCTTGCGGCGGTACAAAACATTGACTTCACCGCTGGCGCCGTTGGTAAAGACGAAGAAGTCGTGGCCCAGGAGCTCCATCTGGAGCACGGCTTCCTCTACGGTCATGGGCTTGAGCGCGAAGCGCTTGACCCGCACGACCCGCGGCGTCTCGCCCTCGGTTTCCTCGGCCTCGGCGGCCGGCGGCACCGCACCGTCGGCCACGGCGCCCTTGGGGCGCTCCTGCAGCCGCTTCTGGATGCGGGTCTTGAACTTCTTGACCTGCCGCTCGATGCGGTCAACCGCCATGTCGATGGACGCGTACATGTCGTCGCTGGTGCCCTCGCCGCGGACAAGCAGGGTCCCGATTTCGAAGGTGATCTCAGCCGTATGACGGCCTCGCTCGATGCTCAGCACCACCGACGCCATCATGGGCCGCCGGTCGTCGTCAAAGAACTTGAGCAGCTTGTTGACCTTGCGCTCCGCATGGCTGCGCAAGGCGGGCGTCACCTGGACATTTTTGCCCGATACTGTGACCTGTACGGTTCCTGCGTCCTGCATAGCCCGCACTCCTCTCCGCTGGGCGCTCCCGGCCACGGCGAGCGCCCGCTCTCACCCTGATCTTTCCGCCGGGACGATGGAGGATCCTGCCCGGATGCCCGAAACGCCGGGCGCAGCCGTGCGGATGTGCTCTAGGTTCGCGGGCTGCAGGAAAAATCGACGGCGCCGGCCGCAGCTGACCTGGTCTTTGCCCCCACACCCGCCTGCTGGGGGGTTCGCTCGATGGGCC
>PKQR01000075.1 GCA_017578085.1 Bacillota bacterium
GAGCGACCGGCTGTTTGAAGAGGGCGTGTTCGCGCAAGGGATCGCCTATCCGACGGTGCCGCGGGGCAAGGCGCGCGTGCGCACCATCGTCACCGCGGCCCACACCCGCGACGATCTCGACCAGGCGTTGGCGGCGTTCCGGAAAGTCGGGCGTGAACTGGGCATCATTTGACTCGCATGGCGTGTTTTCACCCATGCCGGTCCGTCTCCCACGGCTTGCCCAACAGTGCTATACTTTGTGGAGTGGACTGGGATGTGGGAGGCGAGGCACATGCGGTTTGTAGTCGAAGAGGGACACCTGCGGGTCTACGCGGAGAGGGAAGAGCTGGCCGCGGGAATCGACCCTGGTGTCCACACGGGCCGCGAAGTGCTGGTGATTTCCATCCCGTTGGAGACGGGCACCAACAACGAAATGCTTGTGGAACCAATGGCGCAAGGCATCGCGTCGGTGCTGGAGGCCGGCTGGCAGACGCCTGCGGCCAAGGTACGGGACGTGGTCGTCATCACCGAGCACCCTGGGGGCGCGTACAGCTGGCTGTCGCTCCTGCGCACCGGCGGCTGCGAAGGTGTAAACATCTTGGACGCGACGCTCGACATGGGCGTCCACTTCATCATGAACCATGAGGACCAGGAGCGGCATCTGGGCTCCTGGGAATACCAGGCCATTTCGCCCGAAGACGGTTTCACGCTCGAGGTCTGCCAGGCGCTGTTGGAAACCATCAACGTGCCGCCGCTGTTTGCCGACAGCGACCTGTTGCGGGAGGAAGACGACGCTCCCGAAGAGAGCAACGGGCGCATGACGTGGCAGGACTACGAGGAGCGCTACGGCATGACGACCCAGGAGCTTATGCAGCGGCTGGCCTCGGGCGAAGAGGAGATTTTGACGCCTGCCCAGTGGGAAGAGAAAGCCGATTGGCTGTGGTCGTACGACGACTACCTGCGGGAGCAGTGGAAGCGGACGGTAGTGGATTACATGACAGCCGAACTGGCCGTGCTGCGGCGCCGGCTTGAGGATCTGGAAGCCGAGCGACAGCGGACGGGAGACGCGATCGCGCGCCTCGAAGAGCAGGGGGCCCGCTTCGCGGAGGACAGCTGACCGGTGGGCACCGGTCGAACCAGGCCCCAGTTCGCCTTTACAAGGCCTGCCGGCCTGTGTTATGATGGCCGTGACAAGGCGAATGAGAGCCGTTTTTCTGGCTCTGGTTGTGATGATTTTCACAAATGCCGGCCGCCGGCCGGGTTAGGGTGGCGATTTGGGTGCATACCTACGTCCCGTTGTTGATTTTCATGGGCGTGGCCCTCGCGATCCCGCTGCTGATAACCCTCCTTGTGGAAACCGTCAGTTCGCGCCGGCCAGACCCCGTCAAGTACGTGCCGTACGAAAGCGGCTACCCGACGACGGCCCTGCGCGGGCGGTTCCCCATCAAGTTCTACGTGATCGCCATGCTCTTCGTCATCTTTGACGTGGAGGCGGCCGCCTTCTACTCGTGGGCCGTCATGCTGCGAGAGCTCGGCACGTACGGGCTGGCGGCGATGGCCCTGTTTTTGATCGTGTTCGTGTTGGGCGACCTGTACGTGTGGAAAAAGGGGGGGTTCGAGTGGAGATGACCAACAACCAGTTTTTCTTAACGAGTGTCGAAAAGTTCGTCCGTTGGGCGCAAAAGTCGTCCATCTGGCCGCTGACGTTCGGCCTTGCCTGCTGCGCCATCGAGATGATGAACCTCGTGTCGCCGCGCTATGACATGGCCCAGTTTGGCGCTGAGGTGTTCCGCAGCACGCCCCGGCAGGCGGACCTGATGATCGTGTCCGGGCGGCTTTCCAACAAGATGGTGCCGGTCATCGAGCAGGTGTATCGCCAAATGCCGGAACCCAAGTGGGTTATCGCCATGGGCGCGTGCGCGTCCAGCGGCGGCATCTTCGACAACTACGCCATCGTGCAGGGCGTTGACGAGGTGCTGCCCGTGGACATCTACGTGCCCGGCTGCCCGCCGAGTCCCGATGCGGTGCTGTACGCCGTGCTGAAGCTGAGGGAGGCCATCGCCAGCGGGCAGGCCCACGGTGGAGTGATGCGGGCGTGAGCGGCGTGCGGCGGCAACGAGAGCCTTACACGGGCGGGGCCGAGGCCATGGCCTACGTGCGGGACGAGATCGTGCCCGCACTGGTGGCGGCCTTCGGCGACGGCGTCGTACCACTGGAAACCCCCTTTGAGATGCCGCAGGTGCAGGTGGCCCCCGGGCAGCTGGCGGCGGTGGCCCGCTGGCTGAAGGACCGGGGCTTCAACATGCTGGTCGACGTGGGCGGTGTGGACTACCTCCCGCGCAAGCCCCGGTTTGAAGTGGTTTACCACCTCTTGGCTCTGCCGCAGCTGTGGCGGCTGCGGCTGCGGGTGCCGGTGGAGGAAGACGAGGCGGAAGTGCCGACGGTGAGCGACGTGTGGCCGTCGGCGGCCGCCGCGGAGCGGGAGGTCTGGGATTTGTTCGGCATCCGCTTTGCCGGCCATCCCAACTTGACCCGCATCCTCATGCCCGACGACTGGGTGGGGCACCCGCTGCGCAAGGATTACCCGCTCCAGGGCCCGCGCGCCCAGTTGCCGGCCCATGCGGCGGAGCGCAACCGCTACCATGCCCCCAAGCTGCCGGGTGACCCGCCGGGCACGGCGGGCCTGCCGGGCGGCGCGAAAGGCGGGAAGTGACATGCGGCAGGTTGTTCGTTCAGGCGACTACGATCTCGACTTGGAAGAGCTGGTGATCGAGGGCGAAGGCGACCGGATGACCTTGAGCGTCGGCCCGCACCATCCGAGCACCCACGGCGTGTTGCGCATGGTGCTCGAGATCGAGGGCGAGCGCATCGTCAAGGCGACGCCGGAGGTCGGGTTTCTCCATACGGGCATCGAAAAGACGGCCGAGAACCTGACCTGGCAGCAGGCCATCACGGTCATCGACCGGATGGACTACCTGGCGCCTTTGTCCAACAACTTGGGCTACGTGCTGGCGGTCGAGAAGCTCTTGGGGCTTGAGGTGCCGCCCCGGGCGCGCATCCTGCGCCTGCTTTTCACCGAGCTCCAGCGCATGGCCAGCCACCTGCTGTGGCTGGGGACGACGGCTCTGGACATCGGCTCCCAGAGCGTCCTGATGTATGCCTTTGACCTGCGTGAGGGCATCCTGGACCTCTTTGAAGAGGCGTCCGGGGCCCGCATGAACCCGAGCTATTTCCGGGTCGGCGGCATCGCCCAGGACATCCCGGAGGGCTTCGAGGACATGTGCCGGAGGTTCCTGGACCGGGTGCCCGAGCGCATCCGGGAAATCCGGAACATCCTCGATGAAAACCCGATCTGGCTCGACCGGCTCAAGGGCGTGGGCGTTATCTCCGCAGAGGACGCCATCGCGTGGGGCGTCACGGGCCCCAACCTGCGGGCTTGCGGCGTGCCGTATGACGTGCGCAAGGCGTTCCCGTACGCGGGCTACGACGAGTTCGAGTTTGACGTGCCCGTGGGCGAGAACGGCGACTGCTACGACCGCTACGTCGTGCGCATGGAAGAAATCATGGAATCGTACCGGCTGTGCCGGCAGGCCCTGGCGCGCCTGCCCCGCGGCCCGGTGATGGTGAACGACCGCAAGATCGCGCTGCCGCCCAAGCACGAGGTGCGGCAGAGCATGGAGGCCCTTATCCACCACTTCAAGCTGGTGTCGTACGGTTTCGACGTGCCGGCGGGCGAGGTGTACCAGGCCCTTGAGAGCCCCCGCGGCGAGATCGGGTTCTACGTGGTGTCCAACGGCAAGAACAAGCCGTGGCGGGTAAGGGTGCGGGGGCCAGCGTTTTACAACGTATTTGCCATGCCGGTCATGATGCAAGGCGCCCTGCTGGCCGACATGGTGGCCATCATCGCCACCGTCGACCCGGTGTTTGGGGAGGTGGACCGCTGATGACGGCACAAGACCCGGCCCGGGTCAACGGGGCACAGGCTCAACCCTGGTGGGAGCGGCGGGCGGAGGACATCGACCGCCTGATCGCCCAGTATCCCAAGCCCCGCTCGGCCCTCATGGGGCTTTTGTGGATGGCGCAGGAGGAGCGCGGCTGGGTGGCGCCCGAGGACATGGAGTTTATCGCCCAGCGGCTGGGCGTCTCCCGGGCCTACGTGGAATCCACCTGCTCGTTCTACTCCCTGTACCATCGCAAGCCCGTGGGCCGCTACGTCATCACCGTCTGCGGCAACATCATGTGCGGCCTGTCGGGGGCCGAGGCGCTCATCCGCCATTTCGAGGAGCGGCTCGGCATCAAGCTGGGGGAGACGACCCCGGACGGGCTGTTTACGCTGCTGGTGACCGGCGAGTGCATCGCCGCCTGCGACGGCGCGCCGGCGATCCAAATCAACGAGGAGTACTTCCATAAAGTCACCCCCGAGCGGGCGGACCAGATCCTGCAGGCGCTGCGGGATGGGGCCGACCTCGTGGAGCTGTCCGAGCGCATCGGCCTGATCCAGCCCGGGGCCGTGTGGGAAGCGGGGGAGAGCGCGTGAAGTACGAAAAGGTCCTGACCAAGGGCATCGGCGAGGTGGACCTGACCCGCATCGAAAACTACGAGGCCCAAGGGGGCTATCAGGCCCTGCGGAAGGCCCTCAAGAGCATGACGCCGGCCGAAGTGCACGCGGAGGTCAAGAAGGCGAACCTGCGCGGCCGCGGCGGCGCGGGCTTCCCGGCGGGTCTCAAGTGGGGGTTCCTCCCCGACGACGGCCGGCCGCGGTATTTGTGCTGCAACGCCGATGAGAGCGAGCCGGGCACCTTCAACAACCGTATGTTAATTGAGTACAACCCGCACCTGCTCATCGAGGGCATTCTGCTGGCGGCTTACGCGGTGCGGGCGGCCCGTTCCTTCATCTACATCCGCGGCGAGTTCCGCAAGGGCTACCGGGTGCTGCTGGACGCCATCGAGCAGGCCCGGGCCAAGGGTTACATGGGCGACCGCATCCTGGGCACCGACTTCTCCCAGGAGATCGTCGTCCACCGGGGCGCGGGCGCCTACATCTGCGGCGAGGAAACCGGGCTCCTGAGCTCCCTGGAAGGCGGCCGCGGCGAGCCCCGCAACAAGCCGCCCTTCCCGGCGGTCGCGGGCTTGTACGGCATGCCGACGGTCGTCAACAACGTGGAGACCTTGTGCAACGTGCCCTTCATCATCGACCGGGGCGCGGACTGGTTCCTCTCCATCGGCACCGAGAAGAGCCCCGGCACCAAGATCTTTTCGGTGAGCGGAGCGGTCAACCGCCCGGGCAACTACGAGCTGCCGCTGGGCGTCACCTTGGGCGAGCTCATCGAGGTGGCCGGCGGCCTGAAACCGGGCAGCAAGCTCAAGGCCGTGCAGCCGGGCGGCGCCAGCTCGCCGGTGCTCTTGCCCAACAATCTGGACCTGCCGCTGGACTTCGACTCGGTGCAGCAGGCCGGCTCGATCCTGGGCACCGCGGGCGTGATGATCTTTGACCAGAACGTCTGCATGGTGCGGACGGCCTTGTACTACGCGGACTTCTTCTCGCACGAATCGTGCGGCCAGTGCACGCCGTGCCGGGAAGGGACGGCCTGGACGGCGCGCCTTTTGCGCAAGATTGAGCGCGGCGAGGGGACGCCCGAGGACATCGAGATCCTCAAGAGCCTGCGCGGCACCATGAGCGGCACGACCATCTGCCTCTTGTCGGACTTCTCGATTACGTTCCTGCAGTCGGTGCTCAAGCATTTCGCCGACGAGTTTGAAGCCCACATCCATGGGCGCGCCTGCCTGGCGGAGCGTCCACGGGAGGTGCGTAGCGCATGAGTGACATGGTCACCTTGACCATCGACGGACGCCAAGTACAAGTGCCCAAGGGAATGGGCCTAGTGGAAGCTGCCGCCTTGGCCGGCGTCGAAATCCCGGTGTTTTGCCACCATCCGAAGCTGGAGCCGGTCGGCGTGTGCCGCATGTGCCTGGTGGAGGTGGAGGGCCAGCGCAAGCCCGTTCCCGCCTGCACGACGAAGGCCGCGGAAGGGATGGTCGTCAAGACCGACACGCCCTTAATCCGGCACCTGCGCCAGGGCGTCATCGAGTTCTTGCTGCTCAACCACCCGCTGGATTGCCCGGTGTGCGACAAGGGCGGGGAGTGCCCGCTGCAGGACAACACGTTCAAGTACGGCCTGCCCACCAGCCGCCTGACGGTGCCCAAGATGAGAAAGCGCAAGGCGGTGGACCTGGGCAACTTCATCATCCTGGACGAAGAGCGCTGCATCCTGTGCCGCCGCTGCGTGCGGTTTGACAAGGAAATCGCCCTGGAAGGCAACCTGGTCGTGGTCGAGCGGGCCCACGAAAACCTGATCAGCACCGCGACCGGAGAGGCTTACGATTCCTACTTCAGCGGCAACACCATCGAGCTGTGCCCGGTGGGCGCGCTCACGTCCAAGAACTACCGCTTTAAGGGCCGGCCATGGGACATGTCGCCGGCGCCGTCCATCTGCACGGCGTGCCCGGTGGGCTGCAACGTGCGGCTGGACTTCCGCTTCGGTGAGCTGGCGCGGGTCGTCTCACGGGAGCACCCCGACGTGGATGGCGGCTGGCTGTGCGACCGGGGCCGGTTCAACTACAAGTACGTCAACGAAGAGAACCGGATCACGCAGCCGCTCATGCGCCGGGGCGACCAATTGGTCCCGGTGAGCTGGACCGAGGCCCTGATGGAGATCGCCAACCGCTTCCGCACCATCACGCGGGACCACGGCGCCGGGGCCATCGGTTTCATCGGCGGCGGCCGCCTGACCAACGAGGAGGCGTACCTCTTCCAAAAGCTGGCCCGCGACGTGGTGGGGACGCCCCACGTGGATCACCGGGTCGGCCGGCAGCAGGTGGCCTCTTGGGACAAATACGGCGGGCGGCTGGTGGACCTTGATGACGCCGACGTCATCCTGGTGGTCGACGTCCTGCCCGCGGAGCGCATGCCCGTGGCTGACCTGCGCATCCGGCGGGCCGCCCAGCGTCGGGGTGCGGCGCTGCTGACCATTGGGGCGCGGCAGCAGGAGTACCTTGTGCCGCATACCCGCGTCCCGCTTCTGCCCGCGGAAACCGCGGCCGCGCTCCGGCAGGCGGCGGCTGTCTTGGCCGGCGGCGACGGCAAGCTTGGAGCCGCGGCGCCGCTGGTGGAGGCCTTGCGCCAGGGCCGCAAGGTTGTGGTCGTCTGGGGCGGCGAGGACTTGGCCGTCGGCCAGGCCCTGGCCGAGCTCCTGCAGGCGTTTGTGGCCCAGGGCGGCGAGCGCAGCGTCCGGGTGCTCATCCCGGGCGAGCAGGCCAACAGCCGCGGCGCCGAGGCCATGGGCGTGCGCCCGGACCTGCTGCCCGGCCACCGGCCGGTGGCTCAGGACCAGGCGGGCATGGACACCGGCCGCATGCTGCAGGCGGCGGCGGCCGGGACACTCCAGGCCCTTTACATCGTGGGCGCCAACGTAGCGGAGACGTATCCCCACGGGGTGCTGGTGAACAAGGCGCTGAGCCAAGTCCCGTTCCTGGTCGTCCAGGACATGTTCTTGACCGAAACCGCTCGCTTCGCCGACGTGGTGCTGCCCGCGGCGCCGTTTGCGGCCAAGCGGGGGACGTACACCAACATGGAGGGCCGCGTGCAGGAAGTCGACCCGGCCATGCCTCCCGGCGGCGAGAGCCGCACCGACGGGGACATCTTCCTGGCCATCGCGGAGGCCATGGGCAAGAAGCTCATCCCCTCGCGCCGCGAGTTCCGGCAGGAGATGGAGCGCCTCCTGGGCGAGCTGGCTGCGGACGGCTTCTTGGCCGGGGCGCCGTGGCCGGCGGAAGCGCCGGCTCCCGCGGCCGCGGCGGACGGGGGACTGGTGCTGTTGGCCGTGGACCGGCTCTACGGCGGCGGCGGCACCGCCCGTTTCGACCCGGGCTTCCGCTCGGTGCAGCCGAAGGCCGAAGCCTTGTTCCATCCCGCGGACGCGGCGGCTTTGGGCCTCAATGCCGGCGACACGGTGACCTTGCAGACGGCGGGCGGTGCCCTGTCCCTGCCTGTGCGGATCAGCGCGGCGGTCGTTCCCGGCACGGTGCAGGTGCCGTGGGGCGCGCCTGACGGGGCCGTCAACAGTCTGCTGGAGGGGGCCCTCTGGGCCAAGGTCCACGTGCGCAAGCGGGTGCTGGAGGAGGTCGGCTGATGGACACGGTCGGGTTGGTGCTCGTCCGCAGCGTGATCTTGGCTGTGGCCCTCGCCAGCCTCTTTGCGGGCATGACGGTCATTGAGCGCAAGGTGCTGGGCTACTTCCACCTGCGCTTGGGGCCGACCCGCACGGGGCCTTGGGGCCTTTTGCAGCCGCTCGCGGACGCGATCAAGGCGATTGTGAAAGAAGACATCATTCCCAGGGACGCCGACCGCCTGGTGTTCCGGCTGGCGCCCATCATCAGCGTCTTTACGGCGCTGGCGGCCTGGTCGGTCATCCCCGTCGGGCCGCCGGTCGAGGTGGGTGGCGTTACGGTTCCGTTGGCAGTTGCCGACCCGCCCGGTGGGGTGCTGGTGGCCGTGGCCTTCACCGCGCTGAGCGTCTACGGCGTCACCTTGGCGGGCTGGTCGTCCCAGAGCAAATACGCGTTACTGGGGTCGTTGCGGGCCAGCGCGCAGCTTATCAGCTATGAGCTGGCCCTGGGCTTGAGCCTGCTGGGCGTGTTGATGATGGCCGGATCGCTCAGGTTGACGGAGATTGTGGCCGCCCAGGAACGGCTGCCGTTCATCTTGCTCCAGCCGCTGGGGTTCGTGGTCTACTTCATTGCCGCGCTGGCCGAGTCGGCCCGGGTGCCCTTTGACCTGCCAGAGGCCGAGACGGAGCTGGTGTCGGGCTACCACACCGAGTACAGCGGCATGCGCTTCGCCATGTTCATGATGGCCGAGTACATCCACATGATCACGGCCTCGACCCTGGTGACGCTCTTGTACCTGGGCGGGTGGAACGGGCCGGCGTTCCTGCCGCCGGTGGCCTGGTTCCTGGTGAAACTCGGGTTCATGCTGTTCGTGTTCATCTGGCTGCGGGCCACCATGGTCCGCCTCCGTTACGACCGGCTCATGGATTTGGGCTGGAAGGTGCTGCTGCCGCTGGCCATCCTCAACCTGGTGGCGACGGCGGTCATCACGGTCTTTGTGGCCTAAGGCTGCGGCAGTGGCCTGGGCGCTGGCGAGGCGAGGAGTGATGCCGAGATGTTGAAGGCACTGGCCAAGGGCATGGGCACCACGCTGCGGATGTTGTTCCGCAGGAAGCCTACTATCGCCTATCCGTACGTCAAGAAGGAGCGCTCGGCGCGGTTCCGGGGCCGCCATGAGCTGCGGCGCTACGAGAACGGCCTCGAGATGTGCATCGGGTGCGAGTTGTGCCAGGTCGCATGCCCGGCGGCGGCCATCACGGTCATGCCGGCGGAAAACGACCCGGAGCGGCCCAACTCGCCGGGAGAGCGGTACGCGTGGAAGTACGAGATCGACATGCTGCGCTGCATATTCTGCGGGCTGTGCGAAGAGGCATGCCCGACGGAGGCGCTCCATCTGACGCGGGAGTTTGAGCTGGCTGACTTTACCCGGGAAAGCCTGATCTACGGCCGCGACCGGCTGGTCAACCAGCACACAAGCCCCTTCCAGGTGCCGCGCAACGTGTACCCGGACTACCGCGGCTGGCGGCCGGTACACGAGCCGGAGGAAGGGCACGGGGAGGCCGTGGAGGCTGCCGGCGAAGGGGCGGCTCCGGAGGTCCCGGGGGTTGACCGCACAGCGGGTGCGGAGGAGGCGAGGCCGGCATGAACTGGGTCGTCCTCATCGCGGCGGCGCTGGCGCTGGGGGCGGCTATCACCGTCGTGCGGGCGCGGATCCCCGTTCACTCGGTGCTGGCCCTGGTGCTCAACCTGATTTCCCTGGCGGCGCTGTTCATCGCGCTGGAAGCGGAGTTTATGGGCCTGATACAGGTGATCGTCTACGCTGGCGCCGTCATGGTCATGTTCCTGTTCGTGGTGAGCCTCTTGGGGGCGCGCAGGGAGGCCATCGAGCGCGAGGTGTCCGTCTTGCCCGGCCAGGAAAGCCTGGGCTTCCTGGCCGCCCTGCTGCTTCTGGCCGCGCTGCTCACGGCCGTGCTGCGGCAGTCTTACCCGGCGCCTGCGGCGGTGTTCCCGGGATTTGGGACGGTCCGGGCTTTCGGGGCGGCGCTCTTTTATGACCACGTCCTGGTGCTGCAGCTGGCGGCGCTGCTCCTGATGGTGGCCGTGGTGGGCGTAGTGGTCTTGATCGCCCGCCGCGAGCAGGGGAGGTGACGGCCGTGCCGGGCATGCCCATCGAAGGGTATCTGGT
>PKQR01000076.1 GCA_017578085.1 Bacillota bacterium
TGCAGCGCTACAAGGAACTGCAGGACATCATCGCCATCCTGGGCATGGACGAGCTGTCCGACGAAGACAAGCTGCTGGTGGCCCGGGCGCGCAAGATCGAGCGCTTCCTGTCCCAGCCGATGTTCGTCGCGGAAGCGTTCACGGGCCAGCCCGGCAAGTACGTCCCGGTCCAGGAGACGGTGCGGGGATTCAAGGGGATCCTCGAGGGCAAGTACGACGATCTGCCGGAAGCCGCCTTCTACATGGTCGGCACCATCGACGAGGCCGTCGAGAAGGCCAAGCGGTTGATGGCGGGGCATGCCGCGTAACACGCGGCAGCAAGGCGCGGGCTACTAGCCCGCCGTGCGGTACTGAGGGGGAAGCGGGCACATGCTCGAGCTGGAAGTGGTCACGCCGTACCGGCAGGTGCTGCATACGCAGGTGGAGTCGGTCATCGTGCCGGCGACCGACGGGTACCTGGGCATCATGAAGAACCACGCCCCGTTGGTCTGTGGGCTCGCCATCGGCGTGCTCCACTACGGGCCCGCTCATGGCCCGAAGCGGCGGCTAGCCTTGAGCGGCGGTTTCCTCGAGGTGACCAACAACAAGGTGACCGTCTTGGCGGACACCGCGGAGTTGGCGGAGGAAATCGATGTGCTGCGGGCGATGGAGGCGCGCCGGCGCGCCGAGCAACGGCTGCGCAGCCGGGCGGCCAACATCGACTACGTCCGGGCTGAACTGGCCCTAAAGCGGGCAATGGCACGCCTGCAGGCGGCCGGCGTCGAGGACGACAAGCAGCAGGAGCATCCGCTGCCAAGCAGCGCGATCGAGCACTGAGCGATTCGTTGAGAAGAGTGGATGCTTCGGCAGGCCCAGTGCAGGGCCTGCCTTTTTTGCTATGAACGCCCATCCCTCAGCTCTCATTCTGCAGAGCGGCTGCGGCTCCAGGGGGTCCGGCCGCGGCCGAACAAGGCCTCTCCCAAGAACCCGATGCCGAGGCCGATCAGCGCTCCCGCGCCGGCGTCGCCCGCGATCATCCCCACGCCGATCCCGACCAAGAGGCAACCTACGATGATCACAGCTTCCACCCTTTCTCTGCGCACTGCCGCCGCCATGCCTTACGCGTCAGGCCGGGGCGGGATGCCAAGGTGCTTGAGCGCCCGATCCATTATCTCGGCAAAGACGGGTGCCGCCCAGCGGCCGCCTTCCGGGGTGTCCTGCTGGACGTCATACAGCATGACGACGCCCACCAGCTCGGGCGCCTCGGCCGGGGCAAAGCCGACGAAGGACGCGAGCCGCTTGTTGCTGTAGACGCCATTTTCAGGGATCTGGGCGGTGCCCGTCTTGCCGGCCACACGGTAGCCGGGGATCCGGGCCCTGGTGCCGGTTCCTTGAGCCACCACCATCTCCATCGCTTGGGTGAGTTCCCGGGCGGTTTCCTCCGAGATGACCCGCCGCAGCGGCGTCGGCTGCCGCTCTTCAATGACGACGCCGCGAGGGGAGCGGACGGTCTGGACGACGTAGGGCCGCATCAAGACGCCGCCGTTGGCGATGGCAGCCGTGGCGGCGGCCAACTGCACCGGCGTGACGGCAACGCCCTGGCCGAAGGAGACGTTGGCCCAACGCAAGGTTTCCCCGGCAATGCGGCCCGGAGCCGGCACGCTGCCGGTTCCTTCCCCGGGCAAGTCGATCCCGAGGCGCGCGCCGAAGCCGAAGGCCTGCAAGTAGCGGGCCAGGGTCGGCCCGCCGATCATTTCGGCGCCGAGGTAAGCAAAGGCGGTGTTGCAGGAGCGGGCGATGGCCTCCTGCAGCGTGATCTGCCCGTAGCCCCACGGGTTGTTGCAGTGGACGATCCCGCCGCCGATGCGCAGTTGACCCGGCCCATCCAGAACGGTGTCGATGGTCGCCACGCCTTCCTCGAGCGCGGCCGCGGCGGTGAACAGTTTCAGCGTCGAGCCCGGCTCGAACTGGTCGGTGACCGCCGGGTTGCGGTACGCCCGGGGCAAGTAGTCGGCGTAGCGGGCCGGGTCAAAGCCGGGAAAGGTGGCCATGGCCAGTATTTCCCCGGTCTGCGGTCGCATGAGGATGGCTAGGCCCCACTTGGCCCGAGCCGCTGCAACGCCCTGCGCGAGCTCCTGCTCGACCGTGTACTGGAGCACTCTGTCAAGCGTGAGGATCAGGTCGTGGCCCGGGACCGCGTCAAAGACCTGGCTGCGGCCCCCCGGGATGGCGCGGCCCCTCGGGTCACGTTCGCTGAAGTGGCGGCCAGGAACTCCCCGCAGCAAGGATTCGTAATAGAACTCAAGCCCCGCCAAGCCCTGGTTGTCGAGACCCGTGAAGCCCAAAACGTCCGCCGCCAATGTGCCGTGGGGATAATCCCGCTGCGGGCGCTGGACCACGTACACACCGCTCAGATCCAACCGCTCTATGGCCGCGGCCGCCTCCGGCTCGAGGCGCACGGCGAGCCACACCGACGGGGAGTCCTGCCTGAGCCGCCGCTCGATTTCCGCCGCCGGCTCCCGCAAGATAGGTGCGAGAAGGGCCGCAGCGCGGGCCGGATCAGCGATCGCGGACGGGACCGCGTACGCCGCGTACCCCTGTACGGTAATGGCCAAGGGCACGCCGTTGCGGTCGTAGATGGCACCCCGTTCGGGCACGAGGTTCTCAGCGCGGTAGCGCTGCTCCACCGCCAAGGTGCGGTAATGGCTGCCTTGCACGATTTGCAGCCAGCCGAGCCGCAGCCACGTCAATACGGCCAGGAACGCCATGCCCAGGAACACCAGGGCAACCCGCACGCGCAGGCCTTGTGGAAACTGGCGGCTCATCCCACGCCCTCCTCTGAGACCTGCAAGTTCCGCGCCCAGATGAGCCTTCCTGCCGGAAAGTTGGCGCGAAGCTCGACTCAAGGCTTTCAGCGGCCACCGCGCCGCGTGCATAGAACCCCGGGGCTGCGGGAGATGCTTCCACCTGAGGTGCATGCTGGACATCCCCAGGGGAGAGCAGGGCATGATGCGGACCGCCATGATGCGCACCGCCGTCCTCGCCGCCCTTTGGCTGGCGCTGGCGCGCCAGGTGCCCGCGGTGACCGAAGGGGGAGTATTGCGAGAGCCCGCCCAGCGGGTTCTCACAGCCTTGGGCGGCGATCCGGAGCGGGTGCTAATGGTGGCCGCAGCCACGCGGCCCGCGCCCGACGGAGCGGCCATGGCTGACCTGAAACGGGAGGCGCAAGGCGTGGCCAGGCGACTGGAACGGGTCTACGGTGTCGAAGGTTGGCGCCTTGACAACCGTGTGGAGGCAGGGGGCCGCCTTGTGTTCCTCGACGGACGCATTGGGACCGGGGGCCAGCTGCGGGTCGTGGCGTGGCACGCTGCGGGCCACCGGGGGACCGTCGCCGCCCTGGTTCTGCCAGGGGAGATGACGGCTGCGGCCGCCGCCCGCCGGGAGCTGGTCCGGCAGGTGGCCCGGGCGCTGGGGCTGCGGCCTAGCGCGCTGGACTCCGCGGTAGAGGTCTCGGGATTCGTGGCGGGCAAGCCGGCGACCGAGGTGGAGGCGGAGCTCGCCCGCAAGTTCGCGGGACGGCGCCCGACCGGGTGGGAGCTGCCCGTGGCCGTGGAGGCGTCGACAAGCGGCAGCCGGGTCGTGATCGGCTCCGTGGCCGCCGGTCCAGCCGAAGTGGATGTTCTGGGAGACCTGGTGTGGTGATGCTGGGAGGGGTGGTGCGGTGATGGAGATCTCTTGGCAGCGGCGGGTAGGCTACGCCCTCAAGCGGCGCTGGCGGATCGTACAAGGGTTTGCCCGCTTTTACGCCAGCAAGTTGGGCGACGGCTTACAGCGCCTGGCGGGAAGACGTCTCCGGAGGTTCTTCAGGTGGTCATTGGGCACGGCGGCGGTGGCCGCCGCGGCCGCCCTCCTGTGGTGGGGGCTGGGCGGGGAGCTGTCGCCCCCCTCGTCCCCGCCCGCTGCCCGCCTGCCCGTCGTCTCGGGGCTTGATGAGCAGATCCAGCGGAAGCTCGCGGACCGGCATCAGCTCCGGCTCGCGGTCCCTGCGGCGAGCGCCGGCCGCACAGGGTCGGCGACGCAGCCTGCGGTGCCGGTCGCCAGCGCTGGCCGCGCCGGGGCGGCCACGTTGCCTGCGGTGCCGGCGGGGGCCGTCCCGCAGCCGGTCGTCCCCGAGGCGGGGGAGGCGCGGCCTACAGTGCGCCTGGAGGCGGCATCGTGGCCTGTGGACGGGCCTGTCATCTCCGGTCCCGGTTGGCGCCGCCACCCGCTCTTGGGCCATTGGCACTACGATCCCGGCGTGCGCCTGATGGCGACGCCGGGCGGCCCTGTGCGGGCCGTCTTGCCCGGGACGGTTGCCGAGGCTGGACTGGACCCCGACGGTGGGCTGCTGGTGGCCATCGATCACGGCGGCGGCCTGACGACCGTCTACGGCAACCTGGAGCATGTTGTGGTGGCTGCCGGGCAGCGCGTCAGCTCCCACGCGCCGGTGGGGATGGCGCCCTTGACCCCCGGCGCGCCTGTCGTGCGCTTTGCCATCTACCAGGACGGGGAGGCGATGGATCCGCTCGCGGCATTGAACGGGAAACAGCCTTGACCATGGCCCGAAAACAGCGCAGCGACGGCCTTTCCCGCCCGCCCCGCTGACATATATCCCGCCCGCAGGCCATAAGAATTTACCGACATTGGGGCGGGGGGGCGCTGCAATGCGAGACTACATCCGGAAACGGGTGGTGGACGTCAGCCACTACATCGTCGAGTCCAAGGCGACGGTGCGCCAGGCGGCCGCCGTTTTCGGGGTCAGCAAGAGCACGGTCCACAAAGATGTCACCGAGCGGCTTCCCCGCGTCAGCAAGGACTTGGCCCGCAAGGTAAAGCGCATCTTGGACCTCAACAAAGCCGAGCGGCACATCCGCGGGGGCGAAGCGACCCGCCGCAAGTACCGGAGTGACGGCCGCAAGGCCTCCTGATCCAGCCCCTCAGGGGCCAAGCCAGCGGGCCGGTCGTGTCCGGCAGGATTTGGCAAAGAAGCTGTCGAACTCACCAGTACCTTCCGGACCTTGCCACGGATGGTTCGGGACCGAGAGGGGCGGCCACACGTGTTCGCGCGGGATATCGGCATAGACCTGGGCACGGCCAACGTGCTCATCTTCATGCGCGGGAAAGGCATCGTCGTGCGCGAGCCTTCGGTGGTGGCCGTCGATCTCGAGACCAACCAGGTGCTCGCCGTCGGCGAGGAAGCCCGGCGCATGGTCGGGCGCACGCCGGGCAACATCGCCGTCATCCGTCCCCTCAAGGCGGGCGTTATCGCCGATTACACCATAACCGAGGTTATGCTCAAGCACCTGGTGCGGCGGGTGCTGGGCCGCCGGCCGCTGTTTCGCCCCCAGATCGCCGTGTGCGTACCTTCAGGGGTTACCGCGGTGGAACAGCGGGCTGTCATCGAAGCTTGCATGCAGGCCGGCGCGAAGAAGGTCTGGGTCATCTCCGAGTCGATGGCCGCCGCGGTGGGAGCCGGACTCAACATCGTCGATCCGGGCGGCAATATGGTGGTGGACATCGGCGGCGGCACGACGGACGTGGCGGTCATTTCCATGGGCGGGGAAGTAGTGTCCGACAGCGTGCGGGTCGGCGGGGACGACCTGGATGAGGCTATCGTCCGCTACGTGCGGCGGGAACATAACCTGCTCATCGGCGAGCAGACCGCCGAAGAAATCAAACGCAAGATCGGCTGTGTCTACAACCCCGACGAAAACGAAACCATGGAGGTGCGGGGCCGGGACTCGGTGACCGGGCTGCCCCGGGCCGTCCGGCTCTCGGCCGCCCAAGTCTGCGAGGCCTTGCAGGAGCCCGTGCAGGCCATCATCAACGCGATCCGAGCCGTGCTCGAAAAAACGCCCCCGGAACTGGCGGGGGACATCATCAACCGCGGTATCGTGCTGACGGGGGGCGGCGCTCTCCTGCGCGGCATCACGGACCTTGTCCGCCTGGAAACGCAGGTGGAAGCCATCCTTGCCGACGACCCGCTCACCTGCGTCGCCCGGGGGACGAGCCGGCTGTTGGAGGAGATTCACCGCCTGCCGGCGGAAACGGTTTCCTTCCGCGTGTCCTGAACCCCGCAGTCGTGGTCCCGCCTCATAGCCTGGGCTTGTTCCCGGAACCGGGCCATGCCCTCTTGGGTCAGTTCCACTTCCAGTTCGCCAAGGAGCGTGCCGCAACGGTAGCAGACGACCGCTCGCCTCTCCTTGAGCGCCATCGCGAGTTTCCCTCCCTGTTTCTATTTTAGCGCGGCCGCCTGCGGCGGCCAAAGGTGTTGGTGCGGGCTGAAACCTGGGACAAAACCCTCTAAAGGTTTCCTCTCGGAAGGTCGACGGAAACAGTAGGGCTGGGAACGACCCGGCCGGGGAGGTGGCCTTGTGCTGCGGGGACTTTACACGTCGGCCTCCGGCATGCTGGCCGAGCAAGTGCGGGTCGACGTGTTGTCCAACAACCTGGCCAACGTGCAGACGGCCGGCTTCAAGCGGCAAACGGTGGTGCAATCCGCGTTTCCGGAGATGTTGCTCCGCCGGGTTTACGATCCCGTTCCCGTGAGCGGCGGGGTTGCGCCCGCAGGGGCAAGCGGGCAGGCGACCGGGGCTCTCTATGATCCGCGGCCGGTCATCGGCCGGCTCGGCACGGGTACCTACGTCGACGGCACCTACTCGGATCTGAGCCCGGGAGCTTTGCGCCACACCGGCAATCCGTTGGACCTGGCGCTGGAAGGCCCGGGCTTTTTCACAGTGGAGACGCCCGCGGGCGTGCGGTTCACGCGGGATGGGCGTTTCACCCTGGACGCGGGAGGCTGGCTCGTCACCCTCGAGGGCTACCGGGTGCTGGGCGAGGCAGGGCCCATTCGGGTCCAGGGTCGGGACGTGCAAGTGACCGAGAACGGCGAGGTCTGGGTGGACGGCGCGCCGGCGGGAGTGCTGGCCTTGCGGAATTTCGCCGATCCCCAGGGGCTCGTCCGCGAAGGAAGCAGCCTTTGGGCTGCGACCGATTGGTCGGGGGCACCGCAGCCGGCGGCCGCCCGGGTACACGCGGGTCACTTGGAAGTGTCCAACGTCAACGTGGTTACCGCCATGGTGGAGCTCATCGCGGCCTACCGGTCGTACGAGGCCAACCAGCGGGTGATCCAGGCCTATGACCAAACGCTGGGCAAGGCGGTCAACGAGCTGGGGCGGGTGTAGGTGAACAGGAAGGAAACGGAGGGATAGAGCGATGATGCGGTCGCTGTGGACAGCCGCGTCGGGCATGTCGGCCCAGCAGTTCAACATCGACACGATCTCCAACAACCTGGCCAACGTCAACACCACCGGCTTCAAGCGCAGCCGGGTCGATTTCCAGGACTTGTTGTACCAGACGCTGCGATTCGCCGGCACGCCGTCGACGCAGGGCGCGCAGCTCCCCATCGGCATGCAGATCGGCCACGGCGTGCGCCCGGTGGCCACCCAGAAGATTTTCACCCAGGGGACGTTCAAGCAGACCGACAACCCGCTGGACATCGTCATTGAAGGCCAGGGCTTCTTCCAGATCCTCCTGCCCGACGGGACCATCGCCTACACGCGGGACGGCGCGTTTAAGCGGGACGCGGAGGGGCGCATCGTCACATCTGACGGTTTCCCGCTGGAGCCGGAGATCATCGTGCCCGAGGATGCGGTGGAGATTACCATCAGCAGTGACGGCACGGTGTCCGTTCTGCTGACCGGCGAGGACGAGCCGCAAAACATCGGGCAGATCGAGCTGGCACGCTTCGTCAACCCAGCCGGCCTGAGCAGCTTCGGTCGCAACCTCTTCATCGCCACCGCGGCCAGCGGGCCCCCGATCATCGGCACGCCGGGCCTGGACGGTTTCGGTGTCCTGGCCCAGGGCTTCCTGGAGCTGTCCAACGTCCAGGTAGTGGAGGAGATGGTCAACATGATCATCTCCCAGCGGGCCTATGAGTCCAACAGCAAGGCCATCCAGGCGTCCGACGACATGCTGCAGACCGCCAACAACCTACGCCGGTAAAGGAAGCATGAGCTGATGCGTTACGTCTTGGCGGCGCTGGTCGCAATCGCGTGCTGGGTGGCCGGCGTCCAGCCGGCCGCCGCCGCGGACGGGGCCGGCGAGTGGCTGGCGGTGGTGCGGGTGCACCCGCAGCCGTCGGTCACAGGACCGGAAATCCTGCTGGGCGAGATCGCCGCCGTGGAAACGGACGACCCGCAGCTGCGGGAACGGCTGGCGGGCATGTCCGTCGGCCGGGCTGCCCTGCCCGGCCATCGGCGAGAGCTGAATGTGGGTACCCTGCGGGTGCGCCTGCGCCAAGCCGGGCTGCCGGAGCGGCAGATCCGCATCGAGGCTCCCGGCACAACGTTTCAGGTATTGACCAGGGCCCAGACCATTGCCGGCACCGAACTGGCGGCCGTGGCTGAAGCGGCCCTGCGGGCGCGCATCGACCGCTGGCTCGAAGAACTGGGCGGCGGTTCGCTCGCGTTCAAATGCCAGGTCCCCGATGGGTTGACGCTGGTCGACGGCGCCACGCAGGTTTCGACGGCCCGGGTCAGCGGCAGCCCACCTGGACCCATCGTGGTGGCCGTCGTCGCCAGCGTGGACGGCGTGCCCCAGCGCACGATCGCGGTCCGCTGCGAAACCCGCTGGTCGGTCGAAGTGTGGGTGGTCCAGACGCCCGTTGTGCGCCACCAGGTGCTGGACCGGACGACGGTAGCCCTCGAGGTGCGGGAATTCACTTCCGTGCCGCGCGGGCTCGTGCCCGCCTCGGAGGACCCGGCGGGTTGGCGGGCGGTCAGGCCGCTGTCGCCCGGGACGGTGCTGGCGGCCGGTACGGTGGAACGGGTGCCGCTGGTGTGGAAGGGCCGGGCGGTGACCATCGCCGCTCAAGCCGGACCGGTGTGGGTCAGCGCCCCCGGCGTGGCCCTGGAAGACGGTCGGCTTGGCGAGATCGTGCGGGTGCAAAACAGCCTTTCCGGGTACGTGCTCCAGGCCCGTGTCGTGGGCGTCGACGCGGTGGAGGCCGTCGTTCCTTGACGGGCGGGGACCGCGGGAGGGGGAGTGACGGCGTGGCTCGCCGATTCAAGCGTTACAAGCTCTCGCTTATCATCGCGGCGGCTGTCCTGCCCGCCTTGTTGGTTGGGCCGGCGGCGGCCAGCTCCCTTTGGCCGGGCTCGGGAAGCCTCTTCGCGGACAACAAGGCGCGGCAAGTCGGAGATCTGGTGACGATCATCATCGTCGAGCGGACCCAGGCCACGAGCACGGCCCAGACCCAAACCGGCCAGGACGCGTCCGTGAATTTCGGCCCGATCCTGTGGAATTCGGTCCCGCTAATACCCGGTTTTGGGGTGAGCGGCAAGGACAACTTCCGGGCCGGCGGCAGCACGACCCGGGGCGGCAGCCTCAACGCCCGCATGACCGCGAAAGTGGTGGATGTGCTGCCCAACGGAAACCTGGTCATCGAGGGGCGGCAGACCATCATTGTGAACGATGAGGAACAAGTGATCGTGGTCAGCGGCGTCATCCGGCCGCAGGATATCGCCCCGGACAACACGGTGCTGTCCACCTACGTGGCCGATGCCACCATCAATTACCAAGGCGCCGGAGTCATCGGCGACAAGCAGGAGCCGGGCTTGCTGACCCGTTTGCTCAACTGGCTCTTTTAGGTGCTCCAGCCGGCTCGTTGGACACTTGAGCCGGCTTCTTTGGACGTGAAGACCGCTCGTTGGACTGCCGGCCGCGGGTGGCTGCGGCGAGGCAAGGAGGGCATGGGCGTGAGCATGCGGCGAAGCGCGATTCACCTCTTCCTCTGCATGGCCACGATAGGCATCACCGTGCTGGGCGCGGCGCTGGCACCCGCCTACGGTCAAGCGGTGGGGGGCTTGCAGCCGGCGGTGACCGTCTCGGCCGAGTCAGCCCACCAGCCTACGGTGCGGATTAAGGACATCGCCCGCTTCGACGGCGTGCGGGACAACCAGCTCTTTGGCATGGGGCTCGTCATCGGCCTTGAAGGCACGGGCGACGGCCGCGGCAGCCAGGCCAGCGTCCAGATGGTGGCCAACATGCTGGAGCGCTTCGGCATCACGGTGGACCGGAACGCCCTGCGCCTGCGCAACGTGGCGGCCGTCATGGTTACCGCGGACCTGCCGGCGTTTGTGCGGCCCGGCGACCGCATCGACGTGACGGTGTCATCCATCGGCGACGCCCGGAGCCTCCAGGGCGGCTTCCTGCTGCAGACGCCGCTGCAGGCCGCCGACGGGCA
>PKQR01000213.1 GCA_017578085.1 Bacillota bacterium
CGAACTTGCCTGCAACCGGGATGCCGCCGCTGACGAAGCCCAGCTCCGCGAGGTCCTCGAAGTCACCGGCCAGGGCTTGCGACCGCCATTCGTCGCCCGGGCGCAAAGTCGGACCGGGCCGGTCCGCCAGGGGCGTCTGCAACGCATAGACGAGCCAGGTAGGACTGGCCAGGTCCTCGTATTTGTCGGGCGGCGGGTCGCCGCTCTCCAGCACCGCTGCATCACCGCTCAGCCAGTAAACGCCTTGCCAAACCTGGTCCGAGAGGGGCAGGCGATTCGCCGGGTCCACCGGCTGGGCCCTGACCAGCGCCCGGGCCGTGCCGTTGCCCTCCACCGCCAGCACCTGGACCCACGCCCGCACTGCGACCTGCTCTACGCCCCCAAAGGCGGCTTCGTCCATGTAGGCGAACACGCCGGTGCGCTCGCCCACTGCGGCATTGACGTCCGTCCTGACGAAAAATACCGCTGAAGAGCCTGCGGGGCCAACCGGAACCGGGGCCAGGTGCACTCAGTATCGTCCGCCACTTGCGGGAAACCCGGCAATTGGGCCAGAGCGCCCAAGGGCAACGCCAGGAGCAGGGCCCCGGCCCACACGATGACCGCCGCCTTCGATAGTACTCCCACGTCAGTAACCTCCTGGCTCGCCGGGTTCCCCTAAAGGCGGGGGCACTCATCGGCTCTTGGTCGGCGCAACTCATACCCAAGTTCTATGCGCCAAATCCCCCTCCTTGCGCTGTGCCTTGCAATTTTACGACGATGCACCTTGCAATTTTGAGACTTGAGACGACTGCACCTAGTCACTTGTGTGCGGGAGACCGCCTGCCCGGCTGCCCCCGTCCGTACGCCGCCCAGCAACAAGGCGCCCGGCCTTCCACACTTTCAGCCCCGCAGGAGATAGCCCGCGCGCCACAGAACACATGGCAGCAACTGGTGCGGTCGCCAATTCGCGCCGCCGCTGGGGGTGAGACCGTGCGCAGTGTGCGCCAAGGGCTGGGGGCGCCCGGCCAGCGCCGGCTGGCAGCGCTGCTAGTCCTGCTTGGGTGCCTTGGGATCCTGGTCCTGCTCCATGTCCCGCCGGCCTCGGCGCAATCCATCTTTGACGATATGCTGAGCGGTTTTGAAGTAATGATCGGCCAGTCGGTCTATGCCGACGTCGTCGCGGAGTACGGGCCGCCGATACGTCTACCCGCGGCGCGCCAGCAGTGGGTCGAGCGCATCTTCAACGACGTGGTCGCGCAAGCACGCCGTAAGGACATTACCTATCAACTGACCATCCTGGACAGCCCCGTCGTCAACGCCTTTGCCGCACCTGGCGGCTACATCTTTCTCACCCGCGGAATCCTGGCCCATATCGGTGACGACGCCGACGCCCTGGCCAACGTCCTCGGCCACGAAATCGCCCACGTGGAGCAAAAGCACGGCATGAGCACCATCGGCCGCCAGCTGGGCCTCGGCCTCATCTTCCAGCTGCTTTTCGGAAACCAGCGGGAGAGAAACGAGGCCATCTACAGCGCGGCGGTTATCGTCACGCAGCTCATGCGCCTGGGATGGAGCCGGGAGCAGGAGCACGAGTCCGACGACCTGGGCCAGCGGCTAGCCTTCGCTGCGGGATATGATCCCATGGGGATGGTGCGCTTTTTTGAGCTCCTACGGGAACTGGAGGGCGAGGAAGTGCCGTTCCTGGAGTTCCTCCGGACCCACCCCCTCACCTCCGAGCGCATCGCCCGGGCCCGCGCCAGGGCCGAAGAATTGCGCCGGTCGTCGGCCCACCTTCCCCTGTTACCGATGCCAGCCGTGGCCCTCGCAGGTGTGGGGGGTTAAGGGCAGTTTGCCTTGGCTCCGCAGGCCAGTCGCGCCATCTGACTGCCGCCTTTAGGACAGGTCATTATGAATAGTTGAAAAGCACCAGAACCCACTGCTTCCGTAGAAGGAGACCTCACTTCCGCCGAGAAGTGGATATTTTAATACCTCCAGCTCCCAGGCAGCCGGCTTGCGGGCACCATCCAACCGCGACAGCGCCGCGGCCACACCCTGCCGTGAGACCACGCACCGGCTCATCCGATGGGTGTGTATGCTCGGCCAACGTTGCCGTGGTCCCGGCTGCCGGGCGAGCGCCGTCCTTGCCACCCTCAAAAATACCATGAAGGAGCCGAGGCAGCGGTGTCACGAGTGCTCAAACGCCTGTGGTTGCTGTTGGCTGTTGTCGCCGTGTTCGCCCTGGCGGCCGTCGCGCAAGCGGCCCCCATCCGGGTCGGGATCACGCAAATCGTGGAGCACCCGTCCCTGGACCAGGCCCGGCAAGGCTTCATCGACCGGTTGGCCGAGCTGGGCTACGTAGAAGGCGTGAACATCGTCTACGACATTCAAAGCGCGCAGGGCGACCTGGCCACCGCCCAGACCATCGCCCGCAAGTTCCAGGCCGACGGCGTCGACCTGATCCTGGCCATCGCCACGCCGACGGCCCAGGCGGCGGCTCATTTGATCAAGGACATCCCGATCCTCATTACCGCCGTGACCGACCCCGTGGCCGCAGACCTGGTGGAGAGCATTGAGCGCCCGGGGACCAATGTGACCGGCACGTCGGACCTGACGCCAGTGCGCGCCCAGTTGGAGCTGCTCAAGGAAATCCTCCCGCGGGCGACCCGCGTCGGCGTCCTGTACAACGC
>PKQR01000077.1 GCA_017578085.1 Bacillota bacterium
GCATTACCTATCAGTGCATGACACACCCAAGCCAGGGAGGTGACAGTCCATGAGTGTCTGCCGCAAGAGACGCCGCCTCATCGTGCCCGTGACGCAGACGGTGAACCAGGCCCAAGCCCACGACGTCCACGTCAACATCGACATCACCCTTGTCCTCGTGCTGATCGTCGTTCTGGTAGCCGTCCTGAGAAACACGAATACCAACACGAATACCAACAACCCCACCCCGACGATGTTGCGCGCGTTGCTGCCGATGCTGGAGAACGACCCGCGCTTCCAGCCGCTAGCCAATGCCCTGCGGTCCATGATGGAGCCGGAACAGCCCCAGGGTCAGGAACAGCCCGCGTAACGCAGGCCGCCGCCGACGGCGACGGGCACACGCCGCCTCCAGTCCCAACTGCATGCGCCCACAAAACAGGGCAGGCCCCCATCCCAGGGGGCCTGCCCTCGTCATCGGGCTGCCGCGGCCCGGTCCCGACCGCCGTGCCTTCCTCACCGGCGGCTCTGCCGCCGCACCCACTGGGCCAGTTCGTGGGCAAAGGCGGGCCCCGTCACCCGCGTGTCCCAGCGGGCAACCGCTTCCCGGCGCGCCCGTTCTCCTTTGGCCCTCGCCTCCTCCCGGTGGGTGAACACATGCCGCATAAGGGCGCGCAAGTGGGCGATGCTGGGTTTGGCCCACCGCAACCCGCCGTAGAGGTGGCCCTGCTCCACGTCGCGCGGCGCCGGCTCCAAGCGCTCCACCTCGATCAAGTACGCGTTTCCGTCATGCAGGAACTCGGTGGGGGCGCTCCAACGGGTCGCGATGACCGGCAAACCGGAGGCCATCGCCTCCAGCAAAGGCAGGCCCCACCCCTCGCCCCGGCTCGGCAGCACAAAGGCGTGGCAGGCGGTGTACAACCCCGCCATTTCCGCCGCGCTCAAAGGTCGCTCATCGACGACGATGCGGGCGGTGCGCTCCCAGGGCAGCCGCAGGCTGCGCAGGAACTCCCGGATGACGGTGGCGGCGCCCGGGCTCGTCTTGAGCACCAGCGTCACGTCCTCGGCGGGGTGAAACTCCCTTACGTACGCCTCCACCAACAGCGGCCATCCCTTGCGGCGAATCCAGCTGAACACCGAGAGGAACCGGAAGCCCCGCGCCCCGGGCAGCGGCAAGGGCGCAGCGCCGGGATGGTACAGCCGCGTATCCACCCCAACCGGCAGCACGCGCAGCTTGCGCGGATCGACGCCGCTCGCGGCAAATGTGTGGTAGTTGAAACGGGACGGCACCCAGATGGCGTGCATGCGGGCGCAGGCCCTCACCCAGCGCGGCGGCAGCCGGTCGGTTTCAAACATGGTGCGACCGATGCGCACGGTGCCGCGCCGTGCCGCGCCAAAGGCTTCCGGCGTCATGTGCACCAGCGTAACCTGCGGCCGCCGGCCGCGCACGGGCTGGCGGAGCAGCTCGAACATCCGGCCGAGCCCCTCATCGATTTCGAGCCCTCGCCACCAGCGGCCCTTGGGGGGCGGCGGCAAAACGCGCACGGTGAAACCGGCGTCCAGCAGGTGCTTGAGCACCGTACGGGCCTCGTACGGATAGCCCCCGGCGCCGTAGAAGGCGCCGATATAGTAGATGTACGGGGACCGCCGGGGCATGCCGGGCTGCCTTCCCAGGCCGGACGCCCAGCGGGCCTGCAACAGGCGGTCGAGCCCCGCTCGGGATGAGACGGCTCCCCACGCCAGGCTGTGCAGCCCCCCGGCTCGCCGGCGCCCCGTGCCCCAGCGCCCCCGGCCGCGATGCCGCTCGCGACGCCACGGCCGGAAACGCCTTGAAATCCCGTGCCTGCGCCGCGCCACCCGGCGGCGCCGGCGGAAAAGAAGGCGTCCCCTCGTTACGGGAGGCAAGGCCGTCTCCCCCTTTACGCGACCACGTGGCGCCGCCAGTAGTCCAAGGTGTCCCGCAAGGTCTGCTCCAGCGGGATGAGCGGTTCCCAGCCGGTGCAGGCCCGGAAGCGGCTGGAGTCGCCCAAGAGGATCGGCACGTCCGACGGGCGCAGGCGCGCCGGGTCGACCCGCACCTCGACCTTTATCCGGCTCAAGGCGAGGAGCCGGTCGAGAATCGACTGGATGGTATGGGTTTCCCCGCTGGCGATGTTGTACACCTCACCCGGCGCGCCCCGCTCGAGGGCCAGCCGGTAGGCGCGGGCGATGTCCCGCACGTCCGTGAAGTCCCGCTGGGCCAGCAGGTTTCCCACCCACATGACGGGCGGTCGCAGTCCAAGTTCCATCTCGGCGATCTGCTTGGCGAAGTTGCTGATGACAAAGGGCTCCGCCTGCCGGGGCCCGGCGTGGTTGAAGGCCCGGGTGCGCACCACGTCCAGCCCGTAGCTCTGGTGGTACTGGTACGCCAGGTAGTCTTGGGCGATCTTGCTCACCGCATAGGGGCTGAGCGGGCGCAGCGGCTGTTCTTCCCGGATGGGCACCTCGTCGGGGTGGACGAGGCCGTACTCTTCCGACGAGCAGGCCACCTGCACCCGGCAGGGCAGCCGGTGCTTGCGGATGGCTTCGAACAGGTTCAGCTGCCCCACCACGTTGGTGTCGACGGTTTCGTATGGGGCCGCCCAGGAGGTGGGCACGAAGCTCTGGGCTGCCAGGTGAAACACCCAGTCCGGCCGCACTTCCCCTACGACCCGCTCCACGGCCGACGGATCCCGCAGGTCGCATTCCAAGAGGTGAAGCCGGTGTAGGATGTGGCGGATGTTGTGCATCCCGCTGCGGGTGCGGTGGATCCCGTAAACCTGAAACCGGCCGTCCGCCAGCAACAGCTCGGCCAAGTGGCTGCCCGCAAAACCCGTAATCCCGGTGATGAGCACGCGCATGCGAGTCTCTCCCCTTGAAACGTTCCGAAATCGAGTGGGCTTGGAACCAAGCTATGGATGCCAAGGGGAGCCCGCCACCGCCAGCGGGCAAATGGGGAATCCGGTCGTGCCACCGGCTTCCTAATTGAACTCAATTGGGAACCCGCTCCCGGCCCCGGCCGTAAGCATCCCACATATCGTGGCGCCAAAGGAGGTGCCTGCTGTGCAGGTGGCCATCGTCACCCATGACCGGCACGCCCGCGCTTACCGCACGAGAGCGCTCCTCGACCGGCTCACCGCGCGAGGCGTGCGCTGGGTGCTGCTCAGCCCGGACCGGACGATCCTTGAAATGCGTCAAGGAACGCTCCGCTTCCTGGATGGGGCCGGCCGGGTCGTGACGCCCGACGTGGTGCTTAACGCGCTCTACCTGGCCTCGGGGTACGGGTTGGAAGTCATCGAAGGGTTTGAAGCGGCCGGGATCCCGGTGGTCAATTCCGCCGCCGGGTGGCGCAAGGCCAAGACCAAGGCGCTGGCCAGCGTCGCCTTTTGCGTGCATGGGGTGGCGCACCCGGAGACCGTGTGCTCGCTGGGGGTGCCGCCGGCTCTCGGCGCCGTCGCGCACGCCACCCTCGGCCCGCCGCTGGTCTACAAACCTTGGCGCGGCACGATGGGTGCGGGAGTCACGCTTCTCACGCGGCCCCGTTCGGTGTACGTCGCCATGGCCCGCCTCGCCCGCCGCGGGGCACCGGTATACCTGCAGCGCTTTGTGCCCAATCCGGGACGGGACATCCGCGTGATGGTCGTGGGCGGCGAGGCCATCGGAGCCACCTACCGGCTGGCCCGGCGGGGCCGATGGAAGACCAACATCACTGCCGGCGGGATCCCAGCCCCCTGCCCCGTGACGCCGGAGTTGGCGGCCATCGCCTTGGCCGCGACCGCCAGCGTCGGACTGGACATCGCCGGGGTTGACGTCATCGAGGGGCCGCAAGGGTACCAGATCCTCGAGATCAACGCCTGGCCCAACTACGAGCGCTTCGACCAGGTGGCGGGCGTCGACGTCGCGGACCGTATCGCCCAGCTGCTCATCGCCCGCGCCCAAAAGGCCGCAGCCGACCAGGCCGAAGCGGAGGTTGCCGCCGCGGACGGCTGAGCCGTTGCCCGGCAGCGCCTTAACGGCTTAGGCTCATGCGGGCCACGCACTCGATGTGGGTCGTCATGGGGAACATGTCCACGGGCTGCACCTGCTCGACCGCGTAGCCGAGGGCCGCCAAGCGCCCCAGGTCCCGGGCGAGGCTTTCGGGATGGCAAGAGACGTACACGAGCCGCGGGACCCCGGCCGCCGCCAGCGCCTCCAGCACCGCCGGCTCGCACCCCCGGCGGGGCGGGTCCAGCACCGCCACGTCAAACCGCTGGCCCTGCTGGATGAGGCGCGGCAGCACGTCCTCCACTCGGCCGACGCGGAAGAAAGCGTTCTCGATGCCGTTGTACGCGGCGTTGCGGCGGGCGTCCTCCACCGCCTCGGGCACGGACTCGATGCCGACCACCTGCGCCGCTTGGCCGGCCAGATACAGCGCGATGGTGCCGACGCCGCAGTAGGCGTCCAGCACCCGCTCGACGCCTGTCAAGGCCGCGTCGTGCCGCACCTGCTCGTACAAGACTTCGACCTGCTCGCCGTTGACCTGGAAAAACGAGCGAGGAGATATCAGGAACCGCACGTGGCCGATTTTGTCCTCCAGGTGCGGCTCCCCCCAGAGGATCCGGGTTTCCTCGCCGAAGATGACGTTGGTGCGCCGCGTGTTGATGTTCTGGGCCACGGAAACCACCTTGGGGTGCGCCGCGAGCCCGGCGACGATTTCTTCCCGACCAGGCAGGTCCGGACCGTTGGTCACTAGGATGGCCATAGCCGTGCGGTGGGCGCGGCTGGTGCGCACCACCACGTGCCGGATGACGCCTTGGCCCGTGGTCTCGTCATACCCGGGAACGCCAGCCTGGGCCAACAGCGAGCGGGCCAGGAAAGCCACTTCCACGTTGAGGGGATCCTGGATGAGGCAGTCGTCGGCTTCCACGATCTCGTGGGTCCCGCGGGCGAAAAAGCCCATCACCAGCTGGCCCCCCACCGCCGCCAGGGGATACTGGGCCTTGTTGCGGTAGCGCCACGGCTGCTGCATGCCCAGCACGGGCAGCACCGTTACGCCTTCCAGTCCCCCGATGCGGCGCAGCGCTTCCCTGACCCGCCGCTCCTTCCAGCGCAGTTGCGCTGCATAGTCGAGCGCCTGCAGCTGGCAGCCGCCGCAGCGTCCCGCCACTGGACAAGGCGGCGCGACCCGGTCCGGCGACGGTTCGAGAAGCTCGACGAGGCGCGCCCGGCCATAGCGCCGGGCGATTTCGGTGATCTCCACGACGGCCTCATCGCCGGGTACCGTCCCGGGGACGAATACGACCCAATCATGCACCCGCCCGACGCCGTCGCCCTCGGTGTCGAGGTCCACGATCCGCACCCGGTGCCGCTCCCCCACCGCAACCGGTGCCTTGAGCTCCGGGGACCTTTTCGCTGGGCTGCGCCCCATGGTACGCCCCTCCTGTCTGCGCTTCCCAGTGTAACCCAAGGACGTCGCCGCGTCATCGCACAGCCGCCGCAGCGTATACATCTACGGAACCGGCTGCGGCCATGTGAGGGGGAGCTTCTGTTGCCGGAATCCCGCAGCTTGACCCGCATGCCCGTGTACGATCTGGAAACCGGGCGCATCATCGGCCGCGTGCGCCGCTTGATCGTGGACCCCGAGGCGCGCGCGGTGGCCGGGCTGCTGATCAACGGGCGCCTGGGCAAGGGGGTCCCTTGCATTCCCTTCCGGGGGCTGCATGCCATCGGCCAGCACGCGGTCACGGTGCGCAGCGCCGGCGCACTGGCCCCGCTGTCCGAACACGCCGACCTGCAGGAGCTCCTGCGCTCCCGGCGGCGACTTTACCATACCCCAATCCTCACCGAAGGAGGCAAGTTCCTGGGGGATGTGGACGAGTTCACCATCGACCCCAAGAGCGGCCGCATCGAAACGCTGCTCTTGTCGGGCGGGCTCATCCGCGACCTCTTCAGGGGGCAGGCCGTGCTGCCCGCCCACCTGGTGCTCACCATCGGGGAAGACGTCGTGATCGTGCGGGATGAAGCGGTCCCGCTCCTGGAGCCGCGCGCGGTTGGCGCCGGCGACGCGGGGCCGTACCGGCACACCAAAGACCGGCCCAGCGCCCAAAGCACCGGCGACTCGGCGGGAAGAAGGCCCGTCTTGGCCATATGGCGGCGTTGGCGCACCTGCCGCGAGGTGCCGGATCAAGGTACGCTGCCCGCCCGGCCTGTGCCCGGCATCGGGACTGCAGACGAACCGGTTTCGCCACATCTGGAAGAGGCCGCGGGAGGCGCTTCGCCCAACGAAGCGCCGTCCGCCGGCGGCGCAGGCTCACGGTGAGGATGGGCCAGCGCCCTGGCCTTCGGGCTCAGCCGCAGCGCCGTCCAAGCCCGCCTCGGCCGCAAGGCGCGCTTCCAGCAGCATCGTCTTGAGCACTTTCATGAGGTCGTCGCGCCCCGCGCCGCTCACCGCCGAAAAGGCGATGGTCGGCAGTCCCAGGTCGCGGGCGACGGCCTCGACCCGGCCCTGCCAATGCCCGCGGGCGATCTTGTCAGCCTTCGTGGCCACCGCAATCGCCGGCAGCCCCCGCTGCTTCAGCCACTGGGCCATCGTCTTGTCGTCCGCGGTGGGCGGGTGGCGTATGTCGACCACTTGCAGGATGCCGATCAGGTTCTCCCGGGCGGTGAGATAGGTCTCGATCATCGGCGCCCACTGCCGCCGGATCCGCTCCGGGACCTTGGCGTAGCCGTAGCCGGGCAAATCCACCAGGCACAAACGGTCGTCAATGGAGTAAAAGTTGATCGTCTGGGTGCGCCCGGGCGTGTTGCTGGTGCGGGCGACAGGCGCGTTCACCAAGTGGTTGATGAGCGACGACTTGCCCACGTTGGAGCGCCCGGCCAGCGCCACCTCCGGCAGCCGGTGGCGCGGCCACTGCTCGGGCTTCACAGCCGTGGCCAATAGGCGCGCCCGCCGCCAGTTGATCGCCAACCGTCCTGAGGACACGTTATGGGCGCGCCTCCCACCACGGGCTGTCCTCAGGCGGCGGCAGCTGCTCAGGCACGTAGGGCAGGTGCCCGCCGGTGTCCGGCTCGTCGTCGGGCCGCGGGGCGTCGGGGCGCGGCTCCGATGCGCTCAGCAACGGCACCGGCTCCGCCGTCCGTTCCTTCCTCAAGGCCACATCCAGCACCTCGTCCATGTGCTCCACCAGGCGGATGTCCAGTTTCCGGCGGATGCGAGCCGGGATGTCTTCCAGATCCTTCGCGTTGTCCCGGGGCAACAGCACCGTGCGGATGCCGGCCCTGTGGGCCGCGAGCACCTTTTCCTTCACGCCGCCGATGGCGAGGATGCGCCCGCGCAAGGTGATCTCGCCGGTCATGGCCACGTCGTGCCGCACCGGGCGGCCGCTCAAGGCCGAGGCCAAGGCCACCGCGATGGCTATCCCCGCGGACGGGCCGTCCTTGGGTATCGCACCTTCCGGCACGTGGATGTGGATGTCCGTGAACTCATGGAAGTCCGCGGGGATGTCCAAGTACTCGGCCCGGGAGCGGATGTAGCTGAAGCCGGCCTGCGCCGACTCCCGCATGACCTCGCCCAGTTTCCCGGTGAGCGTCAGCCTGCCCTTTCCCTTGACGACCGTCACCTCGATGGTCAGCACGTCGCCGCCGTACTCCGTGTACGCCAAGCCGTGGGCCAGGCCGACCCGGTCTTCCTCCTCGCGCGGGGTGCGCAGGAAACGGGGCGGGCCCAAATACCGGGACAGGTTGCCGACGGTAATGCGGATGGGCGTCTTTTCCCCCGCCACCACCTCCCGGGTCGCCTTGCGGCACAAGGTCGCGATGGCCCGCTCCAGGTTGCGGACCCCCGCCTCCCTGGTGTAGGCGTCGATGATGCGCACCAGCGTCCTATCGGATACCTGCAGCTGCTCCGGCTTGAGCCCGTGTTCCTTGATTTGCTTGGGCAAGAGGTACCGCCGGGCGATGTTGAGCTTCTCTTCGTCGGTGTAGCCGGGGATGGAGATGATCTCCAACCGATCCCGCAATGGGCGCGGGATGGTCCACAGCACGTTGGCCGTGGCGATGAACAGCACCTCCGACAGATCGTACGGCACTTCCAGGTAGTGGTCAGAGAAGCTGTGGTTCTGCTCGGGGTCCAGGACCTCGAGCAGCGCCGCGGCCGGATCGCCCCGGAAATCCGCGGTCATCTTGTCGATCTCGTCCAAAAGCAGCACCGGGTTGCGGGTGCCCGCCTGGCGCATGGCGTACAGGATCTTGCCCGGCATGGCCCCCACGTAGGTGCGCCGGTGGCCCCGGATCTCCGCTTCATCCCGCACGCCGCCCAAGGACAGGCGGACGAACTTGCGGTTCAAGGCCCTGGCGATGGAGCGGCCCAACGAGGTCTTGCCGACCCCCGGCGGGCCCACAAGGCACAGGATCGGACCCTTGACGCCCTTGGTGAGCTTGCGCACCGCCAAGTACTCGAGGATGCGCTCTTTGACCTTGTCCAGCCCATAGTGGTCCTCGTTGAGAATGCGCTCGGCGACGGCCAAGTCCAGGCGGTCCTGGCTCCGCTCCTTCCAGGGCAAGGCCAGGAGCCAGTCCAGGTAATTGCGCACGACGACGGCTTCCGCCACCATGGGCGGCATCTTTTCCAACCGCCGCACCTCGCTCAAGGCCTTTTCCTTGACCTCAGGGGGCAAGCCTTTGGCCTCGATGCGCTGGCGGTATTCCTCCACCTCAGCCTGGCGCTCGTCCCGGTCACCCAGCTCCTTTTGAATGGCCTTGATCTGCTCCCGCAGGTAATACTCCTTCTGGGACTTTTCCATCTGGCGGCGCACCCGCATGTGGATGCGCTTCTCGAGCTCCAGGATCTCCATCTCCCGGGTGAGCAGTACGCACACGTGCTCGAACTGGTCCGTCAAGGCGGGGATCTCCAGCACCGCCTGCTTGTCCTCTAGGCTGACGTTAAGCTGGGAGGCGATGGTGTTGAGCAGCCGGTCGGGATCGTCGATGCTCAGGATCGAATGCACGACTTCTTCCGGCAACTGCTTGCTCAACTGCGTGTACTGCTCAAACAAGCGCCGGGTGGTGCGCACCAGAGCCTCCAGCTGCGCGCCGGACTCGGGGGCCGGGGACTCCAAGGGCGAGACCAGCGCCTGGTAGTAGGGCTCCTCCTGTTCGATGCGCTCAATGCGCACGCGGCTTTTGCCCTCGATGAGGACCCGCAGCTGCCCCTCCGGCAGCTTGAGCACTTGCTTGATCTCGCACAGGGTCCCCACCGCGTGGATGTCCGCCGGCGCGGGCTCCTGCACGCGGTCGTCCTTTTGGGCGGCCAGCACGATGCGCCGCTGGCCCAACGTGGCAACTTCCAGGGCCTGAAGGCTGCGCGGCCGCCCCACCTCAAGGGGCGTGACCGTGTACGGGAAGACGATCATCCCCCGCAGCGGCAGCAGGGGAAACACGGGCGGATCCGGCAAGTTGTGGTTCTGGGACCGTTCCAGCATGGGCGTATGCGTCCCCCCAAAGCGGCCCTGATTCCGTTATCTTATGGGTTTTCGGGGGGACGGATGTGATTCCTTGTGGAAAAAGCTAGGACACAGCCAGGCCGGGCGCGCCCGGGGCGACTGCCGCAGCAGGTGCGGGCTCGGCCTCGGGCTCAACGTGCTCCGCGGCCGGCTGCGGCAGCTGGTCTCCGGGCTGTCGGACCATGGCCGCCTGCACGACCTCTTCAATGCGCTCCGCGGCGATGACCTCGACGCCCTGCGCGGCCACGCCGGCAAAGGTGGCCTGCCAGTTGTCTTTGGGGATGATCACGCGGGTGGCGCCGGCAAGCCGCGCTGCCTCTATCTTGGCCACGATCCCGCCGACGGGTTTCACAAAACCGCGGATGGACACCTCGCCCGTCATGGCCACCCGGTTGTCCACCGGGATGCCGGTGATGGCCGAGTAGATGGCGGTCACCATCGTCACCCCTGCCGAAGGCCCGTCGATGGGCACCCCTCCCGGGAAGTTGACGTGGATGTCGTAGTCGTCGGGCCGGACGCCTAGGTGCTTGCGCAGCACGGTGAGCACGTTGTCGAGCGAGCTGCGGGCCATGCTGC
>PKQR01000214.1 GCA_017578085.1 Bacillota bacterium
TGGTGTGGCTGCGGGCCCCGCTGGAAGTCTTGCTCGCGCGGGCGAAGGCCGAGGGCGGCCGGCCGCTCTTGGCGGAAGGCGACGCAGCCGTGGCCGAGCGCTACGCGGCCCGCGAGCCGGTCTATGCCCTGGCGGACCTGGTCGTCGACGCGACCGGGGATCCAGACGCCGTCGCAGCCGAGATCGAGGCGCAGCTCTCGGGCCGGCATCCGGGAGCGCCGGTCGTGGTCCCGGTACCGGCAGGCTCCCGCTCGTACGAAGTGCACGTGGGGGCAGGCGTCATACGGGCCAGCGGCGGCCTGGCCCAGGCGGCCGGTCTTGGCCGCCGGGCGCTGGTGGTGACCAACCCGACGGTAGGCGTCCACTACGCCGCACCGCTCATGGAAGGGCTTGAGGCCGCAGGTTTCAGCGTCCACCGGGTGGACATCCCCGACGGCGAGGAGTACAAGACCCTGGCGACGGCGGAGCAGATCTACCGGGCCGCCGTGGCAGCGCGGCTTGAACGCCGAGACTTCTTTGTCGCCCTTGGCGGCGGCGTGGTCGGGGATGTCGTGGGGTTTGCCGCCGCAACCTACCTTCGGGGTGTCGACTTTGTCCAGGTGCCGACGACGCTGCTGGCGCAGGTAGATGCCAGCGTCGGCGGCAAAGTCGGCGTCAACCTGGCCGAGGGCAAGAACCTCGTCGGCGCGTTCCACCAACCGCGGCTTGTGGTGGCTGACGTCGCGACACTGGACACGCTGCCCCAGCGCGAGCTCGCGGCGGGACTGGCGGAAGTGATCAAGTACGGCGCCATTGCGGACCCGCATTTCATGGCGTTTCTCGAGGACCGCTTGGACGCCGTGCTGGCGCGCCGGCTGCCCATCCTGATGCGGATCGTGGCGCGCTCCTGTGAGATCAAGGCGCGGGTCGTCGCAGCCGACGAGCGGGAAACCAGGGGCGTGCGGGAGGTGCTCAATTTCGGGCACACCGTGGGGCACGCCATCGAAGCGCTGACCGGCTATCGCCGGTACCTGCACGGCGAGGCGGTTGCCATCGGCATGGTCAGCGCGGCGCTGTTGTCGCAGCGGCTGGGCCGGCTGGCCGGCGAGGACGTGGAGCGTCTGGTCCGCCTCTTGCGCCGGGCGGGCTTGCCCACGGCCCCGCCTCCGTTGGATGAGGGCGAGCTGTTGGCGGTCATGCAACGGGACAAAAAAGTGCGGGACGGGCGCCTCCGTTTCGTGCTGCTCGACCGCATCGGCCAGGCGTTCGTCACGGATGAGGTGCCGAGCCAATGGATCACGGACGTCCTCAAGGAACAGCGGGCGCTGTAGACGCCGAGCCCGTACGGGTGCTGGTGCTGCACGGGCCCAACCTCAACCTGCTGGGGCAGAGGGAGCCCCACATCTACGGGTCGACCACCCTCGCGGAGATCGACCGGCGGCTGGCGGAATCCGCCCAAGAGCTGGGGGCAGAAGTTCGGACGCTGCAGTCCAACCACGAGGGCGCGCTCATCGACTGGATCCACAGCGCCCGCGGCTGGGCG
Organism: Bacillota bacterium; assembly: GCA_017578085.1. Classification (GTDB taxonomy): domain Bacteria; phylum Bacillota; class Limnochordia; order Limnochordales; family ZCTH02-B6; genus ZCTH02-B6. The sequence continues at coordinate 1,523 of PKQR01000214.1, forward strand.
GATGCGATCATCATCAACCCCGGCGCCCTGACCCATTACAGCTACGCACTGAGGGACGCCATCGCCGGTGTGGGGCTGCCGGCCATCGAGGTGCATTTGTCTAACGTGCATGCCCGCGAGGCGTTCCGGCACGTGTCGGTGATCGCCCCGGTGTGCGTCGGGCAGATTTGCGGATTCGGGCCCGACAGCTATTTGCTGGCGCTCATCGCCGCGGTCAACCGCGTGCGTGCCATGCGAAACCAGGGAGTGGTCAAGGGATGAAAGCGCGGATCGAGCAAGTGCGGGCGCGGTTCGCCGAGGAGGGCATCGAGGCCCTGGTGGTGACCGGCGCCGCGAACCGGCGCTACTTGAGCGGCTTCACCGGCAGTGCCGGGACGCTCCTCATCACGCCCGCCGAGGCCTTGCTGCTCACGGACTTCCGCTACGTGGAGCAAGCGACGATGCAGGCGCCGGATTTCCAGGTCGTCAGGTACGACGACCTGTACAAGACTTTGGGCGAGCGGCTGCAGCCGTTCGCGGGCCGGCGGGTCGGCTTTGAAGCCGAGCACGTCACCGTCGCCCAGATGGAGAAGCTGCGGGAGGCGGCCAGCGTCGAGTGGGTCCCGACGCGCATGCTGGTCGAGAAGGTGCGGGCCATCAAGGACGCGTCGGAGCTGGCGCTCATCCAGGCCGCCGTCGACCTGGCCGACCGCTGCTTTGAGCACATCTTGCCCCAGCTCAAGCCCGGCGTGACCGAGCGGGAGATCGCCTGGCGGATGGAAAAGTTCATGCGGGAAAACGGGGCCGATGGGCTGGCGTTCCAGACCATCGTCGCCTCAGGGCCCAACGGCGCGCTGCCGCACGCGCGGCCGACGGACCGTCCCCTGGCCGCCGGCGAGTTCGTCACGCTGGATTTCGGTTGCGTCTGGAAAGGCTATTGCTCGGACATCACCCGCACCGTGTTTCTCGGGGAACCGACGGCCAAGCACCGGGAGCTCTATGAGCTGGTGCTCCGGGCGCAGAAGGCGGGCATCGCCGCCGTCCGTCCGGGCCGCTCGGGCAGGGAAGTGGACGCGGTTTCCCGCGAGATCATCGCGCAGGCCGGCTACGGGGACGCCTTCGGCCACGGGCTGGGGCACGG
>PKQR01000078.1 GCA_017578085.1 Bacillota bacterium
CCGGTTCTCATGGATTCGCTGCTCGCCGGTTGGTTGCTGCGGCTTGCGCCCGTGCTGTATGAGTGGGTGGCCGAGGTGCTGGCTTTATGAAGAATCTGGAGCTCGCGTGGATACTGGCCGAGATCGGAGATCTCCTTGAGCTGCAAGGGGAAAACCCCTTCAAGGTGCGGGCCTACAGGCGCGCGGCCCGCGCCATCGAGCTTCTTCCGGAAGACATCGAGGCCGTCTGGCGCCGGGGCGAACTGGGTCGCATCGAAGGCATCGGCAAGGCGCTTGAGGAGAAAATCGACGAGTGGCTGTCCACCGGCGTCATGACCTATTACGAGGAGCTCAGGCGGCAGCTGCCGCCCGGCCTCCGGGAACTGACCCGCGTGCCGGGCGTCGGCCCTAAGCTGGCACAGCGGCTCTACCAGGAGCTGGGCATCAGAAACCTTGATGAGCTGGAAGCCGCCTGTCGCGAGCAGCGGCTGCGCCACGTCAAGGGTCTCGGCGCCCGCTCGGAGGAAAACATCCTGCGGGGCATCGAGCGGCTGCGGCGGCAGATGGAGCGGTTTCCTCTGGGGCTGGCGCTGCCCGTGGCCCAGCAGCTGGTGCGGGCCTTGGCGGAGTTCCCTTCGGTGCAGCGGGTGGCCATTGCCGGGAGCCTTCGCCGCGGCCGGGAAACGGTGGGGGACGTGGACATCGTCGCCAGCAGCGCCGATCCGGCCTCGGTCATGGACGAATTCGTCCGGACGCCGGGTGTGGAGCAGGTGCTGGCCCGCGGCGATACCAAGGCGTCCATCGTGTTGAAGATGGGGCTTCAGGTGGACCTGCGGGTCGTGCGGGACGACCAGTTCGCCGCCGCCCTCCACCATTTTACGGGCTCGAAAGAGCACAATGTGGCCTTGCGGGAGCTGGCACAGGCCAAAGGGCTCAAGATAAGCGAATACGGCATCGTGCGGGTGGACGAGGGCGAGCCCCTTGCCGTCGCGACGGAAGCCGACGTGTTTGCCGCGGTCGGGCTGCCTTGCATCCCGCCCGAGCTGCGGGAGGACGGGTCGGAGATTGCGGCCGCCCGGGAAGGCCGGCTGCCGGCGCTTATTACCCTGGGCGATATCAAGGGTGACCTGCACGTCCATTCCGAGTGGAGCGACGGCCTGCACAGCATCGAAGCGATGGCGCTGGCGGCGCGGGAACGGGGGTATGAATACATCGCCATCACCGACCACTCGCCCTCCCTGTCCGTGGCCCGGGGACTTGACCCCAGCCGGCTGGAGGAGCAGCTCGAGGAGATTGCGCGGCTCAACCGGCGGCTGGACGGCATCCGGATCTTGACGGGGTGCGAGGTGGACATCCTGCGGGACGGCAGTCTCGACCTGCCCGACGAGATCCTGGCCCGGCTCGATGTGGTGGTGGCGTCGGTGCACAGCGCCATGAACCTGGATGAGGCGGAGATGACCGAGCGCATCGTGGCCGCCATGCGCAACCCGCATGTGGACATCATCGGCCATCCTACGGGCCGGATTCTCGGCCGGCGTGAGCCCTACGCCGTCGACATGGAGCGGATCATCGCGGTGGCGGCGGAAACCGGGACCTGCCTCGAGATCAATGCCAGCCCCGATCGGCTGGACCTCAAGGACGTCCACGCCCGCTGGGCCCGGGAACGGGGCGTAATGATCGTGATCAACACCGACGCCCACAGCACCGACGGTTTGGACCAGATGGCCTACGGCGTGACGGTGGCCCGGCGCGCTTGGCTCGGCAAGGCCGACGTGCTCAATTGCCTCTCGTGGCCGGAGCTCAAGGCGCGTCTCAAGGACGGCCGCAGGTAGCGGCCTCGGCCGGGGTGACGGCGGACGGGTCGTCCCGGCGTGGGGGCCCGTGCGCAGGACGGCCGTGCCCAGGGCCAGCGGGGAGGAGCAGGCATGTCGGTCCTGATGATTTTCGTGGACGGCTTGGGGCTCGGCGATGACAACCCGGCCAAAAACCCCCTTGTCACCGCGCCCATGCCCAACCTGCGCGGTCTGCTCGGTGGGGCGCCCCTGGCACGCACGGTGATCCCGGGCGACGGCCAGCCGTATGAGGGGGACGTGGCGACCCTTGTGGCCGTGGACAGTTGCCTGGGGGTCCCCGGGTTGCCCCAGAGCGCCACCGGGCAAACGACCATGCTGTCGGGCGTCAACGCCGCCGCGATGCTGGGGCGCCACCTCTCGGGCCTGCCGACGCCGACCCTCGTGGACATCCTGCGCCGCCACAGCCTGTTTAAACAGCTGGTGGAAGCGGGGCGCCGCGCCACCTTTGCGAATCCGTTTACGCCTGAGTACTTCGAGGCGGTAAACAGCGGCCGTTGGCGCCACTCGGCCACGACGACCGCGGTCTTGAGCGCGGGTCTCCCGGTGCGGATGCTCGCAGACTTGCAGGCAGGGCGGGCTGTGTTTCATGATGTCACGGGAGAGACGCTGCGGGAGCGCGGGTATGACGTGGCGCTCGTGTCGCCCCGGGAGGCCGGGCGCCGCCTGGCGCGACTAGCCCGGGAGCACGACTTTGTCCTGTTTGAGCACTTCTTGACCGACAAGGCCGGGCACGCGCAGGATTGGGAGTCCGCCCGGCACTGGCTCGGTGTGCTGGACGAGTTCTTGGGCGGAGTGCTGGATGCGGTCGACCTGGACCGCACTCTAGTCATGCTGATCTCGGATCACGGCAACGTGGAGGATCTTTCGGTGCGCACTCATACGCAAAACCCGGTCCCGGCGCTGCTGATCGGGCGCGGCCGCGCCCAAGCGGCAGCGGGCCTCGCCTCACTGGTGGATGTGACGCCGGTGATCTTGGCGCTGCTGGCCGGCGAAGGGGGAACGGCCTGTGGATGAGCGTTCCCTGCGGGTGCTTGAATACCCGGCCATTATCGAGCGGCTGGCCGCCCACACGTCGTTTGCCCCTGGACGGGAGCTGGCCGAGGCGCTCCGGCCGCAGACCGACCCCGAGGCTGTCCGGCGCGCCTTGGCCGAAACCGGCGAGGCCCTGCGGCTTTTGGAGCGCGGGGGCCACGATCTCTTGAGTGGCATTCGGGACGTGCGGGAGGCCCTGGCCCGGGCCAAGCTTGGGGGCGTCTTGTCGGGCCCTGAGCTGTTGGACGTGGCGGCGCTGGCGGGGGCCATTCGGCGCGCCCGGCGCATCTTGTTGAACGACCCCGACGCTTGGCCGCACCTGGCCCTGCGGGCGCTGCGCCTGGGAACTTACTTGAGCGTGGAGGAGGCCATCGGCCGGTGCATCGGGCAGGAGGGCCAGGTGCTGGATGAAGCCAGCCCCGAGCTGGCGCGCTTGCGGGCCCGCATGCGCACGTTGCACAACCGGATCCGGGAGCGGCTCGAGGCCATCCTGCGCTCGGCGGCGCTGCGGCCCGCCCTGCAGGAGTCCTTGATCACGGTGCGCAACGGCCGGCAGGTGGTGCCGGTCAAGCAGGAGCACAAGGGCATGATCCCCGGCATCGTGCACGACACGTCCGCAAGCGGGGCCACGGTGTTTGTGGAGCCGTTGGCCGTCGTCGAGCTCAACAACGAGCTGCAGGAGACCCGACTCCAGGAAGAGCGGGAAATGGAGCGCATCCTGCGCCACCTGAGCGCCCAGGTCGGGGCCGAAGCCGAGGGGCTGGAAACGGGCCTCGCCGTCTTGGCCGAATTGGACCTGGCCTTGGCCAAGGCCAGGCTCGCGCAATCCATGCGGGCCGTCGCGCCAAAGCTCAATGAGGAGGGGTGGATTCATATCATCGGCGGGCGCCACCCGCTGCTTTCCGGCCGCGTCGTCCCCGTCGACGTGTGGCTCGGGCGGGAGGCGCGGATTCTGGTCATCACCGGCCCCAACACCGGCGGCAAGACGGTGACCCTCAAGACCATTGGCCTTTTCGGCCTCATGGCGCAGGCGGGACTGTATGTACCGGCCGAGCCGGGGACGGAGCTGCCGGTGTTCAGCGGCATCTACGCCGACATCGGTGACGAGCAGAGCATCCAGCAGTCCTTGAGCACCTTTTCGTCCCACATGTCCAACATCGTGCGCATCCTGCGCAGCGCAGACGAGCGGTCGCTGGTGCTCCTGGACGAGCTCGGGGCGGGCACCGATCCGGCCGAGGGGGCCGCACTGGCCATGGCGATCCTCGATTTTCTCCTGGCCGTGGGCGCCCGGGTCGTAGCCACCACCCATTACAGCGAGCTCAAGGCCTACGTGCACAGCCGCCCCGGGATGCAAAACGCCAGCGTCGAGTTTGACCCCGTTACCCTTGCGCCCACGTACCGGCTCATCATGGGGCTGCCGGGGCGCAGCAACGCCCTGGAGATCGCAGCACGCCTAGGCCTGCCGGAAGAGGTGCTGGAGCGGGCGCGGCGCCGGCTCAACCGGCAAGACGCGCGGGTGGACGACCTGATCCGCAATCTCGAGGAAACCCGCCGCCAAGCCGAGGCGGAGCTGGAGCGGGCACGCAGCTTGCGGCAGGAGAACGAGCGGCTGCAGGCGCAGCTGCGGGCCGCCCAGGAGGAGCTGGCGGCACGGCGCCAGAGCGTGCTGGAGAAGGCCCGGGAAGAGGCGCGGCGCGTGGTGGCCGCGGCCAGGCGGGAAGCGGACGCGATCCTGGAGGAGCTGCGCCGGCAGCAACGGGAGGGGGGATTGGAGCAGGCGCGCCTTGTCCGGCGGCGCCTGGAGCGCTACCGCGAGGAATTGGAGGAGAGCGCGTCCCCGCCGCTTGTAGCCGCGGGCGAACCCCTCGCCAAAGACGCCGTCGTGCCGGGCACGCCTGTGTTCCTCGCCTCCCTGCAGCAACGTGGTACCGTTATCGAGCCCCCGGACGCGGACGGGCAGGTGAGCGTGCAGATCGGGAGCCTCCGGGTACGGGTGCCGTGGGAGGAGCTGCGCGCACCTGCAGGCGGCGACGGACCCGGCCGCCCAGAGGACCCCAGCCGGCGGGGGCCCGCAGCGCGTCCCGTGGGGTTTGGCCTGGTGGCTGAGAAGCGGGCCCACATCTCACCTGAGCTGCACCTGCGGGGCATGACCGTCGAAGAGGCGACGGGCGCGCTAGACAAGTACTTGGACGACGCGGTGCTCGCGGGGTTGTCCACGGTCCGGATCGTGCACGGCAAAGGAACGGGCACTTTGCGGCGGGCCATTCATGAGCTGCTGCGGTCCGATCCGAGGGTAAAGGGCTGGCGCCTGGCCGAGCCCCACGCGGGCGGCCACGGCGTCACGGTGGTTGAGCTCCACGACTGACGGTCCGGTGCGCCTAAGCCTAGCGGGGCGACCAGAAGGGATTGTAGCACCGTGGGGACAGCTCTTTCGGCTCGGTGCCGGCCGCAAAGATCTCGTAGCGCATGTCGGCCCTCGGGATAAAGAGGCACGTGGTCCGGGCCAGAAGCCCCGTCGCCGTATCGATCAAGACATCCTCCACGAGGCCTTCCGCCGGCTTGGGGAAATCCCGCACCGGCGTGCCCGCGAGGGCGGCCTGCATGAAGCGCGCCCAGATGGCGGCTGCCTCGCCGCTGCCCACGTTGCCGAAGGGCGAGTTCATCGGCGTCGGGGTGTCGTGGCCGATCCAAACCGCCGCCACCAGATCCGGGGTGTAGCCGACGAACCACGCGTCCTGGTTGTCCTGAGTGGTGCCGGTCTTGCCGGCGGCGGGCCGGCCGATGTTGGCCCGGCGGCCGGTGCCCCGCTCGATGACGCCCCGGAGCATGTCCGTGAGGATGTAGCTGGTGACCTCCGACAGCACCACTTCCTGCCGCGGGCGGAACTCGTAGAGGACCGTCCCGTCAGGCGCCACTACCCGCAAAATGGCCATGGGTTCGGTGCGGATGCCCCCGTTGGCCAGCACCCCGTAGGCCTGGGCCATGTCGATCGGCCGCACGCCGTTGGTTAAGCCGCCCACCGCAAAGGCCAGGTTGAGATCGTTGCGGGGCCCGCTGGTCTGCAAGGTCGTGATGCCCATACGGGTGGCCAGGTTAATGACGTCGCGCACCGGCACGTCCTCGGCCAAGAGCTTGATGGCGACGATGTTGATGGACTCTTCAAGCGCCCGGCGCAAGGTGACCGGCCCGGCAAAGGTGCGGCTGAAGTTCTGGGGCTCCCACACTTCTCCCGTCTGCGGGTTTGTCCACGTAAAGGGCTCGTCCACCCGGATCGTGGCCGGGGTCAACCCCTTTTCAAGGGCCGCAGCGTAAATGAAGGGCTTGATGGCCGAACCGGGCTGGCGGCGGGCCTGGACCGCCCGGTTGAACTCGTCCCGGTTGCGCCCGCCAATCATGGCCTTGATGTGCCCTGTGTGAGGATCGAGGGCGATCAGGCTGACCTGCGGCTGGTCAAGCCCGTTGGCGTCGGTGACGGACACCTTTGCGAGCAGGCTCGTCGGATCGGAGAAGGCCTGCTGGATCGCCTCTTCCGCGGCGCGCTGCATGTCGAGATCCAGGGTCGTGTAGATCTGCAGGCCGCCGGCGTAAATGGTGTTGGCGTCGATGCCGTCCAGCTCCAACAGCCGTTGGATGACGTAATTGACGAAGTGAGGAGCGAGATTTCTTTGCTGGTTGCTTTGGGTGACGGTGATGGGTTCGCTGCGGGCGGCCTGGGCCTCGGCAGGGGTAATCATGCCCAGTTCTTCCATGCGGGACAGGACGATGTTGCGCCGGCTCTTCGCCGCCTCCGGGTCCCGGAAAGGCGAATACAAACCGGGGTTCCGCGCCAGCCCGGCCAGCAGGGCGGACTCGGCCAAGGTCAACTGGGACACGGACTTGCCGAAGTAGTACTGGGAGGCGGCCTCGACGCCGTACACGCCGGGACCGAGGTAAATCTCGTTGAGGTAGGTTTCAAGGATCTCCGCCTTGCTGTACTTGCGTTCGATCTGGATGGCCCAGAGCGCTTCCTGGAGCTTGCGGGACAGGGTCCGCTCATGGGTCAGGAAGGCGTTTTTCGCCAACTGCTGGGTGATGGTGCTGCCGCCCTGCAGGTAGCCGTCGCGCCCGAACAAGCGGCGGATGTCGGCGACCACCGCCCGGACGATGGCGCGCACGTCGACGCCGAAGTGCTCGTAGAAGCGGGAGTCCTCGATGGCGATAATGGCGTCCCGCAAATGGCGCGGCACCTGCTCCAGCCGCACCGGGATCCGGTTTTCCCGGTACAGGCGGGCGATGACGCGGCCTTCGATGTCGTATATGTAGGTTGTCAGCTCCTGCTCGAAGACGACCTGGTCCAGCGTGGGCGCGCTGCGCAGATAGCCGGCCACCATGCCGGCGGCGCCGCCGACGAGGATGGAGAAGAGGAAGACTGCAATGATGACGCTCAATCGCATTCGCCGGCGTGCCAATGAAAGCCTCCCTCCTGGCGGCCAACCAGCGGCCGCCGATCCGGTGGCGGCCTGACGCCTGGCGGCGGGGCGCCGCCGGCTGGGGGTGTACGCCTTATTATAGCATGCTGCGGCAGGCCATGGTAGCGAACGGCCCGCCCGGGATGGTCCGTTGCCGCTGTAGCGGCGTCCATGCTATAATGACCCCATTACCAAGAACCGGACACAGCGGGTGATTGCGGTGGAGCAAGCGGTGCAGGCCGGCCGGGCGGCGGCGGCGCTCGGTGCGGTTTCACTGGAAGAGGAGCTGGCCCTCATCCGCCGTGGCACTGAGGAAATTTTTCCCGAAGAGGAATTGGTCGAGAAGGTCGTCACGGCCCGCCGGGAAGGGCGGCCGCTCCGGGTCAAGCTGGGGGTTGACCCGACAGCCCGCGAACTGCATCTGGGTCACTTGATCCCGGTGCTCAAGCTGCGGCAGTTTCAGCAACTGGGCCACCAGGCCGTGCTGATCATCGGCGACTACACGGCGACGCTGGGCGATCCGACCGGGCGCAACAAGGCCAGGCCTCCCCTGAGCCACGAGCAGGTGCTGGAAAACGCCAAAGGCTACACGGCGCAGCTATTCCGCTTCCTGGATCCTGAACGCACCGAAGTCGTCTACAACGGCCAGTGGTTTGGGCAGATGCGGTTTCACGACGTCATCAAGCTGCTTTCCCATATGACGCTGGCCCGGATGCTGGAGCGGGAAGATTTCCAGAAGCGCTGGCAAGGCGGTTTCCCCATCGGCCTGCATGAGCTAGTGTACCCGCTGATGCAGGGCTATGACTCGGTGATGGTGAGGGCCGACGTGGAACTCGGCGGTATCGACCAGAAGTTCAACATCCTCGTGGGCCGGGATCTCCAAAAGGAAGTGGGCATGCCGGCGCAGGTCGGCGTCTGCTCGCCGATCCTCATCGGCATCGACGGCAAGGAGAAGATGAGCAAGTCGTTGGGCAACTACATCGCCCTCAACGACACCCCCGAGGACATGTACGGCAAGACGATGTCGATCCCCGACGAGCTCATGATGCAGTACTACGAGCTCATCACCGATGTGAGCCTCGCGGAGCTGGACAGCTTGCGCCGGGGACTGGCCGACGGCACGGTGCACCCCCGCGACGCCAAGCGGCGCCTGGCCCGGGAGATCGTGCAGCGTTTCTACGGCGCCGAGGCGGCTAAGGCCGCGGAGGCCCATTTTGACCGGGTGCACAGGGAGCGGGAGGTGCCCGAGGACATCCCTGAGGTCGTCCTGGATCCCGGCGCGCTCCGGGACGGCCGCATCTGGATCGCACAGCTGCTGGTCCGGGCGGGGCTGGCAGCCAGCAACAGCGAGGCGCGGCGGCTGGTGGTCCAGGGCGGTGTGCGCCTGAACGGCCAGGTCGTCACAGACCCGGAGCTGGACTGGCTTGCCGAGAGCGGCACGGTCGTCCAGGTCGGCAAGCGCCGCTTCGCCCGCATCGTGCTCAAGCCCTGAGGAGCCTGCTAGCGGCGGCTGCTTCGCGTCCGGTTCTTTGTGCTCCGTTCTTGTGCTCCGCTCCTACCTTGGCGGCGGTCCGGGGCGATGTGCCCTGGGCCGTCCTTCTTTTCGCACCCACAGGCCGGGCCGCGCATACGTATGGTAGGGTTGCCGGGAGGGAGGAGGTCGATGCGGGTGTTGGCGTGGGGCAGCGGCTGGATGCGGCCGCCGGCGCGGCGGCGCGGGACGCTCAACCGCGCGCAGCGTTTTGCGGTGCTGGTCACCGTGGCGGCGGTGCTGCTTCTAAGCGTGTCGTGGCTGGCCGACGCGTTGCTGCGCCCGCCCTTGCGGCGTTGGGCCGAGTCGAAGGCGGTGAACCTCGGGACGCGCGCCATCGCCAGCGCCGTCGAGGAGCACCTTTTGCCCCTCATCGAGGCCGAAGCCCTCTTTCGCCCGGTGACCGACGCCCAGGGACAGCTCATCATGATCGATTACAACATGGCCCGCATCAACCAGATCGGCGCCGCGGCGGCGTACCACATCCAAGAAGCCCTGGCGCAACTGGGCCGGGAGGAGCTGCCTCTCCCCCTCGGCCAGCTGACGGGCTTGGATTTCCTCGCGGGCACGGGGCCCGCCGTACCGGTACGCATAATTCCCATTGGCTCGGTTACTGTAGAGCCGCGCTCGGACTTCGTGGCTGCTGGGATCAACGTCGTCAATCACCGGCTGTACGTGCACGTGCGGGTGGAGATGAAGGTCGTGGCGCCCTACATCGACGCGAACTTTCCGGTTGAACAGGCCATCGTGCTTACCAATCAGGTGATCCCGGGGCGCGTTCCGCAGGTGTTTGTGGGCATCGAGGGCGTGGACTTGCGCAATCTGCCGGGCGGCCGGCTGGCCCTGGCCGCCGGGGAAGGCCTGTAAAACCCTGTCAAACCTTGCAGCGCCTGGACCCCTGGGAAATGCCAATTTCGCAATCTTGTGGCCCTTGATTCCCTCGAGGGACCGTGCTATATTTAAGATCCGGCGGCAGGAAATTGCGGCCGGTTGGTCCTTGAAAACTAAACAGCGTGACGACCTGGTGGACGGGTGCGGGCCTTTCTGTGAGGGAAGGCCGAAGCGGTAAGCCGGGACGGCTTGCCGTTGATTGGTCTACAACCCCTGCTGGGAGA
>PKQR01000009.1 GCA_017578085.1 Bacillota bacterium
TGACGCCCAACGGCATGACGTCCTGGGCGTGGCCGACGGTGCACCGCAGCATCGTGGTGGACGGCACCGCGGGCGTGCAGCTCACCGGCGGCATGTGGTTCTGGGCCGAGTGGCAGCGGGACCTGGGCGTGAGCGAGGACTACCTGTGGGACAAGTTCGTCTTCACGCTCATCCCCAAGGGCGCCGACAACGGTCGTCCCAACCAGCTGGGCCAGCCGCAGGCCTACATGATCACCTCCGCGTCGCGGCATAAGGACCTGGCCGCCCTGCTGATCACCATCGCCTCCGACGTGGACCTCAACACCAACCACTCGCGGCAAGGTGCCAAGCTGGCCATTCGCCGGTCTCAGACCGCCTTCCCGGACTTCGCGGCGAGCACCTACTTGGCCGCGGCGGCGACGCTGGTGCCCGACCAGATCTTCCTGCCCTCGCACCCGGCCTCGGGCTTCTACAACACGGCCCTCTATGAGGCCATCGGCGCTGTGGAAGCCGGCATGCTCCGTCCCGAGCAGGCTCTGCAGGAGCTGGAGCGCCGTCTCCGCAGCCAGTTGGGCAACGATCTGATCGTCAAGTAATCACCGCAGGAAACGCAGGCGGGGAGCCTGTCTTGCAGGCTCCCCGCACCCGTCTTGCGGTTCCCCGGCCTCGGGGCCGGGCGGCCCCAAGGCCGGAACCCGCCGTAGGAGGGAACCGGCTGTGTCCCGGGGACAGAAACTGGCGATTTTTGCCTTGTTCCTGCCCGCCCTCATCGTCACGGTGGTCTTTTACGTGGTCCCGGCGGTGATGACGGCGGCCATGAGCTTTACCGACATGGACTTCCGGCTGCGCTGGAACTTTGTCGGGTTTGCCACCTTCGCGCGGATGTTCGAGGACTTTCTCCTGCCGCGCATCCTGAAGAACACCATCGTCTACACCTTTTTCACGCTGGCTTTCTTTAATGTCGGCATGGCCGTGCTCCTGGCGCTGGTAACCGCATACGTGCCGGACCGGGTCGGGAGGGTCTTTCAGGCGCTGTGGCTCCTGCCGCGCTTTACGCCGCCTATCGTCTACGGAATCATATGGATGTGGATTTTGGACCCGACCCGGGCTGGGTTGCTCAACAGCCTTTTGGCCCTGGCCGGGAGCCGGCCCGTCAACTGGGTGACCGACTACCCGATGGCCGTCGTGGTCATCACCAACGGCATTATCGGGGCGTCCTTCGGCATGGTCATCTTCTACTCCGCCATCAAATCCATCCCGCGGGACTACACGTGGGCGGCCTTGGCGGACGGCGCCACCTGGCCCCAGCAGGTGCGCTACATCACCCTGCCCCTCATCCGCTGGCCGCTGCTCTTTGTGACCGCGTACCAGACGCTGTCGCTGCTGACATCTTATGAGTACATCCTCATCATTACCGGCGGCGGGCCGTACTTCGCCACCACCGTGTGGTCGCTGTACGCCTACAACCTGGCCTTTGGCGGGTATTTCGCCAATTACGAGTTTGGGTACGGCGCGGCGCTGTCCATTGTGCTGGTGCTCATCGGCACCATCGCGTCCATCGTGTACTGGCGGGTGTTCCGCTTCCGCGAGATGATGGCGGAGCCCAAGATCGAGGTGATGTAGCATGGCCCAGGCGCAGGCGCAGATCTCTCGCCCCAAAGGGGCCGCGCTCCGGGAAACCGCCCGCCGCGAGCGACGGCAAGAGCGGCTGCTTTCTGCGCTCATTTACACTTTTCTCATCCTGGTGTCGCTGCCGCTCATCGTCGGCTACGGGTGGCTGGTTTTGAACTCCTTCAGCACCGAGCTCGTGTACGGCGTGTGGCCCAGCGGTTTCACCACCAAGCACTGGCGCTTCTTGTTCCAACCCCCGTCGCCCTACTACCCTGACCTTTGGCGCACCACCTGGAACACCCTCGTGCTGGCCATCGGCATGACGATCACGGTGGTGGCGGTGGCCACACCCACCGGGTATGTGCTTTCCCGCATGAACTTCCGCGGCCGCAGCGCCTTTCTTGCCCTGACCCTGGTGCTGCACGCGTTTCCCGGGATCACGCTCCTGATCGCCACGTACTACGTCTTGCGGTTCCTGGGGCTGCTCAACAGCATCCCAGGCGTGTTCCTGGTGAAAGCGGCGCTCATGCTGCCCTTGGGGATCTGGGTGATGAAGGGTTTCTATGACGGCATCTCGTGGGATGTGGAGATGTCGGCGCTGGTGGACGGGGCGAGCCGCATCCAGACCTGGTACAAGGTCATGCTGCCGCAGGTGATGCCCGGGATCGCGTCCATCTCCATTTTCTCGTTCATCTACGGCTGGTCGGAGTACATTTACGTGATCACGTTCATCCAGGACAAGAACGCCTGGACCCTGGCCAGCTACATCAACGCCATCGTCGGGGACTACCGCTTCCTGGACTATGGCCTGTTGTCGGCGACGGCGCTGTTTTACATCGCGCCGGTGCTGTTGTTCTTCATCTTTACCCAGAAGTACCTGATGAAAGTCACCATCGGCGGCACGAAAGGGGGCAGCTGACCGTGGCCCGCATCCGGTTGGAGCGCCTGACGAAGAGCTTCGGCAACGTGACGGCCGTCAAGGGCGTCGATCTGGAAATCAACGACGGGGAACTGTTGGCGCTGCTCGGTCCAAGCGGCTGCGGCAAGACGACCATTCTCCTCATGCTGGCCGGCATTTACCGGCCCACTTCGGGCGACATCTACTTTGACGACGAACGGGTCAACGATGTGCCGCCCAAAGGGCGCGGCGTGGGGCTGGTGTTCCAGAGCTACGCGTTGTACCCGCACATGACCGTCTACGATAACATCGCGTTCCCGCTGCGCCTGCGCAAGACGCCCAAGGAGGAGATCGACCGGCGGGTGCGGGAAGTGGCCCGCATCGCGAAGATCGAGGAATACCTCCAGCGCAAGCCGTCGCAGCTTTCGGGCGGCCAGCAGCAGCGGGTGGCGTTGTGCCGGGCGCTGGTCAAAGAGCCTGAGCTGTTGCTGTTGGACGAGCCGTTGAGCAACCTGGACGCCCGCCTCCGCATTGAAACCCGCACGGAGATCAAGCGGCTCCAGCGGCAATTGGGGATCACCACGATTCTCGTCACCCATGACCAGATCGAAGCCATGACCATGGCCGACCGGGTGGCTGTCATGCGCGCCGGCGTCATCGAGCAACTGAGCACACCTCTGGAGTTGTACAACCGGCCGGCCAACTTGTTCGTCGCCTCCTTCATCGGCGATCCGCCCATGAACCTGGTTTCTATGGAATACCGGGTGGACGGCGGCACGCCGCAGCTGGCCAATGCGGACTTCTCGGTCGCGTTGCCGCCCGAGGCCCGCGCTGGCATGGAGAAGGCGACCAGCAGCCAGGTGGTGCTGGGCGTGCGGCCCGAGGACTTGCGGGTGAGCTCGCAGCCGGTGGACGGGAAGCCTGCCGGCGAGGTTTATATGCTGGAGCCCCTGGGCCGCGACACGCTGGTGGACGTACGCGTGGGCCAGCAGGCCATCCGGGCCCTCGTTCCCGGCGGCACGCCGATCCGCGTCGGGGACCGGGTGTGGCTGGACTGGGACATGGATCGCATGCATCTGTTTGACGCCCGTACGGAAGGGCGGCTGCCGGTATCGGCCGGCGGCGAACGCGCTCAAGCAGCCGGTGCATGAGGAGGAACCGAACGTTGAGAGGGCCTGCCATTCACGAGCTGCCGCCGTGGCCTAAGCCGGAGCAAAATCCCGAGGACCTGCAACTGGCGGCCCGCTATGCGCCTATCCTGCTCATGGACGACCACGAGCCCTTTGCACCCGAGGTCGCGGGCTACCGGGTCTTCCGCGCGGCCGGCCGATCGCCGTCTTTCCCGCGGGACATCCGGCTGGACCAGGGCGGCATACAGGCGGCTTTCGCCATCGAGTACGCCCTGTGGTGGGACTGGGATATCGAGCACCTGTATGAGCTCGAGCACGTGTGGGTGTACGTGGATGCCCGCGGGCGTCCCGTCCGGGTGGAGGCCAGCTGGCACGGCCGCTGGCACGATCTGCGCCTGGGCCTGCCCGGCGGGGTGGTGCTGGAGGGCACGCATCCGGTCGTCTACGTGAAACCGGGCAAGCACGCGCTCGCGGCCCAGCCCGCCGAGTTTGAGCCGCTGCGGGACTACATCACCCGCGCCTGCGGCCGGTTTGCCGGCAGCGGCGGGGTGTGGGTGACCCCGCTTTTCGCCGGGCGTATTGCCGCGAAGACGCCGCTGGCGGACCGGCTGGTGCACACGTACCTGCAAGGCCGCCAGTTCACGCCGGCGTTTTCCTTCGGGCAGCGCTTCACCTTTGGCCCGGAGCGGCTCATCCCGTGGGAAGCCCTGGAAGCGGCCATCCCGGCCCGTGTCGCCTGGTGGACGGCGCAACTGGCCGGGCTGTATAAGCCGGGAGAGCGCCGTTGGATCCGCATCGGCCACCGGGGCGCGTCGGGGCATGCCGTGGAAAACAGCGCCACGGCAGTGCGGATCGCGTCCCAGCTTGGGGCGGACATGGTCGAGCTGGACGTCCGCTTGAGCCGCGACGGGGTGCCCGTCGTCATCCACGACGCCGTGCTCGACCGGGTGACGACAGGCAGCGGGCCCGTGGCCGAGCGCACGTGGGAAGAGCTGCGCACTTTGCGCCTGCGGGAGCCCAAGACCGGCGCAGCATTGGATGAGGGCCTGATGACCCTGGCCGACGCCCTGAACTTGTGCCGGGAAGAGCACCTCGGGGTGTATATCGACGTCAAGGACAGCGCGGCACTGCCCGCGATCGTGGCCGCCGTGCGGGAGCATGGTTTCCAGCATGCGGCCATCATCGGCTCTACGGTGCCCGATGACGTGCGCGCTCTGAGGGAGCTCGCGCCCGAGCTTCCTGCCGCGTGGCTGGTCGGCCTGCCGCCGCGGGACATCCCGGGGCTGTTGGCGGAGCTGGACGCCATGGGCGGGACGTACCTGCACCTTTGCTGGGAAAACGCAGGCCCCCGCCCGGACCAGCTGCTCACGCCGGGAGACGTGGAGCTGGTCCACCGGGCCGGCAAGGGCATCGTCTGCTGGCACGAGGAGCGCCCCGACGTCATCCGGGGACTCAAGGAGCTCGGCGTCGACGCGGTGTGCAGCGACTTGCCGGAGCTATTGGTCTGAGGGAACTGCTGGCAGGTGCGGCGGCGCCGTGGGGTGGTCGTCTACGCGAGACGCCGCCGCTCCTGCCAACCTGCTGGTCGCCACCGTTGTGGCGTTACCGTCACCATGGGACGGCCGTCAGCCGCCGGGCCTGGGCCACGGCCTGCACCCGCGGGTCTAGGCGGATGTGGCCCGGTTTCACGGGGTGGGTGAGCACCAGGTCGTCCAGAGAGCGGACGCGGCTCAACGCCACGTAGAGCTGCCCGTGGGCAAAGGTGGGGCGGGAGAGGTCCAGCACGACCTTGTCGAGGGTGAGCCCTTGACTCTTGTGGATGGTGATGGCCCACGCGAGCCGCAGCGGCAGCTGGGTGAACTGCCCCACCGACACGGGTTTGAGCACCCCGCCTTCGAGCTCAAAGCGGAACAAGTCCCACTGGTACGGCTCCACGGTTTCCTCGCTGCCGTCTGGCAATGCGACCGTGATCTCCTCGTCGTCCGGCCGGATGTGGCGCACGGTGGCCATGGTGCCGTTGACCCAGCGGCCCTGGGGGTCGTTGTTGAGCAGCATGACCCGGGCGCCTTCTTTGAGCTGCAGCACCCGTTCGGTCGGGTCGGCGTTGGGCGTGAACTCCCCGCTGACCCGGGCGTGAAACGTGTACAAGGGTCCGGGCAGCCGCCGCAGTTGCTCGGCGTTGATCTGCGCCGCCCGGGCGTTGACGGTGGTCAAAAAGACGTAGTCGGAGTAGGCGGCCGGGTCCGCGTTGTGTACGACCCGGCTGTTGAGGCGCTCCAGGTGGCGCTGGGTAACGGTGCCGTCCCGGATGGCGTTGAGGATCTCGAGAAACTCGTCGTCCTTCTGGCGAAACCCCTCGGTCAGCTCGACCCAGACGATGTCCACGCCGGCCAGGCAATGGGCGCTGAAGAAATACGGGCTGGCATAGTAGGTGCGGAAGAGCTCTTCTTCGTCCGGGCGGACGACGGGCGGCAGCTGGTACAGGTCGCCAAAGAACACCATGCGCACGCCGCCAAAAGGCGCGCCGGGTTGGGGACCGTTGATCTCGAGCGATCGGGCCACGCAGTCCAGCAGGTCCGCCCGCACCATGGAGATTTCGTCGATGATGATCATGTCCAGGTGCTTGTAAAGCTCCCGGGCCGGCCCCCAGGCCCGGCCCACCCGGTCGACGGTGATGTCGGGGCGGAACCTGAAAAAGGAGTGAATCGTCTCCCCCTGCACGTTGATGGCGGCGACGCCGGTCGGGGCCAGCACCGCCACGTTTTTCCTCGCGGTGCGGCGGAAGTGCTGCAGAAGGGTGGACTTGCCGGTGCCCGCCGCCCCCGTGATAAACAATGGCTCCTCGGACTCATGGAGAAGCTTGAGAGCGCGATGCAGCTCGGCCGTCAACAGGATGCCGGGCTGCTCACCGGGGTATGCACCGGGACGCTCGGCGGCCAATGGCTCGGTCCGATCGGCGGGAGATGGTTCGTTCCGATCGGCGGGGGATGGCTCGGTCCGACCGCCGGGAGAGGGGCGCTTATGGCCGGGCACGGGCATGACCTCGCAAAGATCGAACGTTTTCACGCCTGACATTCGTGCCGTGGCTGCCCGCGCCCTGCCGAAATGGCGCATTCGCCAAGGTGGCCGGGTAGGCGTATACGACAGGATGCTTGCGGCCGCGGCGAGAACCAAGAATGGGGGTGAAGGCATGTCCGCACGCGCAGCATCCGACAGGGAGCAAGTGTTCCGCCCGGCCACTGTGCGCGGCCCGTGGGCGATAGTGCTTTTCGTCGTCGTGGGCATCGTGTGCCTCTTGCCCGCCGCGATGACCGCCTATTACGGGATCATCCAAAGCCGGCTGGCCTACCGGGTGAGCGCGGCCGGGATCACGGTCGAAATGGGCGTCGGAAAGATCGTGATCCCCGCGGCTGACGTGGCCGGTGTAGACCTGCTGGCAGACCCGGGTCGGGTGCGGCGGGCCTTTGGGGCGGGTTTGCGGGGCTTGCAGATGGGCTGGTACACCATGGGCGGCCAGCGGGTTTACCGGCTGACGACCGGCGGGCAGGAGCTGGTCTACGTGGACACCGCGGCGGGAGCGGCCGCGGCGAGGCCCAACACCCGTTACGTCTTCAGCCCCGAAGACGCGGATCGGTTTGTGGCCCTGGTGCGGGCGGCCCAGGCAGGCGAGTGGGCGGAGGTCGCGGGCGGCGTAGACGAAGCGGTGTTTTCCCCGCAGCCCGGTCCGTCGGTGCTCACGGACCCGTTCCTGTGGCTGGCCATCGCCGCCACGCTGCCCATTGCCATCGGGTTTCCGTGGGTGGTGACCGCAGGCGCCCGGGGGATGCATTACCGGGTTGGCCCTGACGGCATCGCCGTCCACCACCTGGGGCGCAAGCTCTACCGGTGGCAAGACATCAAGTCAGTGCAGCGGCTGGACCAGGTGCCGCGGCTTTGGCGGGTCTTTGGCGCGAGCCTCCCGGGCTACCACGTGGGCGACTTCATCGCCGGCTCCTTGGGTACGGTCAAGGTTTACGCCTCACGGCTCAAGCCCCCGATGGTACTCTTGGAAACCACTAGGGGCCGCCGGGTGCTGTTGGGGCCTGAGGACGTGGACGGGTTACTGAACGCGGTCGAGCACTACCGCTGAGCGCGCGCCGGCGGGGGATGAAGCCCACCGGCGTTCCCGCTCATGTTTTCTCGGTCCCGCTCAGCCTATGACTTGTGGCAGCTGCAGCACAGCGGACGCCAAGGCGATGTTCTTGAGGAAATGCGCGAGCTCCCCACCGCGGGCCGCTGCGTCCTCGACGGCCCAGAAGTTATGTATGAAGAAGGCTGTCGGGACCAGGAACAGGGCGAGGATGACTGCACCGGCGGCCACCTGGTATTCCAAGAGCAGCGCCAAGCCGCCCGCCAGGAGCATCAACCCGCTCACCGCGACGGCGGCACCCGGGGCCGGCACCCCCTTGGCGGCGGCGTAGGCGCTCAAGCCCCTGAAGTTAAGGAAATGGTTGGCTCCGTTGTACAGGAAGTACAGGCTGAGGACCACCTGTCCCACGGCGGCCAGCGTCTCCATGGACATGCACCTCCCCTTGCGCACGGGAAACCCCGGTTGCGCGGCCGGCGGAGCGTCGCTCGCTCCTGTGGCGTGTCACGAACGCAGCGCCTCGCGGGGACACTATATGCGGCTGGGCGCTTGACATGACCGGGCGCGAGGGCGTTTCCGGGCGGCGCAAGTTAGGGACGAGGGTGGAATGGCCATGGAGAACACCGAATATCGTGGCACTGCGGCCAACCGGGGACAGGGCTTAGACCCGCGGCACCCGCCTACGGCCGCGGTGGGCGGGACCGGGCGCGACATCGTGCGGTTTCTTGAGGGAAACGGCGGCGAGGCGCTCCTTTCAGACGTAGCGGCTCACATGCCCAAAGCGGACCGCAGGGAATTGCAAGCGGCGGTCGACGCGCTCAAAGAAGCCCGCATCGTGGATGTGGTGCCGGGTCACGATGAACCCCGGGTGCGGTTACTGCTGCCGGTGAAGCGCAACCCGCACTTAGAAGCCTAGGTTGCCGGAACGAGGGGCAGGGAACAGGGAAGCCTGGCGCCAGATGCGCTGGATCTTGGGGATCGCCAGCTGCAGGCACTGTTGGGCGAAGTCCCGGGCTTCCTCGGGATCTTGGGCCCGCAAGGCGTCGAAAAAGTAGGGCCGGGCGGTGCGCAGTCGGTGGGGAGACGGCTCGCCGATGGTTTCCGGGATGAGGCTCAAGTACTCGGGGCCAAAGGTTTGCAGCAGCAAATAGCCCAACAGCAGCTTGACAAGCCCGCCAAACTGCTCCATGCGCCGCGCGGCGGCCGCTTCCTCGGCCGCGTCCCAGAGGGCTTCCAGCTCCTCGCGCTCCAAGCGCATGTACGTTCCCTCCCTGGTTCAATATTGTACCATCTTTTCCCACGCGCGGACCGGGGCACCCTTTACCAACGTTGACGTTTGCTGGCGCCGGCGGTAGGATGAAACCAGACCCCTGAATGCGGAGGGAAGCCTGCGTGCGAGAACGCGCGGCTGCATGGGTGCGGGGAGCCCTGCCGCTGGTGCTGGCGGGGCTGTTGTTTTTCCAGGCGGGCGCTGCGACGGTGTTCGCGGCGGCACCGGCGGAGTCGATCATTCCGCCTGCGATGGAGGCCCGGGCCCGGGCCGTCTTTGAGCGGCTCGTGGACGTCCTCCGAGCCGACTACCCCGAGCTGGAAACTTACACCATCCAGGTTGTCCATGAGAAGGTCGCCAACGCCTGGATCAACCAGGACCACCAGATCTTCGTGACCACCGGGCTCATGGACCTGATGGAAACCGACGACCAGCTGGGCGGGGTGATCGGTCACGAGATCGCCCATGGGATCATGGGCCACATCCCGCACCGCATCAACCAGAGCCTGTGGAGCGCCTTCGCCGTCCTGGCCCTCGGGATGCTGAGCAGCACCCAGGGACCCGCGGACTGGGGCGGGCTCTTGGAGATGAGGGACCTGTTCATGTACGCCTACAGCCGCGAGCAGGAATCCGAAGCGGACCTGGTGGGAATGCGGCTGGCGCAGCGGGCGGGGTACGACCCGCGGGGCCTGGTGGAGGCTTTAGAGCGCATGGACTCGCAGCGCCGCGGCTTGTCCCCGGATTCGGTCTGGCAGCAGCTGTACCAGACCCACCCGCCCCTGTCGCAGCGCATCTCTGAACTGAGGCTGGTGCTGGCCACCGACGCCTTGTCACAGTCGCCGCGGAGCGGCAACCTGCTTATGACCGGCAACGTGGCCCAAAGCCCCGAGGAGGCCGCTCGCCGCTTTGCCCAGGCCATGTGGTCGGGGGACCGGGAAACCATGGAGCAGTTGGCGCTGCCCAGGCACACCAGCCAGGTGAGCGATTGGCTGAGCGGGCAAGCGGGAAGGCTGGATCCGGGGTGGGCGAAAGCGGAGCTCGAGATCGCCGAGCGGCGGACGCAAGGGCTTGATCAGGTGCTGGTCGTACGCTTGTGGCGGCCGCTGGCCGACGGCGACGGGGGGGAGGAAAGCACCCCGCTTGTCGCCTTGAGCTTGCGGCGCAGCGCCCGCGGGTGGCTGGTGGCCGACTGGCGGCTTGAGGACTTGTAAGCGGTCGTGAGTGGGCTTTAAGCAAGCGATGTATGCCACGGGCGGGGAAGGGACGCGTTCCTTCCCCGCCCGTTTGATTTTCCACCTTAGCGCTTGGCCTTGGCGTACTCCTCGTTGACCGCGTCCCAGTTGACCACGTTCCACCAGTTCTGGATGTACTCCGGACGCCGGTTCTGGTACTTGAGGTAGTAGGCGTGTTCCCAGACGTCCAGGCCGAGGATGGGCGTCTGGCCGTCCATGAGCGGGCTGTCCTGGTTGGCGGTGCTCAGCACCTTGAGGCTGCCGTCCTTGTCCACCACCAGCCACGCCCACCCGCTGCCGAAGCGGGTCGTCGCCGCCTTGGTGAACTCCTCCTTGAAGGCGTCAAAGCTGCCGAACGCCTTGGCGATGGCCTCCGCCACCGGGCCGGTCGGGACACCGCCTTTGCCCGGGCCCATGATGCGCCAGAACAGCGAGTGGTTGTGGTGGCCGCCGCCGTTGTTGCGCACCGCGGTCCGGATGTCCTCGGGCACGGAGTTGATGTTGCGCAGCAGCTCCTCCACGGACTTGTCCTGGAGCTCGGGGTACTTCTCCAACGCCGCGTTGAGGTTGTTGACGTACGTGGCGTGGTGCTTGCCGTGGTGGATCTGCATGGTCATTTCGTCGATGTAGGGCTCAAGGGCGTTGTACGGATAAGGCAGAGGCGGAAGCTCGTGCTTCGCCACGGAAAACCCCTCCTTGACGTGTGATGGTGGCCATCCATGGGATGGGCGCTATGAACGATTATACCATAATATTGTGCAGAAGAAACCGTCGGGCCTGCGCCCCCCTCATGCCCCTTGGGGCACGAGGAAGCCGCCGGCCCGGCTTTGCTTTCCTCGATAGCGAGGCTGTGTCTTTGGCCGCAGCTCGTATAGGTCTTAGCGCTCTTCCTGGACGAACTCCACCGGACCGGGGCCTTTGACGATGACCATGCACGAGAGCCGGTAGCCTTCCTTGAGCTGGTCCTCGTCGAGCATGTCCCGCTCCTGCGGGGTGATGTCGTTGAGGTACTCCATCCCTTTCAGGATCCTGACCATGCAGGTGTCGCAGGAGCCTTCCTTGCAGCTGTAGTCCAGGTCCACGTTGCGGTCAAGGGCGGCGTCCAGCATGTTTTCGCCGGGGCGCACCATCAGGTTGTAGGTTTGCCCGCCGACCGTAACCACCATCGGGACCGACTCGCCCTCAGCCGCAGCGGGCGCCTCCGCGGCGGGTGCTGCGGCAGCCGCCGCTGCCGGTTCGGCTTCCTTGGCCGCAGGCTTGGCCTCCGCCTCGGTTTCTACCGCCCCCTTGGCTGCAGGAGCGGCAGCCGTTGGCGCGGCGGCCACGACGGCACCGGCGGCCAGGCGGCGAGCCAGGGCCTGTTCGACCACTTCCTCAAGCTGGGCGTAGGCGGATTCCGGGAGGGACGCGGTCCGGGACCGGGCGGTGACGAAATATTGCACCACTTGGGAGACGAAGAAGCCAACGAGCATGCCGACCAGCAGGATCTCGGCTCCGGCTGCTGTCATGACGGAACTTCCCCTCCACTCTGGGCTGAACACAGGGCATACATACCAATAATAACACGTCAACAGGCAAATTTCCACGGTCGGAGCCGCTAAACCGCCGGCGGCAGGAACGGAACGAGGCCGGGCAGAAATAGCAGCCAGGCAAAAGGTTTGCGACAAATGCGAAGGGGGTCTAAATGTTGCGTAAGATGGTTTTGGCCGCGCTGTTGGCAGTGGCCATGCTGGCCGGCGTCGCCGGGGCCCAGGGCGTGCTGCGAGTTGGCTCGGATGTGACGTACCCGCCCTTCGAGTACGTGGACGAGCAGACGGGCGAGTTTGTCGGGTTTGACATGGATCTCATCCGCGAGGTCGGTAAGCGACTCGGGATGGATGTCGAAATCATGAACACCGCTTGGGAAGGCATCATCCCCGGCCTCTTGGCCGGCCACTACGATGTGATCATCTCGGCCATGACCATTACCGACGAGCGGGCGCAAGCGGTCGACTTCTCGGACCCGTACTTCGCCACGGGACAGGTGATCGTGGTACGGGCCGATGACGACAGCGTCCGGCAGCCTTCGGATCTGGCCGGCAAGGTCGTCGCGGTGCAGATCGGCACCACGGGCCAGTTCGCCGCGGAGCGCATCGAGGGTGTGGCCCGTATTGACCACTACCCGACGATGCCCGAGGCGTTCCTGGCGCTGCGCCTCGGCCGGGCCGACGCGGCCGTCGCGGACGAGCTGGTGGCCCTCGAAGAGGCTAAGGCCAATCCGGGTGTGCTCAAGGTCGTCGGCACGCCGTTCACGGTGGAGTACTACGGCATCGCCCTCCGCAAGGGCCGCGCCGATCTGCTGCGCGACATCAACCGGGCACTGGCCCAGATCAAGGCAGACGGCACCTACGACCAGATTTACGACAAGTGGTTCGGCGGCAACTGATGCCGCGGGCGACGCGCGTCGCGGGCGCTCTTGACGGGGCGCCCGCGGCGCGCTTATTGTAACGGCGAGACAGTCACAGGCAGTAATTAGGAGGTAGTAGAGGGTAAATGCGTCGGATTGTGCCCGCATGCCTGCTCGCGCTGCTGGTCTTCGCGAGCGCCGCCGGGGCGCAGGAAGTGCTGCGCGTCGGCACCAACGCCACGTACGCGCCGTTTGAGTATGTCGACGAGAATGGGGAACTCCAGGGCTTTGACATGGATCTCATCCGCGAGGTGGGGCGTCGCCTCGGCATGCGGGTGGAGATCATCAACACGGCTTGGGAAGGCATCATCCCGGGGCTTTTGGCCGGGCATTACGATGTGATCATTTCCGCCATGACCATCACCGACGACCGGGCGGCGGCGGTGGACTTCACCGACCCGTACTTCGCCACCGGCCAGGTGATCATGGTGCGGGCCGATGACGACCGCATCCGGCAGCCGTCCGACTTGGCCGGCAAGGTGGTGGCGGTGCAGATCGGTACCACCGGCCACTTTGCTGCGGAGAAGATCAATGGCGTGTTGCGCATCGACGCCTATCCGACGGCGCCGGAGGCGTTCCTGGCGCTGCGCCTTGGCCGGGCCGACGCGGTGGTGGTGGACGAGCTGGTGGCGATTCAGGAGCAGAAGGCGAACCCGGGCGTGCTCAAGGTGGTCGGGACGCCCTTCACCGTGGAGTACTACGGTATCGCCTTGCGCAAGGGCAATGAGGCTCTGCTGCGGCAGCTCAACCGGACGTTGGCCCAGATCAAGGCCGACGGCACCTACGACGAGCTTTACGAGAAGTGGTTGCTCGGCGGCCAGTGATTTCGGGGCCCGCAGCTTGATGCAAGCGCGAGGGGATCATGGACACCGGCCAATGACCATGATCCCCTTTTCCTTGATCAGGCCATGGCCGCCCGCGAAGGAGGCCCGGACCTGCCGGCGCGGGCGCGACGCTCGCCGGGCGTTGTCAGAAACCGTCGATTCCTGCTGCGCCCGCTCTGGGGGGAAGGCACGTGTACAGCCTTGACTGGGGGCTCATCCTGCGCTCGCTGCCCGAGCTGACGGCAGGGTCCATTACCACGTTGCTGCTCACCACCACCTCGATCGGGATTGGGCTCATCTTGGGCACGGCCATGGGCCTGATGCGCCTGTCGCGTTTCAGGACCGTGGGCGCGTTTGCCGCAGGCTACGTGTGGTTTTTCCGCGGGACCCCGCTGTTAGTGCAGATAATGCTGATCTACTACGGCCTGCCGCACCTGGGATTGAGCCTCGACCGCTGGCAAGCCGGCGTCACGGCCCTGAGCCTCAACTCCGCCGCCTACATCGCCGAGATCGTGCGGGCCGGCGTGCAGTCCATCGACGTCGGCCAAACAGAGGCCGCCTGGGCCCTTGGACTCACCCGGTGGCAGACGGTGCGGTTCATCATCCTGCCCCAGGCCTTCCGGCGCATCATCCCGCCGCTGGGCAATGAGTTCATCCTGCTCCTTAAGGACTCGTCCCTGGTGTCCGTCATCGCCTTGGAAGAGCTTTTGCGCAAGGGCCAACTCATCGTGACCCGCACCTTCAAGCCCATCGAGATTTATGCCATGGTGGCCCTTATGTACCTCTTGATGACGACGCTCATCTCGCTGCTGGTGTCGGTGACCGAGCGGCGTTTGCGGATCCAGACCCGCGCCCAACCCAGCCGCCGGCGGGGGACGGGCGGCGTTGCCGCGCCTCCCGTGCCTTGATATAATGGGAGCGACGGCGGAGGTGATGGCAGTTGGTTACCGTGACGACCAAGGCTGCCGACAAGCTCAAGGAAATCATGGAGGCGGAGAACCGCACCAACCAGGGCCTGCGCATCATGGTGCGCTCGGGCGGCTGCAGCGGGTTCTCCTACGCCATGGGCTTTGATTCCGAAACGCACGATGACGACATCGTGTTTGAGCAGCATGGCATTCGCGTGATGATCGACCCCTTCAGCGCCCGGTTTCTTGCGGGCAGCGAGGTCGATTACGTGGAAACGCTGATGGGCGGCGGGTTCTCCATCAAGAACCCGAATGCGGTGCGCACCTGCGGCTGCGGGCAGTCGTTCCGCACTAAGGACGAAGAGGGCGAGCCCCAGGAGTGCATGTAGCGCCGGGCCTCGCCTTGTCGCCGCCCCAGCCCGATGACGAGACCTGGATGCGGGCCGCCTTGGCGGAAGCCGAGGCGGCCGCGGCCAAAGGGGAAATCCCCATCGGCGCGGTCATCGTCCGGGACGGCGAGCTGATCGCCGCTGGCCACAACTTGCGGGAGACCGAACGGGACCCGACGGGCCATGCCGAGATGGTGGCCATCCGGCGGGCGGCGGCTCGCCTCGGGGCGTGGCGATTGACAGGCACTACGCTCTACGTTACAATTGAACCTTGTCCGATGTGTGCCGGCGCCTTAGTGCTGGCCCGCATCGAACGGTTGGTCTACGGGGCCGCGGACCCCAAGGCGGGGGCATGCGGCACGCTGTGGAACCTGGTGCAGGACCCGCGCCTCAACCACCGCCTGGCGGTTACCGCCGGGGTGCTGGAGGATGAGTGCCGGGCTGTCATCCAGGCTTTTTTCCGGCGCTTGCGCGGTTAGCGCAGGCGGTGGCGGTTTGGTAAGATCGCGGAGGGGTTGCGGAGCGGCCGAACGCGGCGCACTCGAAATGCGTTAGGCGGATTACCCGCCTCGTGGGTTCAAATCCCACCCCCTCCGCCAATTTTTCTAGCGCAACGGCACGGAAGGGTGCTGGAGCGGTCGAACAGGCACGCCTGGAGAGCGTGTGTACCTTCGTGGTACCGTGGGTTCAAATCCCACCCCTTCCGCCATGTCTTCCTAGGGCTTCCGCCGGTCGGAAGCCCTTTTGCTTTGCGGTGGCCCGCGAGAGCGTCCAGGGGCTCGGTGAAGCCGGGACAAGGCGGGCGCTCCGCCTGGCCGCAGCAGGAAAACGGAAGCCCCGGGATGAGACCCGGGGCCTTTCTGTGTCCGTAAGCTGTCCGCAGCCTTGACGGCCCGTGAGACGCCTACAGCGGGCGAACCCGCAGCCAAGGCTTACTCGTTGCTGGCGACGGCCTCCGCATCGATGGTGATGTCGACCTTCTCGCCGACGAGGACGCCGCCTGCCTCCAGCGGCACGTTCCAGGTGAGACCGAAGTCCTTGCGGTTGACGGAGCCCTTGGCGGTCAAGCCAATGCGCTGGTTGCCCCACGGGTCCTTGCCCTGGCCGGTGAACTCCACATCCAGGGTGACCGGGCGAGTCACGTCGCGGATGGTCAGGTCGCCGGTGACCTTGTAGGTGTTCTCGCCGGTCCTGGTCACCTGCGTGCTGCGGAACTTGATGGTCGGGTACTTCTCCGCGTCAAAGAAGTCGGGCGACTTCAGATGGGCGTCCCGTTGAGGCTCCCGGGTGTCGATGGTGTTGACGTCGATGGTGGCCTCAAAGGTGGCGGTGGTCAGGTCGTTGGGGTCGCCCTTGATGACGGCGTCCACGCCGCTGAAACGCCCCTTGACGGTGGCGAACATCATGTGCCGCACCGAGAACTCCACGGAGGTGTGGGTTGGGTCCACCTTCCACGTGGTGACGCTCATGTCGGTCTCCTCCTTCTATCTCATGTTGTCGTTGTAGCCCGGTTCGTGATGCCAGGCCTGTTCGCTGCTGCCAACGGCTCCATTCTAGCCGTGTCACTTACTTTTGTCAAGCACCTTATGAATGTAAAGTTCGCGTGTGGTATAATGCGATCAGCGGCGGCCTTCCGCCGCGACGGGGGTGCGCTGCACCCAGGGGGGATGACCGTTGGGCTACGATCAGATGTGCCCGCATTACCAAGCCGCCATCCGCCTGCTGGGCAAAAAGTGGACGGGCCTCTTGGTGCGGGTGCTGTTGGGCGGGCCAAGGCGGTTTACGGATTTTAAGAAGCAAATCCCGGAGCTGAGCGACCGGCTGCTCGCGCAGCGGCTGCGGGAGCTGGAGGATGCCGGCATCGTGACGCGCGTCGTGCACCCGGAGCGGCCGGTGGTCGTGGAATACCGGCTCACGCAGAAAGGGCAGGAACTGGCGCCTGTGGTGGAAGCGATCCAAGCTTGGGCGGACCGCTGGTATTGATGCTGCCCGGGCTGTAGCAGGCCCAACTCGGCTGGGAAAGGCGAAGGCGCCGATGTTCTCGCAGTCCTGCCGCCGGCGCCCCCGGCACAGCAGCGGCGTACGCGCCGGCCAGGCGTTGGTGCATGGCCAGGGCTCGACCCTGACAGCCTAGTCAGGGGTGGCGCCCGTGGCGGTGGGACTGGGGTTCGTGTCCATTTGCCTGAGTGAGAAGGACTGCTCGCCGGCGGGCGACGTGACCGTGAAATCCATCGAGCGCCTGCCGGACCGGGAGGCGAGGATCGAGCGCATCCGCCGCACGGCCCGCCGGAACCTGGAGAACACCCTGCGAATCTTGTGGTTTCTCAAGGGGAACGGCCTCAGCTGCTACCGGTTTGCCACGCATCTCATCCCGCTGGCAACCCATGAGGCGACCGACGGTTGGGAATGGTGGCAGGACCCGCTACTGGAGCCCCTTTTGGCCCGCATCGGCCAGGTCATCCGGCAGGAAAGTTTTCGGGTCAGTACCCACCCGCCGCAGCTGTGTGTGCTAAACGCAGCGGAACCCGGCGTGTTTGCCTGGGTCGAGCGCTACACGGACTACCACGTGCGGCTCTTTCGCACCATGGGCCTGGACGAAACCGCGAAGATCGTCCTGCACGTGGGCAAGCGCTTCCCCGGCGGTAACCAGGCGGGCCTCCGCCAGGCTCTGGCCAACGTGGAGCGGCTGCCCGAGGCGGTCCGGGCCCGGCTTGTGCTCGAGAACGACGACCGCACCTTCTCGGCCAAAGATACCCTCACCTTGTGCCAACAAGCCGGCGTGCCCATGGTGTTTGACCTGCACCACCACTGGTGCCGCAACGACGGAGAGGACTACCGGGACCTGCTGCCGGCGGTGTTTGCCACCTGGCGCGACCGGCCGCCGAAAGTGCACCTCTCGACCCCCCGGAGCCCGGAAGACGTGCGGGCGCATGCGGACTACGTCGACGCCGGGTTCGTGGAGCCGTTTCTCGAGTACGCGGCGTCGCTGGGTTCGTTCGACGTGATGGTCGAGGCCAAAATGAAGGACCTGGCGGCGCTGCGGCTCAGGCAGGAGCTGCCCCATATTTTCTCGGGGGAAACCAGCGCCGGGAAGGGCGGGGCCGACGACGGCGGCTCGCCTTGACACCGTTTCCGCCCGGCACCTATAATGAAAGTGCGCACGGAATCCCGTTGCGGGTCCGTGCGCTCGGCGTCTTTGGCTGGGGTTAAGGTGTGCCGTGCTAGACGGGGAGGTAGCGGTGCCCTGCACCCGCAATCCGCTATAGCGGGGTCGAATTCCCGCCCGAGGCCTCGTCCTTGTGGAGCCTGCCCCGGATAAGTGGCGCTGACGATCGGGTCTCGCGCAACGGGCCTTCGTGAACCCCGTCAGGTCCGGAAGGAAGCAGCGGTAAGCGAATTCGCCCGTGTGCCGCGAGGGCGCCTGATCCGAGCCAACTGTCCGGGTAACGTCCGGAAGGGCAGGTCGACGGCGGGTGCACGGCGCAATTTTTTGGCCGGCGGGCGATGAGCGCGCCGGCCTTTTTCCATTGGCCGTCCTCGCTTTGGCAGGCGGTTTCGCCTACGCAGCCGGGTTCCCCCAAGCAATGGTTTCCCGTTGGACCACAAACAAGGAAGCCGTCGGCGGGTCGACGAAGCAATCAAGGATCCTGCCGGGAGGTATCCGCGGTGAGCTACGTCTCCCTCTACCGCAAGTGGCGCCCGCAGACCTTTGCCGACGTGACAGGGCAGGCCCACGTCGTGCGCACGCTCTCCAACGCCCTGGCGGAGAAGCGAATCGCCCACGCGTACCTTTTCACGGGCCCAAGGGGCACGGGCAAGACGACGCTGGCGCGGCTGCTCGCGAAGGGGCTCAACTGCGTCAAGGGGCCCACGCCCGAGCCGTGCAACCAGTGCCCGTCGTGCCGGCGCATCGCTGAGGGCACCGCGATGGACGTCATCGAGATCGACGGCGCGTCCAACCGGGGCATCGACGAGATCCGGGAAGTGCGGGAACGGGTGCGCTTTGCGCCCACCGAAGGCGCCTATAAGATTTACATCATCGACGAAGTCCACATGCTGACCAACGAGGCCTTCAATGCGTTGTTGAAGGTGCTTGAAGAGCCGCCGAAGCATGTGGTGTTCGTGTTCGCCACGACCGAACCCCACAAGATTCCCGCTACCGTCGCTTCCCGCTGCCAGCGGTTTGACTTCCGCCGCCTGTCGATGTCGGAAACCGTCGCGCGGCTGGCGCAGGTGGCCCAGGCGGAAGGCATCAACGTCACCGAGGACGCGCTGCGGGTCATCGCCCGCTACGCCGAAGGGAGCCTCCGCGATGGGCTGGGGCTTTTGGACCAGTGCCGGGCGTACGCGGAGCAGGTCACGGCCGACGTGGTCACAGGTGTGCTGGGGGTCGCCCCCCGGGAGCAGGTGATCGCGTTTGCCGACGTGCTGGCCATAGGCGACGCGGCCCGGGGGCTCGCTCTGGTCAAGGAGCTGCAGGAAGCGGGCCGGGACCTGCGGCAGTTTTTGCGGGACGCCGCGCGGTATCTGCGGGACGTGCTCCTGTTTAAGGTGGCCGGGGAGCAGGCCGCGGGCGCGGCGGTGCTGCCGGGCACCGAGGAAAGCGAGGCCTTGCGCCGGCACGCGATGGCCTTGCCGGTACCGCTGATCTTGCGGGCCATTGAGGCCCTCGGTGCGGCGGAAGCGGACATGCGCTATGCGACCCAGTCGCAGTTGCCGCTGGAGATGGCCATCGTTCGCTTGACCCGCCCGGAAACCCAGCTGGACCCTGAGGCGCTGCTGGCTCGGATTGAGCGGCTTGAGCGGCAAGTGGCGGCCTTGGCCGCGCAGCAGCCTGCGGCCGAGCAACGGCCGCCCTTGGCGGCGGAGGAGGTGGCGGCGGAGCACCGGACGGCGGAGGCGCGTCCACGGGTGGGGCAGCAGATTTTGGACGAGCGCCGTATACTGGAGGAACACCGGGCGCCGGCGGAGCAGCCCATCGCCGAGCAGCGGCCCATGGCCCAGCAGCGGGCTTCGTTAGCCCGGCCGGAGCCGGCGGCTGCGGCGGCCGCGCAGGATGCCGGCGACGAGCTGGCGTTGATCTTGGCCCAGTGGGACCGGCTGCATGAGGTGCTGAACCAGCAGCGGCAGCGGGTCGTGCAGGCGTTCTTGCGGGAAGGCCGACCGGTCGCCTGCCGCAACGGCGTGCTGACCATCGAGTTCCCGCCCGACCGGGCGTTTCACCGGGATAACCTGCAGAGCGACGACAACCGCAAGGTGGTGGAGAAGATCCTCAGCCGCCTGGTGGGGCGTAAGATCCAGGTGACAACGGTGCTGGCCGGCTCAAAAGCAACGGAGGAGCCGGCCGGGGCCGTGGGCGACCCGGCGCCCGGGGCCGGCGCCGGTGTGACGGCGCTCCACGAGCCGGCCGGGGCCGGCGCGGCCCCTGGACCCGACAGGGCGCAGGCGCCGGCGGCCGATGCCGCCGATGACGTGCTCAACAGCCCGGCGGTACGAGAGGCGTTGCGCTTGTTTGGGGGCAGGATCATTCACGTCGAGCGGGATCGCCGCTGAAATGGAGGGTACCCCAGATGATGAACATGGCCAAGATGATGAAACAGGTGCAGAAGATGCAGCAGGAGATGGCCCGGATCCAGGAGGAGCTGGGGAGCAAGACCGTGGAGGCCAGCGCTGGCGGCGGCATGGTGAGCGCAGTCGCCAACGGCCACCAGGAGATCGTCAGCGTCCGCATTGATCCCCAGGCCGTCGATCCGAACGACGTCGAGATGCTGCAGGATATGGTGGTCGCGGCGGTCAACGAGGCCTTGCGCAAGGCGCGGGAGCTGGCGGCGCAGGAGATGGCCAAGGTGACCGGCGGCCTCAACATCCCGGGACTGCCGGGTTTCTAAAGCACACCGGGGTTGGCTCTGGATGCTGCACTACTCACGTCCCATCGCCCGCCTGATTGAAGAGCTGAACAAGCTGCCGGGCATCGGGCCCAAGACCGCCCAGCGGCTGGCGTACCACTTGGTCACCGGTCCCAAGGAGGACGCCCACAGCCTCGCGGAAGCCATCATCGAGGCCCGGGAGCGCACCATCTACTGCTCGGTCTGCTGCACCATCACCGACGTCGACCCGTGTCCCTTGTGCCGGGATGAGACCAGGGACCGGACGCTTTTGTGCGTCGTGGAGGAGCCCAAGGACATCCTGGTCCTGGAGCGGACGCGGGAGTACAAGGGGCTGTACCACGTGCTGCACGGGGCCATCTCCCCCATGGACGGCGTTGGGCCCCAGGACCTCAAGATCAAGGAGCTGCTCGCGCGCTTAGGCGACGGCCGGGTGCAGGAAGTCATCCTCGCCACGGACCCCAACATCGAAGGCGAAGCCACCGCCATGTACCTGGCGCGCCTTTTGAAACCGCTGGGCGTCAAGGTCACCCGCATGGCCCACGGCATGCCGGTGGGCGGGGACCTTGAATACGTGGACGAGGTGACCCTCACCAAGGCGTTGGAAGGGCGACGGGAGCTCTAGCGGAAGCCTCACTAGGTGGAATAGCCTGGCGAGCGTCCCCCATATCCTAATGTCAGCTTGGCTACGGGGGGATGCACGGTGGGCTGGAAAAAGGCTCTGGCAGGCTGCCTCGACGGTGTCGCCGGGTTTCTGCTGGGCCGGGACATGGAGATGGTCAGCAAGGCCCAGCGGCAAGCCCTCGCGGAAGAGGTGGAAAACGCCCGCCGGGAGTGGGAGGCCGCCCGGCGGCTTCTGGACAATGTGACCGACCCCAGGCTGATCGACTACGCCATCTTTGCCGCAGGCGCGGCGGAAAAGCGCTACATGTACCTCTTGGATGAAGCCCGCCGGCACGGCGTGCGCGCTGATGCCGTCCACCTGCAGTCGACATAGACAAGCCTCCCTCGCTCATACACTCTAGCGAGAGCGAGGGAGGCCCCGTGGAAGTTCACGTCGTTGTGGCATATCTATTTGGGATCTTGCTGCTCTACCTCATCGCCCGGGTGCTGCTGTTGCCCGTCCGCGTCCTCTTGCGGCTGGTGTACAACGCCCTCTTGGGTGTGGCGCTGTTGGCCTTCGTCAACTTCCTGGGCCGCTTCGTCCTCGGGATTTACCTGCCCATCAACCCCGTCACCGCCCTGGTGGCGGGGTTTCTCGGCATCCCGGGCGTCGTGCTGCTCATCGCCCTGCAGCACCTCATCCTCTAGTCCTACTGCGCCCGGAACAGCTCCACCGAACGCTTGAGGCAGCGGGCGGCGGCTTGCGGCTGGCCGGCTGCTTCGTAGATCTCCGCCAGCGAGGAGTATGCCTCCGCCAGCGCCTTGGGGCGGTTGGCCTTTTCCAGGACGGCGATGGCCGACTCGAGATGCCGGGCGGCGTCGTCGTATTCCCGGCGCGCCTTGAGGAGCTCAGCCAGGAAGCAGTGGATTTCCGCCGCCTGTTGGTCGTCGCCGGCGGTGCGCACCGCTTCCCGGTACAAAGACACGGCCCGGTCCACATCGCCCGAACGGGCGGCCCACTTGGCCAGCGCGGCCTGCACCCGGGACTTCCCGCGGGCGTCGGCGTTTTCCTCCGCCACGTGCAGAGCCCGCGTAAAGCAGCTCTCGGCGGCTGCCCAGTTTTCTTCCTCAGCTTTCAGGCAACCCAGGCTGATCAGCGCATCGACCAGCCCGCCCCGGTCGAGGGTGGAATCACAGAAGGCGACGGCCCGCTCCGCGTACTCTAGTGCCCGGCGCCGGTCGCCCATCTCGTCCAGCAGCACGGCCGACACGCGGCACAGCTCGCCCCAGCGGTAGTACACCCGCGTTTCCTGGGACAATGCTTCGGCCCGCCTTAGGTACCGGAAAGCGGCCTCGCGGTTGCCCGTCTCGTAACAGGTCAGGCCCAGTTGCGTCAGGAGCCAGACGATGGGCGACGAAGGGTCGGAGGCTGCGTCGGGGACGAGGATTTCCTCATAGAGCAACAGCGCCCGCTCGTAATGATGTACAGCGCGTTCGGCTTGTCCCATACGGCTGTATACATTGCCCAGTTCCAAATCAACAGCGGCACGGGCGGCCGTGTCGCGGGCCAGCCGGAACTCGTCCGCGGCCTGTTCCAAGGCTTGCAGGGCAGCGGGCAGCCGGTCCAAGTGCACCAGGGCCCGGGCCCGGCGGCGGTGCAGCTCGCCCCGGCCGCGGTAGTCGTTGGGGGCGCAATCGTCAAGCGCCTGCGTGTATAGCTGCAGCGCCTGCTCGTATTCCCCCTGCCGCTCTAGGAGCTGGCCGGCGGCCACGGCCTGGTGCAGGGGGGCGGAGGCAGGAGGCGGCTGATCGTCGTCCAGGAAGTAGCTGACAGGGCGGTTGAGGCGCTGGGCGATGATCATCAGGCTCTTCAGCGAGGGCTGCGTCTGGTTTTTCTCGACCTGGCTGATGAAGCTTTTTGTAAAATCGTTGCCCGCCAGGTCCGCCTGGGTCATGCGCATCTGCCGCCGGAGGGCGCGGATTTTCTCGCCGAGCGTCATGCCTTGCGCTGTCATGGTCGGGTCACCTCAATTCGGCGGCCCTCGCCCTGGATGATTGACATTCCGCGGAATTCGCTCAAAGTAGGTTCGCTCCTGCCGGGTGGAGGTAGCATCCTGCCCGGCGTTCCGGCGCGCGGTCTTGGACCGCACTACGAGGGGTTGAGACGGGAGCACACCGTGCTGTCTTGTGGAGGAAACGGGGGGCGCCGCGCTTTAATACAAATCTGTACACTTTCTCAACTAACCCGGGCGAGGACAAGACAGGCCCGGCGCTGGGCGCGGCGGGGAGGGAGCGCAGCCGGGCGTAGGGTGGTGGGGCCTGTGCACGACGTGTTGGAAGAGCTGGCCGGTCTTGAGCAGACGGGAAAGCGGGCCGTGATGGCCACCGTCGTACATGTGGTCGGTTCCGCCTATCGCCGGGAGGCCGCCCGCATGCTCGTGGACGAAGACGGCAGGGCCTGCGGTGCCATCAGCGGCGGGTGCCTCGAGAGCGAGGTGCGGGAAGCGGCGCTGGAGGTGTTGCGCTCCGGCCAGCCGCGCCTTATGCACTTTGACATGTCCGCCGACGACGATCTTGTCTGGGGACTGGGGCTCGGCTGCAACGGCCGGATCGATGTGTTCTTGGAGCCCGTGGACAGGGGTTACCTTAACCGGGTCCGGCGGGCGCGGGAGGAGGGCCGGCGGCTGGCAGCTGCGGTGGTGGTGAGCGCGGGCGGCGGGTCGATTCCGGCCGGATCCCGGCTTTACGTGGGCGAGGACGGCATCGAGGGCACGTTGGGCGAGGCTTGGTTGGACCGCCAGGTGGCCGCGGACGCCCGGGAGCTCATGTCCCGGGGGGAATCCCGCAGCTACCTGTACCGCCTGGAGAATGGGGTCCCGGTAGTGGAGCGGGACCGCCAGACCCTGCTCGCGCGGCGGGACGAGCCGGGGCAGGTGCAGGTTTTCCTGGAAACCATCGCGCCGCCGCCGGTGCTTTTGCTCTTCGGCGCCGGGCACGACGCGGTGCCCCTCACGGAGGTGGCCGCGCAAGCCGGCTTCCGCGTCGTCGTCGTGGATAGCCGCCCCGCCTTTGCGCAAAGCCACCGGTTTCCCCGCGCGCACCGGGTGATCTGCGCTTACCCGGAAGAGGTTCCGGCGCACGTGACGGTGGACGCCGACACCTACGTCGTCGTCATGACCCACAATTTCCACCACGACACGGCCATCCTGCGCGCAATCTGGGGACAGGCCTATCGCTACCTGGGGATCCTCGGGCCGTGGGAGCGGACAGAGAAGATCCTGGGCGTGCTGCGGGCGGAAGGTTTCCCCGTGGACGAACACCTGGACCGGCTGTACGCCCCGGTGGGCCTTGACATCGGCGCGGAGGGGCCTGAGCAGATCGCGGTGGCCATCGTGGCTGAGCTGCTGGCCGTGCGCCGGGGGGCCAACGCGGGTTTCCTGCGTTTCCGCCGCGGCCCGCTGCACGAGATGCACCGGGCTGGGCAACCGGCGCCCTGGGCTGCCCTTGCGGAGGATTCCCCGTATCCGGGGGTGCGCCGGCGACGGTTCGACGGCGGCCAGTTCACCGCCGTGCGGTACGAGTTCGCACCCGGTGCCCGTTTCCCGCTGCACCATCATCCGGAAGAACAGCTGGTCATCGTGGAGACCGGCGATCTCATCCTGCAGAACGGGGATGAGACGGCTCGCTTGCGTGCGGGAGACGCCGCGTGGACGCCGTCCGGTGTCCCCCACGGCATCACCGCCGGACCTGCTGGGGCGGCGTTCGTCAACATCGTCGTGCCCCGGCGGCAGCACGACATCCGGGTCGTGGGCGAGGCGGGCGGTGAGCGACGCGCCGCGAGCCGGGAGCTGCCACAGCAGGCGGTGAGAGGAGAACCCGCACAGTAGGCGGTATGAGACAGCGGGAGGCGGGAGGCAGCGCATGGTCAAGCGGCTGCACCACATCGGTGTTGCAGTAGCCGACTTTGCAGGGGCGGTGGCGTTTTACCGGCAGCTGCTGGGCCAGGAGGTCATCAAGGAGGCGACCTTGCCCCAGCAGGGCCTAAGGCTGGCGGCCATTCCCTGCGGGCCTGACGGTGTCTGGCTGGAGATCGTGAGCCCTGTGTCGCCGGACTCGGCCCTAGCTGGCTTTCTCGCCAAGCGGGGCGAAGGGCTGCATCACATCGCCCTGGAAGTCGATAACATCGAGCGGGTACTGCCCCATTACGAGGCCATCGGGTGCGAGCCCCTGGCCCGCGGCCCGGAGCCTGGACTTG
The DNA here is from genome assembly GCA_017578085.1 of Bacillota bacterium. GTDB lineage: Bacteria > Bacillota > Limnochordia > Limnochordales > ZCTH02-B6 > ZCTH02-B6. Next base: position 25,557 of record PKQR01000009.1, read on the forward strand.
GCGGCTTGCGCACCCTCTTCTTTCACCCCCGCAGCACCCGGCGGGTACTGGTCGAGCTGGTGGACCGGGTCGGCCTCTAGCAGCAAGCGTTTCACGGAGGGGTAACCGTGCAGGCAGTCCGTCGCATCGTCGCCGCCGGAGTTACCGTTCTATGCGCCGCCGCGCTACTGGTCGTCGGGACGGGGCTGCCCGGGGCCTATGCTCAAGGTGAGGCGTTTCGCATCGGCGTGGCGCTTCCCCTAAGCGGACCGCTGGCCGCCGAGGGGAGGCAAGTGCAGCAGGCGTATGAGCTGTGGAAGGCCGTCGTCAACGCCGAGGGCGGCATCCCAGTCAACGGGCGGCGCTACCCGGTCGAGATCATCTACTATGATGACGAGAGCAGCGGGCAGCGCAACGGGCAGCTGATCGAGCGGCTGATTACGGTGGACAATGTCGATTTGTTGCTCGGGGGCGTGGGAGACGACAGTGTCTCGGCCGCGTCCACCGCCGCCGAGCGCTACGGCTACCCGTATTTCTTTGGCGGCGCCAGCGCCGACCCCATCTTTGACCGGGGGTACTACTTCACCTTCGGCCTGCTCAACAAGGCCTTTGACGCGGTCCGCAGCGCGGCGGAGGTGTTTGGACGGATCCCCGGTGCCAAGACGGTGGCCGTCATTGCCGGCGATCACCTGGTTACGCAGCTGGCGGCCGAGAGTTTCCGGTACTTTGCCGAGCGGGCGGGGCTTAAGGTCGTCCACTTTGAAATCTTCCCCATGACCTTGGAGGATTACGTCTCCCTTGTGCGCAACGTCCGGGGCAAGGAGCCGGACGTCCTCTTGGTGGGGTCGCTTTTGCCGCAGTCGCTGCAGGTGATGCGGGCGCTGATGGCCATCGGCTGGCGGCCCAAGGGGATTGCCTTTAGCTACGGGCCGACGGCGCCTGACTTTCTCGAGCAGCTGGGAGAGGCGGCCGAGTACGTCATCGCCGCCAGCGAGTGGCTTCCCGAGCTGCCGTACAAGGACCCCGTGTTTTGGTCGGCGCGCGGCTTCGCTGAGGCGTTCCGGGCGCGGTACGGCGTAGAACCGGACTATGTGCACGCCGCGGCGGCCGCGGCCGCCATTGTGCAGCAGGCGGCTGTGCAGGCGCTGGGAATCACGCCGCCCGTGACGGCCGGTGACCGGGCCGCGATCGCGCACTGGGTGCGGCAGAACACCGTCCACACCCTGTACGGCCCCGTCCGGTTCGCGGAGGACGGGTCGCTTTTGACCAAGGCACCGATCGCGGTGCAGATCCAAAACGGGCGGCTCGTACACGTCTACCCGCGGCTTGTAGAGCTTAACCTAAACCCGCAGCCCGTCTGGTACCCGGCACCAAGTAGGTTTTAGCCGGCATGAGCGGGGTTCGCCTGCACCCCGGTCCCGAGAGGGGCATAGGCTGGGGGTGTTGCGGCAAGAGCGGGGGATGGGCAGTGGAGAACGAAGCGCGGCTGTGCATGGTCTGCCGGACGCCCCAGGAGCGGGGAGTAACGGTGCTGGCGCGGTTTTTGTGCGACGATTGCCAGCGGGAGATAGCAGCGGCGGACCCCGTGGACGGAAGGTACGAGTTTTACGTGCGCCGGTTGGCGGCGTTTTGGCGTGAGCTGGCCGGCGCCCCCGCGCCCGGCTGATGGTCTAGTCTAAGGCTGGCTGGCCGAAGCAGGTGGGGGCACAGCAGGCGTCCCGCCTGCGGGCGTCGAAGGGTTAGCTGCGGCCGGCGTATCTAAGCTACCGCCGGCCGCGGAGGGAGCAGCGGCGGTGGGCCTTGCCACGGACGCGCACGGCATCGACCAGCACACGGCGCCATTTTTCGATGCCGTGCGGGCCTACCGGGAGTCGAACGTCGTCCCCTTTCATACCCCCGGGCACAAGCAGGGCCGGGGCGCCCCCGCTGATTGGGCCGCAGCCGTAGGCCCGGCGGCGTTGAGCCTGGATGTGTCCGACGTGTTGTCCGCGCCGGCCTGGGATGATAGCTGGACGGCCGTCCTGGCCGCGGCGGAGGGCCTGGCCGCGCGGGCCTTCGGTGCCGATTTCTGCCACTTTCTCGTCAACGGAACGACAGCCGGCGTCCACGCGATGCTCTTGGCCGCCGCAGCCGGCCGGAAAGTCATCGTTGCCCGCAACAGCCACCGCTCGGTTATCGGCGGCATTGTCCTGGCTGATGCGTGGCCCGTTTATGTGGCGCCGGTGTTGGAGCCGGCTACTGGTCTCTGGCTTCCCCCACCCCTTGAAGCGTGGATCCAGGCGATGGACGAGCACCCGGACGCTGCCGCGGTGCTGGTAACCTACCCTACCTACGACGGGGCCGCGCTGGATCTGGCCGCATTGGTGCAGGCCGCCCACGCCCGGGGCATGGTCGTATTGGTGGACGAAGCCCACGGCGCCCATTTTGGGCTGCATCCCGCTTTGCCGCCACGGGCCATTGCCGCCGGCGCAGACATGAGCGCGCAAAGTCCCCACAAGCTCCTGGGCGCGCTGACGCAAGGATCGTGGCTGCTGGGGCGGTCGGCGCGCGTCTCTCCCGACGCCGTCGCCGCCATCCTGGGCATTATCCAAACGACCAGCCCTTCGGCGCTGCTCTTGGCCTCCCTCGACGTGGCGCGCCGCCAGGCCGTCCTGGACGGGCGGCGGCTGATGGAGCAAGCTATCGCCAAGGCCCGGGCGGTTCGCCAGGGCGTCGAGGGGATGCCGGGGCTTGTGTGCCTGCCGCCCGCGGACGGGCCGGGAGGCTTGCGCTGGGACCCGACCAAGGTGCTGATCGGTGTAAGAGAGCTGGGCATTTCCGGTTTCACCGCAGCGCGCCTTTTGCGCCGGTTTGGCGTGCAGGTGGAGCTGGCCGGGGCGGGCTACGTGCTCGCGTTGATCACCTTGGGCGACACGGGCGCGACGGTGGAGGCCCTCATGCGGGCCTTGGAGCGCCTGGTGGCCGAGGGGCCTGCACTGGCGGCGTCTGCGCCGCCGTCGGGAGCCAGCGAGGACGCGAGCCTCCTTGGCCTGCCGCCCGCGGGCCGGCAGCGGTTGCGCCCGCGGGAAGCGGCCTTGTCCCCCATGCGGCTCGTGCCCCTGGAGCGCGCCCGCGGCTGGGTGGCCGCGGACGTGGTTTGCCCGTATCCGCCGGGCATCCCGGTGCTCTGCCCGGGCGAGGAGGTGTCGCAGCAGGCGGTGGAGTATTTGCAGGACATCCTAAGGCAAGGCGCGGAAGTGCGGGGGTTGGTATGGGACAGCGACGGGCCGAAGGTGCGCGTGGCCTCGGCGGCCGGGAGGTGACTGATGGCGGCATGACCAAGCGCCAAGAAATCGTGGACAACCTGGAGCAGCTGTTGGACGTGCTGCCGCCCGATATCCGGGATGTTTTGATCGGAATGGACAACCTCTCGGAGCTCCTGGAGATCGTGCTGGACCTGGGGCGCCGCCCGGAAGCCCGCTTTCCCGACGGTTTCGTCTACTTGAGCGAGGAACCGGTGACCCGGGAGGACATCGACTACGTGGTGCGCCGGGTCGGTGAGTTTGGCGACGACAACCGGGCCGGCATCGAGCGCACCCTGCACCGCATCTCCGCGATCCGCAACCGCAAGGGCACCATCATCGGCCTCACCTGCCGCATCGGGCGCGCCGTGTTTGGCACCATCGACATCATCCGGGACGTGATCGAAAGCGGCAAAAGCATCCTGCTCCTTGGCCGGCCCGGAGTCGGCAAGACGACCATGCTGCGGGAAACCGCCCGGGTGCTCGCGGATGAACTCAACAAACGCGTCATCATCGTGGACACGTCCAACGAGATCGCGGGCGACGGGGACGTGCCCCACCCGGCCATCGGCCATGCCCGGCGCATGCAGGTGCCCCACTCCACCCGCCAGGCCGACGTCATGATCGAGGCCGTCGAAAACCACATGCCGGAAGTCATCGTCATCGACGAGATCAGCACCGAGGCGGAGGCCCTGGCGGCCCGCACCATCGCCGAGCGAGGCGTGCAGCTGGTGGCCACCGCCCACGGCAACACGCTGGAAAACCTGGTGCTCAACCCGACCCTCTCCGATCTCATCGGCGGGATACAAGCGGTGACGCTGGGCGATGAGGAGGCCCGCAAGCGGGGAACCCAAAAGACGGTGCTGGAGCGCAAGGCGCCACCCACGTTCCCGGTAGTCATCGAGATCCAGGATCGGGACCGCCTCGCCGTCCACCACGACGTGGCCAGCACCGTGGACCGCCTGTTGCGGGGCCTGGAGCCGCGCCCGGAGATCCGGCAGCGAACCCAGGACGGGGCCATCGACATCCGCCCCTCGGAGCAGCCCGAGGAGCCAGCTCCGGTCACTGTACCGTCGGTGCCGGCCGTGTCGGCCGTGCTGGAACCAGCGCCCGCCAACGGCCAGCGCCTGCGCGCGGGTGGGGGGCTCATCCGCGTTTACCCTTACGCGGTCAGCCGCAACCGGCTGGAGCGGGCGATCGCCGAGACGGGCGCTCCGGTGCGGGTCACCGACGACCCGCACCAGGCCCACATCGTGCTGACCCTGAAGGGGCAGTACCGCAAGATGCCGAAGAAGCTGCGGGAGGTGGAACGCAGCGGCGTTCCCATCCATGTTATCCGCAGCAACACCCTGACGCAGATCCAGGCCTTCCTAGTCAATCTCATGGACGGTGGCGAGGCGGAAACCGAGGCGCTCCTCGAAGCCGAGGCGGCTATCCAGCAGGTGCGGCGGGAGCGGCGCCCGGTGGACCTTTCGCCCCGGCCCCCGTACTTGCGCCGGCTGCAGCATGAGCTCGCGGAGCGAGCGCAGTTCAAGTCGGTGAGCGTGGGCGAGGAGCCGTACCGGCGCGTGCGGATCCTGCCGGTGCGCATTGACGAAGACGGCGAATTGGACGAGGACAGCTTCTGACGACCATGTCCGGAGAAAGACGCGGTTTCTTTATCACCTTTGAAGGTCCCGACGGCTGCGGCAAGAGCACCCAGGCACGGCTGCTGGTGGCGTGGCTCAAGGAGCAGGGTTTCGACGCGGTGCACACCTTTGAGCCCGGCGGCACCGCGCTCGGGCGCGAACTGCGGCGGCTGTTGTTGGACGAAGGCGCCCCCGTGTCCCCGGTGGCCGAGATGCTGCTCATGGCTGCCGACCGGGCTCAGCACGTGGAGGAAGTCATCCGGCCCGCGCTGGCGCGGGGGGCCGTGGTGGTCAGCGAGCGGTTTGTCGACTCGAGCATCGTCTACCAGGGCGCTGGGCTCGGCCTGCCCGAAGAGCAGATCCGTCAAGTCAACGCGGTCGCCACGGGGGGACTGGCGCCGCAGCTCACCTTTTTCCTGGATCTTGACCCCGCTCACGCCTTCAGCAAGGAAGGCGGCGCCTCCGACCGGATCGAAGGGCGGGGGCTGCAGTTCCAGCGGGCAGTGTGGACGGCGTATCACCGCCTGCTTGAGCGGGAGCCGGACCGCTGGGTGCGCATCCCGGTGGCCGGGCGGCCGGTGGAGGACGTGCAGGCCGACGTGCGGCGGGCGGTGCTGGAGCGCCTGAAGGTGGCAGGCGGCGCACGCGGGGAGGCGGCGCCATGAAGGTCGGGCGCCGGCGCGCCGAAACCGGCACGATCGCCACAGGCCACGGCACGGCCTGGCGCGGGCAGACCCGTGCCACCGCGTTTCAAGACGAGCTGCGCCTGCGGCAGGCGGAACAGCAGGCGGCCGCCGAGCGCACCATCGCCGATGTGGACGCGGCCGCGGCGCGCCTGCGCGCCGAGATGAGCCTAGAGGCCCTGAGGGAATACAAGGAAGCCATCCGCCAGGCTGTCTCCGCCGCGTTGACCCGCATGTACGCCGTGCAGACGGAGACCGGCTTCGGCCGGGGCGGCCGGCGGCGGCTTCTGTACGTTGTGCGCACCATCGACGCGAAACTCGAAGAGCTTACCCGCATGCTGCTTGCCCGCGAGCGGGATAACCTTGCCCTCGTTGCCCGGCTGGACGAGATCCGGGGCCTGCTGCTGGACCTGTATCACTAGACGCGTTATAGTGGTTTCAGAAACCGAGCAGAAGGTTGACCGCCGTGAGCTGGGATAATGTGCG